>CAZAEP010000070.1:0-10879 GCA_964484045.1 uncultured Sphingomonadales bacterium
GCCGCCTTGTAGCCGAAAAGCCGGTCGGTATAGACCTCGTAGGGCCCGATCACGACCTCGATCGGCGTGCCTTCGAGGTCCATCCAGGCCATGTCGGAGTCGAAATAGTCGTCCGACAGGAAGGCATCCGCGCGCAGGGTCAGATAGCGCTTGAGACTTTCGTTCGAGGTGATCGCGGCCGCCTCGCGCAGGAGTGCCGCCGCCGGCTCGAGCCACTGGCGATAATACTGCGAATAGGGAATGGCGACGAGACGGTCGCCCTCGCGGCGGATCACCGTATAGAGGCTCTGGAAGGCGGCGCGATCTTCCGGATGCGCCTCGATCCAGGCCTCGAATTCCTCCCGCGTCATGTCGGGGGGGTAGAAGCCGGCGCCGAGCGGCAGCGGCTTGTCGCCGTAGAAGGGGCGGAATTCGTCGAGCGTGTCCCAGACCCCGAAATGGAGATCGAAGAGGTCGAGCAGCAGGTCCCGGTCGGCGCGGTCGCCGGCCGCGATCTCGGCCCGAAGCCGCGGATTGTCCTCGCTCACCTGGCGCAGATAGATGGCCGACATGAGATCGGCGGCCTTGATCAGCTTGTTGACGACGGCGCGCTCCTCGTCCGTCAGATAAGCGGTGTCCACCGCCATGGGGCGGCGCGCGAACTGCTTGCGCATGGCGACGAGCTGCGCGTGCGGTGCCACCGGCGCCGCGGCGGTCTTCCCGGAAGGGGCGGACGCATGTTGTCCGCTGCGCAGCACATAGACGCCGATGGCGATGGCGAGCAGGGCAATCGCGGCGAGGAGTGTCTTGTTCATCGTTCCTTCCTTTCGGTGGACGTCCCGACCCTAGGTCGCGAGCACCGCACAGGCGCGCTGGATGCGAGTCAAGGCCTCGCGCAGGCTTTCGCTGTCGGTGGCGTAGGAGATGCGGAAGTGCGGGGACTGGCCGAAGGCGGCGCCGTGCACCGCGGCGACGCCCTCACTCTCGAGCAGATAGGTGACGAAGTCGAGATCGGTCTCGATCACCTTGCCCGCGGGCGTGCGCCTGCCGATGACGCCGGCACAGCTCGGATAGGCATAGAACGCCCCTTGCGGGCGGGTGCAGGAGAGCCCGTCGGCATCCGCGAGCATGGCGAGCACGAGATCGCGGCGGTCGGCGAAGATGCGCGCCCGCTCGGCGATGAAGTCCTGCGGTCCGGTGAGCGCGGCGATCGCCGCCGCTTGGCTGATCGAGCTGGCGTTCGAGGTCGTCTGTCCCTGCACCTTGGCCATGGCGCGGACGATCTCCGCCGGCCCGCCGGCATAGCCGAGGCGCCAGCCGGTCATCGCATAGGCTTTCGAGACCCCGTTCGCGGTCAGCGTGCGCGGGTAGAGATCGGGCACCACCTGCGCCATCGTGGTGAAGACGAAACCGTCATAGGTGATGTGCTCGTACATGTCGTCGGTCAGCACGAGCACCTGCGGGTGGCGCAGGAGGACCTCGCCGAGCGCCGCGATGTCCTCGCGGCTGTAGGCGGCGCCGGTGGGGTTGGAGGGCGAGTTGAAAATGAACCATTTGGTGCGTGCGGTGATCGCGGCGTCGAGCGCTTCCGGAGTGATCTTGAAGTCGTTCTCCATGTCGCCGGCGATAAACCGCGGCACGCCGCCGGCGAGCCGCACCATGTCGGGGTACGACACCCAGTAGGGCGTCGGAATGAGGACCTCGTCGCCGGGATTGAGCGTCGCCACGAGGGCGTTGTAGATGACCTGCTTGCCGCCGGCGGAGACGATGATCTGCTCGGGCGCGTAGTCGAGCCCGTTCTCGCGCCGGAATTTCGCCTGCACCGCGGCCTTGAGCTCCGGCGTGCCGTCGACCTTGGTGTATTTCGTTTCGCCGCGCCAGATGGCGGCCACCGCCGCCTCCTTCACATGGTCGGGGGTGTCGAAATCGGGCTCGCCGGCGCCAAGGCCGATGACGTCGCGACCGGCGGCGCGCAGTTCCGCCGCCTTGGCCGTGACCGCCAGCGTCGGCGACGGCTTGATCTCCAGAAGCGTTCGGCTCAGAACATCCATGCACGCACTCTCCGCAAGGCAGGGTCTTGTCAGAACATCCTCTAGATTGCGGGCGCCGGCGAGGCAAGCGAGCAGCGTGGAAAAAGCGACGGCCCGGGAGACAGACTCCCGGGCCGCCGCGCCGTTATCCGGCGGTTCTGCGTCTAGTCGCGGACGCCGTTCTTGAGCGCGCCGAGGGTGAGCGTCGTCGCGACGAGGGCGAGAACGGCCACCGCCCAGGGATGGCCCCATTTGTCGAAGCCGAAGCCTTCGACGAAATAGGCGATCACATTGGCGACCAGAACCGCGGCGACAAAGGCGATGCCGACCGGCACCATGGCCTTGAAGGCGTCTCCGATCCAGTCCACGGCTCCTTCGCTGACCGGTACCGTGACCGTTGCGACCGTGAGCACGGTGAAGAGAACATAGACCATTCCCCAACCTTCGAGATATGCCACGTGCATGATGAGATACGACCAGAGATATCCGAAGATACCAAGAAGTACCCAGTTGATCAGTTTGTTAGGCATTGTGATGGATTCCCTCCATTTGTTGGCCAATACGCTTCTGAGTTGCGCGTTTATCCTCGGCCGTCATGTTTCTTGTTTTTATCCCCCTCTTCGTGCAATTCGGCTCTGCCTTGCATCTTTCGCAAATGTCAGAAACCATGCACGGTCGACCGAGTCATAGCCGATTTTTCCTTCCCGCGATACACTCCGGATCAAAGGTGTATCCCGGGTGGCAATGCAAAGGTCTCCTTGCTATCCTTCAACGGATAAAATGCTCCCGGACGGCAGTGGAATCACCCATGTACAAACTATTGGCGCTTTACGCGCCGCCCGACGATCCTGCGGCCTTCGAGTCGCATTACCGCAATGTTCATGCGCCCCTGGCGCGGGCGATCCCGGGACTGGTACGGCTGGTCGTCAATCGCGTGCGGGGAACACCGATGGGGGGAGAGGCGCCCTTTCATCTGGTGGCGGAGCTCCATTTTCCCGACAGGGAGACCTTCAAGGCGGCGGCGCAAAGTCCCGAATTTCAGGCGACCGGGGCCGACCTCGCGAACTTCGCCAAAGGCAAGGTAACGCTTCTCGTCGTCGAAGAGGAGGACGACTGAGATGCTCGCGGCCGTCCGCGAATCCTTTTCCGAGCGGTTTCCAGGCCTCGTCTTCGCCGCTCCCGCCGATGGTGTATTGGAGATCGTTCTCGGTCGTGCCGAACGGCTCAATGCCGCCGATGCCGATACCCACCGCGACCTCGCCGCGGTGTGGCGCGCGGTGTCCGCCGAGCGGCGCGTGCGGGCGGTGCTCGTGCGCGGCGAGGGCGGGCATTTCTCCGCCGGCGGCGACTACGACCTCATCGAATCAATGATCATGGACGATGCGACGCTGGTGCGCGTCTGGCGCGAGGCGCGCGATCTCGTCTACAATCTCGTCAACTGCGATACGCCGGTGGTGGCGGCGGTGCGCGGCGTCTGCGTCGGCGCCGGGCTTGCGGTGGCGCTGCTCTCGGATGTGACGATCGCCGCGAAGACGGCGCGGATCCTCGACGGCCATGTCCGGCTCGGGGTCGCCGCCGGTGATCATTCGGCGATCATCTGGCCGCTTCTGTGCGGCATGGCGAAGGCGAAGTATCATCTGCTCACCAACACGCCGGTGAGCGGCGCGGAGGCCGAGGAGATGGGGCTCGTCGCCCTGGCGCTGGACGATGCGGCGGTAGAGGGGAAGGCGCTCGAGATCGCCGCGCAGCTCGCCGCCGGCAGCGCCACCGCGGTGCGCTGGACGAAATACGCGCTCAACAACTGGCTGCGTCTCGCAGGGCCGAGCTTCGATGCCTCGCTGGCCCTCGAATTTCTCGGCTTCCGCCTGCCCGACGTGACGGAAGGGCTGGCCTCCCTGCGCGAAAAACGCACGCCCGACTTCCGCTTCGACAAGGATGATTAGCGCGCGTGCCGTCCCGGTAGCGGCGCCGGTGTCCGGCGTGCCGGCTCATGCCGCGTGTGCTTCGGCTGCAAAAGGGGGGGTGATGCGACGCCCGTTCGGACATAGACTGCTTTCGCGTCCATGAAGCCGGGAGGGGCGACGATGTCGGAGATCAGCGCGGCGGAGCCGGTCAAGTCCTTCATCGACGTGCTGTCGCACCGCATGGCCTATGTCGAGATGGGAACGGGCGACCCCATCGTCTTCCAGCACGGCAACCCGACGAGCTCCTATCTGTGGCGCAATGTGATGCCGCATCTTGCCGGGCAGGGGCGGTGTCTCGCGCTCGACCTCATCGGTATGGGCGAGTCCGACAAGCTGCCGCATCCGGGGCCGGACAGCTATCGCTTCCAGGATCACCGTCGCTTTTTCGAGGCCGCGTTGGACGCGCTCGACGTGCGCGAGCGGGTGACGCTGGTGCTGCACGACTGGGGCACGGCGCTGGGGATCGACTGGGCCTACCGTCATCCCGAACGGGTGAAGGCGATCGCCTATATGGAAGGGATCGTGACACCGCTCTCCTGGTCCGACTGGCCCGAGGCAATCCGGCCCGTCTTCTCGGCCCTGCGCTCGCCGGCGGGCGAGGAACTGGTTCTCGAGAAGAACATCTTCGTCGAGCAGATCCTCCCCGCGGGCGTTCTCAGGGGCCTGAGCGAAGCCGAGATGGCGGTCTATCGTCGGCCTTATCTGACCCCCGGCGAATCGCGGCGGCCGACGCTGAGCTGGCCGCGCGAGATTCCGCTCGACGGCGATCCCGCCGATGTCACCGTCATCGTTGCCGACTTTGCCGATTGGATGGCCGAATGCGATGTCCCGAAGCTGTTCATCAATGCCGATCCCGGCGTCATTCTCACCGGACGCCAGCGCGAGGTCTGCCGGCGCTGGCCCCATCAGCGCGAGGTCACCGTCCGCGGTGCCCATTTCCTGCCCGAAGACTGCCCGCACGGGATCGGGCGCGCGATTTCCGACTGGCTGCGCGAGATCGGGAAGGAGTAGCGGACCACGAGGCGCCCGGCACGACCCTGGATCCGCGCCGGACCCGCCGACTCCCCGGCTTCAATTCGCCAGCGCCGCCGTCAGGGCGGTGGCAAGACGGCGACTGAAGGCGGCCGGGTCGGGCACAGGATCGCCCTCGAGCACGCGCGCGAGATCGAGCAGCAGATGTGCCGGCTCCTCGAGCGCCCGGCGCGCGCCGGGGGCTTCGGCACGGGTGATCATGGCGCGGATGAGGGCGTGACCGGGATTGATCTCGAGGATCCTGGGCCGTGCGCCGTCGAGCTTCTGATGCAGGCGCAGCATGCGCTCGAGGTGGATATCGAGCCCCTTCTCGTCGGCGATGAGACAGGCGGGCGTGTCGGTGAGGCGCTCCGAGGGCCGGACGTCGGCCACCTCGTCGCCGAGAATGTCCTTGAGCGCGACCAGGAGTTTCGTGACCTCCCCCTCTTTCGGGCGCTCCGGCGTGTCGCCTTCCGCGGCGGGGCCGAGGTCCTTGAGGTCGGCCCCGCCGCGGGTGATCGACCGCAAGGGCTTGCCCTCGAAATCGCCGACCGCGGTCGGCCAGAAGGCGTCCACGGGGTCGGAGAGGAGCAGCACCTCGACGCCGCGCGCGCGGAATCCCTCGAGCTGCGGCGAGCGCCTGACGAGCTCGGGATCGTCGCCGCTGATGTAGTAGATGGCGGACTGCCCGTCCTTCATGCGCGCGACATAACCGGCGAGCGAGGTCCAGCCCTCGCCACGGGTCGAGCGGAAGCGGGCGAGTTTGAGAAGCTGCCCGCGGCGGTCGGCGTCCTCGTAGAGGCCTTCTTTCAGAACGGCGCCGAAATTGGCCCAGATCGCCTCATAGCGTCCGGCGTCCTTGTCGGCGAGTTTCCCGAGCTCGCCCAGCACCTTGTTCGTGATGGCCTTGCCCATGCGGGCGATCACCGGGCTCGTCTGCAGCATTTCGCGGCTGATATTGAGCGGCAGATCCTCGGAATCGACGATACCGCGGAGAAAGCGCAGATAGCCCGGCAGAAGCGTCTCGCTGTCCTCGCTGATGAAGACGCGCCGGACATGCAGCTTGACACGCGGCTTGCGCGCCGGATCGAAGAGGTCGAGCGGCCGCGCGCCGGGAACGAAGAGGAGTGCCGTATAGGCGATGCGCCCCTCGGCACGGTTGTGGATGACGAGCGCCGGCTCATCGAGCGCATGCGCCACATGACGGTAGAATTCCGTATACTGCTCCGGGCTGATCTCCGATTTCGGGCGCGCCCAGAGCGCCGTTCCCTCGTTGAGCGTCGACTCGTCGGGGCCCTTGCCGTCGGCGCCGGCGGCGAGCGTGATCGGCACCGCGATATGGTTCGAGTATTTGCGGATGATCGCCTCGAGGCGGTCACGATCGAGAAATTCGCGGGCGTCCTTCTTGAGCCTGATCTCGACATCGGTGCCGCGCGCGGCACGGCTCGCGGGGCGGATTTCATATTCGCCGTCGCCCGAGCTCTGCCACAGGAAGGCGCCGTCGCTTCCCGCCTTGCGGCTCGTCACGCGGACCCGATCGGCGACCATGAAGCTCGCATAGAAGCCGACGCCGAATTGACCGATGAGCGAGAGATCGGCCGGCTTGTCGCCCTTCAGGGCGTCGGCGAACGCGGCGGTGCCCGAGCGCGCGATGGTGCCGAGATTGGCGATCAGCTCGTCGTGATCCATGCCGATGCCATTGTCCGAGACGGTGATCGTTCCCGCTTTCCTGTCGCACGCGATGCGAATGCGGAATTCGGGGTCGTCGGCGATCAGGTCGGGCTTCGTGATCGCCTCGTAGCGCAGCTTGTCGCAGGCGTCCGAAGCGTTGGAGATGAGCTCGCGGAGAAAGATTTCACGGTCGGAATAGACCGAATGCACCATCAGATGCAGAAGCTTCGAGACCTCGGCCTCGAAGCTGTGCCGTTCGACCCGGGGTGCGGTGGTGTCGCTCATGACTCGTCGCTTCTCCTGTCTCACGATCGTCGTCTTGCCACATGCGCCTCGCTGCCGGGAGGGCCTCGCGGCGGGTTTCCGGCGTCCCGGCATGGCTCCGATCTAGGGTGCGCGGTCGGCGGGTCAAGAGCCGCCGGTGTCGTCCTGTGACTCGTCGGCCTTCTTCTCGCCCGGTTTCGCTTCGGCGAGATCGCCGCGGTGCCGGCGCAGGCTGATGACGCTCGACGACGGCAGGCGAAAGGCCCAGCCCTTGGTGCGGGCGTTGATCTCCGCCGCTTCCGCCGCCCCGTCCTTGGGCGCGTCCGGCATCACCCCGGGGCCCTCGGCATCATCCGCCGGCGGCGTGTAGGCGGCCTTGAGCGTCGCCCAGGCATCGCCGGTCTCGTCTCCCGTCTCGACGAGGTCGAGATCGATTCCGAGACCGTCGAAGGTCTCCATATGAACATGCACCAGAGGATCGTGATTCGCCACCTCCGCCGCCGGCCGCACATCGCGCAGGCCCATCGTCGTGAATACCATGGCGACGGGATCGAGCGGGCGGAAGCCCTTGAGACGCTCGCTCTCCTTCAGGCCGACAAGCGTGAAGTCGGCGTCGGGGGCCGGGCGCACGATCTCCAGCGTCTCGCCGTCGGCATGAGCGAGGCGGATCCGCGCCACCCGGCTCTGCGCGATATCGAGAAGGGTCGGCGGCAGCCAGGTCGAGGCTTCCGCACGCACCTCGGGGAGCCCGGAGACGAGATAGGTGACCTTGTCCTCGGCGCGGCGGACATAGGTCTCGAACCGGCGGTCGCGATAGCTGCGATCGCCGACATCGAGGGCAAGGATGGCCGCCCCGTCGCCGTCGCTCAGCTTCAGATGAACCGCCTTGTCGCCGAGACCGATGCGCTTGTAGAGCGCCGGATTGGCGGTGGTCTCGCGCAGGATGCGGGCGTCGATCAGGCCGCCGAGCAGGGTGCCCACCTTCTTCGCATCGGCGGGGTAGCCGCCCTTCTCCGTGATCGTCCAGGCACCGTCCCTGCGCGCGAGCGTGGTCGTGTTCGGATCGCTCGCGATGGTGATCGTCGCCACCGCATTGAGGCGATCGGCAAGGCCGGGGAAGAGCGGCTCGTCGCGATGGGTGACGGACGTCGAGGGGCTCTCGCCGAAGAGCAACCAGATCGCTCCGAGTACGGCGAAGAGCGTGACGAAGCCGAGGATGGTCGTCTGTCGCTCGCTGATCATGCGGGCATCCTCCTTCTCCGCCGCCGCCGGCGCCAGGCCGCAAGGACGAGCGCGACGAGCGTCAGGAGTGTCGGCACGAGGGCGATGTCGAGAACCGCGAGCGTGGTTCCGAGGGCCTCGATATCATGTACGAGATTGCGCTGCACGGCGCGAAGCTGCTGCCGGATTTCGAGCGTACGGGTGCGAAAGCGGGCCATCTCCTTTTCCTGCTCCGGCGAAAGCACGACCTCGCCTTCCCCCATTTTCGACTGCAGCTCCTTGAGTCGCTGTTCGGTGGTGGCGAGCTCCTGCTTCAGCCGCTCCTGCTCGGCGAGGAAGCGCGCTTCGGCGGCGCGGCGAATGGCGGCGACGACGGTGAAGGGCCGGTCGCGGACACCGCGGCCGCGCAAGGCGATCAGGTCATCCGAACCGGCGAGATTGTCCAGCGCATTGATGAGCAGGGTGGCATTGTCGGCGATCGGCACGATGACCCGCTGGCCGAAGAAGTCCTGCACCTGTGCCCAGAAACGGTCGTCGAAGAGGTCGCTGTCGGCGCCGACGATGAGCGCGACCGGGTCCTTCGACACCGCGAGATGAGGGAGGGGCGGGGTCGTGTCGCCGTCCGCCTCCGCGTCCGTCTCTGCGTCCGTCGCCGCCTTTTTCGGCGGACCGTCGGGATAGGCGCTTTTCACCTCGCCGGTCACGCGTGCGATCAGCGTGTAGCGGTTCTCGTCGGGTTCCACCCGTCGCAGGAGCGCGTCGGGATCGGGCAGCCCGCGGGCCTCGCCGGCATCGACCAGTGTCGAGACGGCGCTCGAGCGCACCAGCGGCTCGATCGTCGTCGTTGCGCCCTCGACCGGCCTGAGCGCGCCGGCGCTCGCCAGATTGATCTGCTCGAGATTGCCGGTCACCGGGTCGTCGCGATTGATCGAATCGCCCCGCGCCGCGATCCAGAGGACGAAGTCCTTGATCGTGCGCGGACCGCCGCCGCCCATATTGACGCGCTGCGCCTGCGCGATGTCGGCGACGATCTTGCCCGGCACCATCTCGAGCCCCCACGCCTTGAGCAGCGGGTCGAGCGTCGAGGACTCGGGGGCCGGGGGAGCCATGCCCGGACGCGCATTCGCCGCCGCCTCCGAGAAGGGGTCGAGGAACACCGCCGCATGTCCGCCGGCCAGCACGTACTGATCGATGGCGTAGAGCTCCTGATCGGACAGCCCCGGCGGGTGGACGAGGAGCAGCAGATCGGTGTCCGCGGGCACGGCCTTGAACGGCACCGACAGGGTCTCGACATCGAAAAGCTGCTTCAGCTGATCATGAATCACCCAGCCGCGGCCCGGCGGCTGCCCGAGGCCGGCGAAGCCGCCCGGCGCCATGGGAAGAGAGGTGACGAGCGCCACCTTGGGCCGCTTGTCGGTGGCGAGGCCGGCGATCAGCCTGGTAAGGTCGTATTCGAGGAAGTCCTGTCGTTCCAGGCTGAAGAAGGGGACCGAGGCCTCGCGATCGGTGAGATCGCGCGCCACGAGCCCGAGATAGATCTGCTTGCCGCTCGTGGTGGGAATGCCCTGCAGGCCGGCGGCGACGGCGCGGTCCTCCTCTTCGGAGAAGGGGTCGGGCTCGACGATCTCGAGGCGGAGCCGGTCGCCGGCGATCGCCTGATATTCCTCGAGCATGTCGCGGATGCGGCGGCCGTAGAGGAAGAGGTCGGGATAGTCGCGGGCCACCGATTCCGAGAAGAAGAAGGTGACGACGATCGGCTCCTCGAGATTGCGCAGGATCCTCTCCGTCCCCTCGGAGATCGTGAACAGCTTGTCCTCGGTAAGGTCGATCCGGTAGCGCCCGAGGCTCTCGCTGAAGATGACATTGGCGGCGAGGAAGAGGACGACCGCCAGGGCGCCTGCGACTTTCGGTGAACGGAGGAATGCGCGCATCGCTCAGCCCGCCTCCTTCTTGGCTTCGAGAATGAGGCGCCCCAGAAACAGCCAGAGCGCGATGACCGAGAGGAAATAGAGGAGGTCGGCAAGCCCGATCATGCCTCGCGAGATGGTGTTGAAGTGGCTGAGGAAGGAAAAGCTTGCGATCAGGGAGACGAGCGCGTCGGGCGCCCAGCCCTCGAAGAAGGCGAGCACCATGGGCAGGCCGCTGACGGTGAAGAGAAAGCACATGGTGACGGCGAGCACGAAGGCGACCACCTGATTCTTGGTCAGGGCCGACATCGCGGCGCCGATGGCGAGATAGCCGCCGGCCATCAGCCAGGCGCCGAGATAGGAGGCGGCAATGACGCCATTGTCGGGATCGCCGAGATAATTGACCGTGATCCAGATCGGAAAGGTGAGGGCGAGGGCGATGCCGATGAAGGCCCAGACGGCGAGAAACTTGCCGAGCACCGCCTCGCCGAGGGTGATCGGCAGGGTGACGAGAAGCTCGATCGAGCCGGTCTTGCGCTCCTCCGCCCACAGCCGCATGGCGACGGCGGGGACGAGAAAGAGGAAGAGCCAGGGCTGATAGAGGAAGAAGGGCTCGAGATCGGCGCGGCCGCGTTCGTAGAACCCGCCGACATAGAAGGTGAAGATGCCCGACAGCACGAGATAGATGACGATGAAGACATAGGCCAGCGGGGTTGCGAAATAGCTGGCGAATTCGCGCTTGAAGACGCTTCTTGTGCCGTTCATCTGGTCTCGTCCTCGTGCATCATTTCTCGTCGTCTCCTCAGGCCGCCTCTTCCGCGCGCGCCGCGTC
>CAZAEP010000071.1:0-10802 GCA_964484045.1 uncultured Sphingomonadales bacterium
GACTTCGAGATCGATCCCGTGAGCTTGCGCAGGGCCTGGCTCATCAGCCGCGCCTGCAGGCCGACATGGCTGTCGCCCATCTCGCCCTCCAGCTCGGCACGCGGCGTGAGCGCCGCGACGGAATCGACGACAAGCACGTCGATCGCGCCGGAGCGCACCAGCGTGTCGGCGATCTCGAGCGCCTGCTCGCCGGTGTCGGGCTGGGAGATCAGAAGCTCGCCGATATCGACGCCGAGCTTCTTCGCATAGCCGGGATCGAGCGCATGTTCGGCATCGACGAAGGCGGCGACGCCGCCCTTCTTCTGCGCTTCGGCAACGACATGCAGCGCCAGCGTCGTCTTGCCCGAGCTCTCGGGCCCGTAGATCTCGATCACCCGGCCGCGCGGCAGGCCGCCGATGCCGAGCGCGATATCGAGGCCGAGCGAACCGGTCGAGACGGTCTCCACATCGACCACGTTCGTGCGCTGCCCGAGCTTCATTACCGAGCCCTTGCCGAAGGCTCGGTCGATCTGCGCGAGCGCGGCATCGAGGGCTTTCTGCTTGTCCACGGACGACTCTCCTACAAGACGCAATGCGGCATCGGCCATTGGTCCGCTCCTTATTTCACGGTCGGCTGCGAAGTGCAATCCGATGGCAGCGTACGCGATTTGTTCTCGTCGCGCAAGAGCAATGTTTCATGTTTTGTTCTCACGCCCGGTGTGCGCCGACCGGCGCCGCGAGCGCGGTCAGCCGAGCGCCGCCTTGACGCTTTCGGCAAGCTGTTTGAGCGAGAAGGGCTTGGGCAGGAAGGCGGCATTCCTGGTGCTCTCGTCGCCGCCGCTCTTGAAGACGTCCTCGGCATAGCCGGAGATGAAGATGACCCGCAGCTCGGGACGGATGCGCTTGGCCTCGGCGACCAGCGTCTGGCCGTCCATGTTCGGCATGACGACGTCGGAGATGAGAAGGTCGATTTCGGCCGCATTCTCGCGCACGAGCGCAAGGGCCTCCTCGCCGGATGCGGCCTCGAGCACTCGGTAGCCCTTGTTGCTGAGGGCCCGCGCCGCGAACATGCGCACCGCATCCTCGTCCTCGACGAGAAGGATGGTCCCGCGCCCGGTGAGATCGGTCGCTTGCGGCGTCGTCGCCGGCTTTTCCTCGGATGCGGCCTCGGTATGGACCGGGAGATAGACCCGGAAGGTCGCGCCCTCGCCCGGCGCGCTCTCGACGAAGATGAAGCCTCCGGTCTGCTTGATGATGCCATAGACGGTGGAGAGGCCGAGTCCGGTGCCCTTGCCGACGCTCTTGGTGGTGAAGAAGGGCTCGAAAATCTTGTTCAGATTCTCCGGTGCGATGCCTTCGCCGGTGTCGGCGACCTCGATCAGTACATAGTGCCCGGCCGGCATGACCGAATAATGTTTCACCAGACGATCGTCGGGGCCGACGCTCTTGGTGCGGATGGTGAGCCGGCCGCCATCGGGCATGGCGTCGCGGGCGTTGACCGCGAGATTGATGATCACCTGCTCGAGCTGCCCCTGATCCACCTTCACCGGTCCGAGCTCGCGGCCATGGATCATCTTGAGCTCGATCGTCTCGCCGATGAGGCGGCGCAGGAGATTGGCGAGATCGGCGAGCACGTCGGTGACGACAAGAACCTTCGGCCGCATCGTCTGCTGACGCGAAAAGGCGAGAAGCTGGCGCACCAGATTGGCGGCGCGATTGGCGTTCTGCTTGATTTGCATGATGTCGGAGAAGGACTGGTCGCCGGGCCCGTGGCGCACGAGCAGCAGATCGCAGAAGCCGATGATGGCGGTGAGCAGATTGTTGAAGTCGTGCGCCACGCCGCCGGCGAGCTGCCCCACCGCCTGCATCTTCTGGGCCTGCACGAACTGCCGCTCGAGGCTCTTGTGCTTGGTGGTGTCGATCAGATGCACGAGCGCCCGTCGCGGCCCCTTGCCGGGGAGCAGCGAGAAGACCACCTGACCGGTTCGTGCGGGATGCGTGTTGAAGCTGACGTCGAGCGGCGCGGCCGGCGGCTCGCCGGCGAAGACGCGTTCGAGACGTCTGGCGATCTCCGTGCCGTCCTCACCCGCCACATAATCCATCAGACGGTCGCCCTGGCGCGGATTGCGGTTCGGCGCGAAGCGACGGAAGGGCTTGTTGAAGGCGAGGAGCCGGCCCTCGGAGGTGACGATGGCGAGCCCGAGAGGTGCGGTGTCGAAGAGGGTCCGCCACTGTGCCGTTTCGGGGCCGAGCCCGTCGGCCTCGTCGGTTCCGCTCGGCCGCAGGAGCAACAGCCGCTCTCCACCGGCGGTCCCGACGAGATGTTTTTCGGCCTCGACGCCCCCGGGCAGGGCGATGCGCTTCCGCACCGGGTCCAGGAGCGCCGCCGCGAGATCGTCGGGCGGCGTCTCATCCGCCTCGAGCGCGAGTCGATCCCGGAGCCAGGAATTGATGCCGCGGAATTCGCCATCCGCCCCGACCACCGCCAGACCGATATCGAGGGGCGCCAGCGCATCGCCGAGGGCGGTCCAGTCGATGCCGTCGTCCGATGCCCTGTCGTCAGCGGTTCCCTCCGGCACGGGGACGTAGGTCAGCACCGTGCCCACCGCGCAGGTGATGGCGCCGGAGCGGTAGAGCCGCCCCTCCCGGTCGCGGACTTCGCGGGCGGGAGCCGTCCCGTTATGCGGTACGGCGGCGGCGAAGAGGCGCCGATGGGCACGATTGACGATGCGTGGACTTCCCTCGTGATCGAGAAGAACGGCGGGATGCGGCCAGGCCGCGACCATGTCCTCGACCGCCCGGCGGGCACCGTTCTCCTCGACGGCTCCTGCCCGCCGCCGCAGCAGCAGGAGAACGAGACCGCCGGTGCCGAGGAGAACCGCTCCGGCAAGGGCAAGGCCCCCATTCCAGTTGCCGCCGGCACCCAGAAAGGCGAGGCCGGCGAAGGCGGCAAGGACCCCGACGATGGCGCTTCCGACGAGGTGCGCGGTCCCCCCGTCGGCGGGATCGCCGAGAGGGTTCCAGCCGGCGTGGAGAGGATCTCCGCGGCGTCTCTCCCTCCTGATCGGCAATATGCGTTCCATGGCGTCGGTCATGCACTCGGCCGATAGCTTGCCTTGAGGCCTTTTCGCAGACGTAGCACGTAGCTGATGACTTCCGCCACCGCCTGATAGTGATCCGGCGGGATCTCCTCGTCGAGATCGACGCCGGCATAGAGCGCGCGCGCGAGCGGCGGGTTCTCGACCAGCGGAATGCCGTGTTCCTCGGCCAGCGCGCGAATGCGCTGCGCCACCGCGTCGACGCCCTTGGCGACGAGCACCGGGACCTGCATCTCGCCGTGCTTGTACTTGAGCGCCACCGCATAATGGGTCGGGTTGGTGATCACCACGTCGGCTTCGGGCACCGCCGCCATCATCCGCTTCTTCGCCTTCTCCATGCGAATCTGCCGGAGCCGCGCCCGCACCAGCGGGTCCCCCTCCATCTGCTTGTGCTCGTCTTTGACCTCCTGCTTGGTCATCCGCATCTTTTTCAGATGATCGAGGCGCTGGAACAGAAGGTCGAGTGCGGCGATGGCGGTCATCGCCGCGATGACGCCGAAGAGCACCTTGAGCGACAGGGTGACGATGGTGTCGGTCAGACGCTCGACGGGCTCGTGGATCATGAGCGTGAGGAGCGTCCGGTCGGGCCAGAGGATGAGCCCGGCGACGAAGGCGACGATGACCAGCTTGGCGACGGTTTTCAGGAACTCGACGAGACGCTGCATCGAAAAGAGACGCTTGAATCCGGCGGCCGGCGAGATCTTGCTCAGCTTGGGCTTGATCTTCTCGAAGGTGAAGACCGGCTTGTGCTGCAGGAGATTGCCGGCCAGCGCGCCGGCGAGCAGGATTCCGAGAGGCAGCATCATGTAGAGCAGGACCCGCGAACCCGCACTTTCGAGAACCGCGAGGATCCCCTGCGGGTCCATCGGAATCTCATGGGCATGGGCGAGGAACCCCGCGGTTTCGCCCATCACCATGCGCGCCGTGTAGTCGGCGGTGGTGAGAAAGGCGAGCCCTCCGGCGACAAGCATCATCCAATGCTTGAGCTCCTGGGATTGCGGAAGATCGCCCTTTTTCGCCGCCTCTTCGAGTTTTCGTTGGGTCGGTTCTTCTGTTTTCTGGGCGTCGTCCTGATCGTCGTTCTCAGCCATCGCCGGCCCCTATTGCACGAAGATCGACAAGCGCTGCTCGAAGATCGTGAGGAACCACATCATCATCGCCGGCAGGGCGATCATCAACAGCGCGAAGCCGACGAAGATATTGAGCGGCAGGCCGATGAAGAACACCGGCAGTTGCGGCATCAGGCGGGCGGTGAGCCCGAGCCCGATATTGAACACGACGCCGAAGACGAGAAACGGTGCGGCAATCTGCATGCCGAGCACGAAGCTCGCCGCCACATAGTCGGTCATCAGTGCGGCGAAATCGTCGATCGGCGGCAGCGCTCCGATCGGGAACAGGCGGTAGGAGCGCACCATCGCCTCGAGCATCACGAGGTGCAGGTCGCTGGCGAAGATCAGCACCAGACCGAGCATCGACATGAAGCTGGCGGTGATCGCGCTTTGCGTTCCCTGCGCCGGATCGACCTGCTGTGAGAAGGCGAGGCTGGTCTGAAAGGCGGTGATCGTGCCGGCGACATTGAGGGCGCTGAAGATGACGCGGATCAGAAGCGCGATCATGAGGCCGGTCATGATCTCGACCAGAATGAGCCCGACGAGACCGGCGAGGCCCGCCGGCAGGGGGGGCAGGGCCTCGCGGATCATGAAGAAGACGAGAAGCGAGATGGCGAGTGCGAGTGCGAGCCGGATGCGCTGCGGGATCTGCTGCTCGCCGAGCCCGGGCATGGCGGCAAGAAGCGCCCCCATGCGGGCGAAGACGAGGAGAAAGCCCCAGCTCTCGGCGGGAAGCAGGGTGTCGAGCACGGCCCGTCAGCCTCCCGTGACCACATGATCCATGAGCCGCGCCATGAGATCGCCCATCTGGCTGCCCATCATCGGCAGGAACAGGAGCAGGGCGAGAAAGATGGCGATGATCTTGGGGATGAAGGTGAGCGTCAGCTCCTGGATCTGGGTCAACGCCTGAAAGAGCGCGATCACGAGCCCGACGGTGAGCCCGATGGCCATCACCGGGCCGGTGACGATGAGCAGCGTGAAGATGGCGTCGCGCGCGATGTCCAGAATATCGGCCGGGGTCACCTCGGGTCCTTGTCTTGGCGGTCGTTAAGGTTAATGCGTGTTTCGGAAAGAACGTCGCCCCTGGTCCGGAGCGACATTCCCATGGTCTCGGAACGTGTCCTAGATCGGCATCCGCATGATTTCCTGATAGGCGGAGATCACGCGATCGCGCACCGTGGTGACGGTCTCGAGCACCATTTCGGCATTGGAGACGGCGGTGACGACGTCGACCATCTCGGCCTGCCCGGCGACCGCCCTGGCGCTCTCCACTTCGGCACCGGCGACCGCCTGCCGGGTCTGGCTGATGAGATCTTCGACCAGACCGCCGAAGGCGCTCTCGGTCTTGCCGCCGCCGGCGGCGCCGAGGCGGTCGCCGCCCTCGAGACCGGGGCCGTTGCCGCGGCCGAGCGCGGCACCGTAGGCATTGGCGGCATCGAGGCTCTTCATGTCCATCTCTCAATTCCTCAGCGCAGCAGTTCGAGTGTCCGCACGGCCATGGCCTTGACCGCGTCGATGGCGTTCAGATTGGCCTGATAGGTGCGTTGGGCCTGGGTCATGTCCATGGCCTCGATCATGCCTTCGACATTGGTCGTCCTGACATAGCCGTTGGCGTCGGCGGCGGGGTGGCCGGGGTCGTAGCGGCTGCCGAATTCCGATTGATCGAAGGAGACCTTTTCGACCACCACCTTTTCGATGCCGAGCTCGCGATCGAGCACGTTCTTGAAGGTCACGAGCTTGCGCCGATAGGGATCCTCGCCGGGGCTTGCCGCCTCGGACCCCTGATTGGCGAGATTTTCCGCGATCACCCGCATGCGCAGGGTCTGCGCCTTGAGGGCGGCGGCGGAGATCATCATCGACTTCTGCAGTTCCATGTCCATCGTCGGGCTCTCCGATCAACGCATCAGGAGCGGCTCCCTCCCGGGCCCCGCAAGGCGGTACGCAGCAGGGAGACCTGCTTGCGGTAAAGGTCGACCATCAGGCCGTAATCCATCTGATTCTGCGCCATCTTCAAAAGCTCGCTCTCGAGATCGACGGCATTGCCGTCGGGCGCGGACCGGGTGAACGACGCCGGACGCTCCCTGGCACTCTCGTCGATCGCGCCGCCGGGGCCGAAATGGGCGGGATTCGTCCGCGCCATGGCGACCGTCGGCCCGGTGCTTCGCGAGGCTGCCAGGGACTCCACGAGCGAGCTGAAGTCAGGGGCTTCCAGCCGTTTCGGACGGTAACCGGGCGTGTCGGCATTGGCGATGTTTTCCGCCAAGACCTTCTGGTTTCCGGTCAGCCACTGCATCCGGCCCTTGAGCGCCGCAAGGAGCGGAATTTTCGCAAGGTCCATCGAGCGGGCCTTTCCCTATCCGGCGATACGTGTCCGGTTCGCATGATCGGTCCTCCGGCCTTAACAGAAGGTAAAGAATGTGCGGACTTTCGCGACAACTCTTAAGTTTCTGGAAATATTAAGGATTTTTTTACCGTGTTTGGCGTGAGATGCATGGCGGCGGTCATTCCGGCCGCAGCCACAGGGAGCCCGGCGCGATGGGCGCACTCGACATTTTCAATTCCGTGCTCGCCCTCCTCTTCGTCCTCGGGCTGATCGGTGCGCTCGCCTGGCTGGTGCGCCGCGCCGGCCTGCTCCCCGGCATCGCCGGGGCGATGGGTCGCACATCTCCGGCCCGGCTCGGCGTGCGCGAAACGATCAGCATCGACCCCCGGCATCGTCTCGTGCTGGTGGCGCGTGACGATGTGGAGCACCTTCTTCTCATCGGTCCCTCGGGGGATCTCGTCATCGAGCGCCGGATCACGGGCGGGGAGGGCGTGTCGGCAGCGAAAGGAGACAGCGAGGCATGAAGGGGTGGCATCTGGTTCTGCTCGGACTTGCACTCGCCTTCGGTCTGCTGCTGCCCGATCCGGCGTCGGCGCAGAGCATCAGCGTCGATCTCGGTCAGGAGGGCACGCTGACGGGACGCGTCGTGCAGCTTCTCCTGCTGGTCACCGTGCTGACGCTGGCGCCGTCGATCCTCATCGTCATGACCTCGTTCACGCGCATCGTCGTCGTGCTCTCGATCCTGCGTTCGGCGCTTGGCACGCAGCAGACGCCGCCCAATGTCGTGCTGATCTCTCTCGCGCTCTTTCTCACCGGTTTCATCATGGCGCCGACGCTCAGGACGTCCTGGGAGCAGGGGATCGCTCCTCTGATGAACGAGGAAATGGCGCCCGACGAGGCACTGCCCGCCGCGACTGCGCCGTTCAAGAAATTCATGCTCGCCAATGTGCGGGAGAAGGATCTCGGCCTCTTCCTCGATGCCGCCGGTCGCGATCGGCCCGAAAGCCTCGACGCCACGCCGCTGTCGAGCCTGATTCCGGCCTTCGTGGTGAGCGAGCTCCGGCGCGCCTTCGAGATCGCCTTTCTGCTCTACATCCCCTTCGTGATCATCGATCTCGTCATCGCCTCGATCCTGATGTCGATGGGCATGATGATGCTGCCGCCGGTGCTCCTGAGCCTGCCTTTCAAGCTGATCTTCTTCGTCCTCGTCGACGGCTGGCACCTCGTCGCCGGCAGTCTCATCCAGAGCTTTGCCGGCGGCGGCTAGCCGATGCGGACCTTCCGTGACGTGCCGTCGCGCATCCCGCGCGGTAACCGGGCCGGTTCCTGAGAATCACTCCAGCTTCGTAACTATACCGTCAGTTGCATATGTTGTTGTCTCTCCTCGGCTTTTGCGGCAGACTTCCAAGATGACGGATGCGATCCCAGAACCGGGTGCGCTCGGCGACGGCATCACCCTGACCAATTGGCGCATGGTCGAGGGCGAGGAGCAAATATGCGGGCTGCCGCCTTTTGCGGATATCCTGCGTATCCTCGATCGCAAGAGGGGTACGCGTCGCATGCTTTCCCGCGCGGATATCGACCCCGTGGCCTTCAAGCTCTATCTGCCGCGCATGACGCTCTACGAGCTTGTGTTCGACCGTGCCGGCGCGGTCGACGATGCGATGATCCGGCTGATGGGGACCGAGGTCGTGCATTTTTACGGCGAGTTCACCGGGCGACGGGTGTCGCAATATCCCGATCGGGCGGTACCGACACGAATTGTGTCCTGCCTGAGCCACCTCGTCCGTCACCGTACCCCGGTCGCGGCCACCGTCGACGGCATCCGCAAGGGCAAGAAGCATGTCGGACTCAAAATCCTCTATGTGCCGTTGTCGGAGGACGACATCCGGGTGAACCGCGCACTTTCCTTTTCCTTCTTCCACTTTCCCAGTCTGGAGCGATGAGACGGAGGCGCTCCGCCCTTGACGGCCCGCGCGGCCACGCCTCATGATCGCGGGCATGGGGCGGTATTCGACATCGCTCGTCCTGCGTGTCGCGCTGGTCGCGGCGGTCGCGCTTGTCGTGCTCGGCGGTGCGGCCGGGGAGGGCGGGTTCGTCAGACTGCGGCCGCAGGATCTGCACTGGCAACCGTCGATCCGGCCCGGCCTTTCCTTCGCTCTCGTCACCGGCGATCCGCGCAAGGAAGGGTTCTAT
The DNA here is from genome assembly GCA_964484045.1 of uncultured Sphingomonadales bacterium. Taxonomy (GTDB): domain Bacteria; phylum Pseudomonadota; class Alphaproteobacteria; order Sphingomonadales; family Rhodothalassiaceae; genus J134. Next base: position 8,706 of record CAZAEP010000071.1, read on the forward strand.
ATCATCCGCGCCCGCTTCGCGCCGGGGCATTTCACGCGTCCGCACATTCACCCCCATGATCGCCATGTGACGGTCATCGAGGGCACATGGTGGACGGGGACCGGAACGCATTTCGATCCCGATGCGACGATCCCGCTGGGGCCGGGGAGCTACATGTTGCATCCCGCCGGCGCGCCGCATTTCGACGGCGCCAGGGACGAGGCCGTGATCATCGAAATCAAGGGTCAGGGGCCGGCGCCGATCATCTTCGTCGACGAGGACGGCAGGCCGATCGAGAGCCCCTGAGCGGTCGCGGGCCCCCTATGCCGCGGGCTTGACGAATTCGAGCACGAAACGCTGTGAGCTGTCGCGCTTGGGCAGGGCTTCGCGCCAGTAATTTCGCAAGTCGTCGTCGGGATTGGCGAGAACGTCGCTCGCGCCGGTGAAGTCGAAGTCATGAGCCGTGACATCGGCGATCGTCATCGCCCTGGGCGCGCGGTGCCACGCGGCGCTCTCGGCGCGCGTCGTGCCGTCGGCCGCTTCATGCTCGATGATCGCGAGCACGCCGCCCGGCTTCAGGAGACGGCGTGCGGTCTCGAGAAAGCGCACCGTGCGCGCGGGCAGGACTTCGCCCTCCTGAGGATCGTAATGCATGTGGTGCCAGATGAGAGAGACATAGACGACATCGAAGCTCTCGGGCGCCCCGTCATAGTCCGCAGGATCACCGATGAAGAGCTCGACATTGCCGAGTGCGGCATAGAGCGGCTCGACACGGTCCTTGAGCCGGGGCCAGAAGCGCGCGCTGTTCTGCACCACGACATGGCCCTCGGGGCCGACGATGCGGGCGAGAAGGCGCGTGTAATATCCGCCGCCGCCCGCCACCTCGTAAATCCGCATGCCCGGCCGGATGCCGAAGAAGGCGAGAACCGTCGCCGGCTTGCGGCCGGCGTCGCGAGCGCGCTCCTCCGCCGGCCGATCGGCGTCGGCGACCGCCGCGGCGATGGGATCTGCCGCCGCAGGCGCCGGCGTGGCCTTGTCCGCGGGCGGAGTGCCGGGACGGGTGATGAGGACGAGGACGATGACGACGGCGATGACGGCGGCGAGGATGGCAATCCCCCGGCCGCCGGTGCGTGATGACTGCGCGGACATATGCCCCCCCTCTCCGGTGCGATGCGCGATCATAGCCCGTTCGCCCATGATCGACAATGCGCAACGGCGGGCGATTGCCAGCGCCGCCGCTTCGGTTTAGCTAGAAGGACATGGGGCCGCAAAGAGGCGCACGCATGTTCAGGAAGATACTGATCGCCAACCGGGGAGAGATCGCCTGTCGGGTCATCCGTACGGCGCGGAAGATGGGAATCGCGACCGTCGCCGTCCATTCCGACGCCGATGCCGATGCGCTGCATGTCGAGATGGCCGACGAGCATGTGGCGATCGGCCCCGCTCCGGCGGCCGAAAGCTATCTGCGTGTCGATCGCATTCTCGCTGCGGCGCGCGAGACCGGTGCCGAGGCGATCCACCCCGGTTACGGGTTTCTCGCCGAGAACGAAGCCTTCGTCCGCGCCGTGGAAGAGGCCGGGCTCGTGTTCATCGGGCCGCCGGCATCCGCCATCGCCGTCATGGGCGACAAGATCGAATCGAAGCGCCTCGCCCGGAAGGCCGGGGTGCCGGTCATCCCCGGCCATGTCGGCGAGATCGCCGACACGGACGAGGCGGTGCGGATCGCGCGCACGATCGGTTATCCGGTGATGATCAAGGCATCCGCCGGTGGCGGCGGCAAGGGGATGCGGATCGCCCGTGACGATGTCGAATGCCGTGAAGGGTTCGCGTCGTCGCGTTCGGAGGCGGAGTCGAGCTTCGGCGACCCTCGTGTCTTCATCGAGAAATATATCGAGGAGCCGCGGCATATCGAGATTCAGGTTCTCGGCGACGCGCATGGCAATCTCGTCCATCTCGGCGAGCGCGAATGCTCGATCCAGCGGCGGCACCAGAAGATCATCGAGGAGTCGCCGTCGCCTTTTCTCGACGCGGAGACGCGGGCCGCGATGGGCGCACAGGCGGTGGCGCTCGCGCGCGCGGTCGACTATCGCTCCGCAGGCACCGTCGAGTTCATCGTCG
>CAZAEP010000072.1:0-10789 GCA_964484045.1 uncultured Sphingomonadales bacterium
CTCAATGACGAGACCGTGGCCGGGCTCGCCGCGCGCACCGGCGATGAACGCTTCGCCTATGACAGCTATCGCCGCTTCATCCAGATGTACTCCGACGTCGTGCTCGGCGTCGAACACCATCTTTTCGAGGAGGCGATCGAGAATCTCAAGATGGACCGGGGGCTCGTCCAGGACACCGAACTCGACGCCGCGGACTGGCGCGAGCTCGTCGACATCTTCAAGGAAGAGGTGAAATCCGCCCTCGGCCGGCCTTTTCCGCAGGATCCGAAGGAGCAGCTCTGGGGCGCCATCGGGGCCGTCTTCGGTTCGTGGAACATCGATCGCGCGAAGGTCTACCGCCGGCTCCACAATATTCCCGAGGAATGGGGCACGGCGGTCAATGTGCAGGCGATGGTGTTCGGCAATCGCGGCGACAGCTCGGCCACCGGGGTCGCCTTCACGCGCAATCCCTCGACCGGGGAGAAGGCGATCTACGGCGAATTTCTGGTCAATGCCCAGGGCGAGGACGTGGTCGCCGGCATCCGCACGCCGCAGCATCTGACCCGGGCCGCCCGTCTCGCCGCGGGGGACGACAAGCCCTCGATGGAAGAGGTGATGCCGGAGGTCTTCGCGCAACTGAGCGACGTCTTCGCGACGCTCGAGCGGCATTATCGCGACATGCAGGACATCGAGTTCACGGTGCAGGAAGGCAAGCTGTGGATGTTGCAGACGCGCGCCGGCAAGCGCACCGCCAGGGCGGCGCTCAAGATCGCCGTCGACATGGTCGCGGAAGGACTGATCGACGAGGAGGAGGCGGTGCTCCGCGTCGAGCCCGAGGCGCTCGATCAGCTCCTTCACCCGACTCTCGATCCCGAGGCCCCGCGCGATGTCGTCGCCAGGGGGCTGCCGGCGTCGCCCGGTGCCGCCTCGGGCGCCGTCGTCTTCACCGCCGACGAGGCCGAAGCGCGCGCCCGCGAGGGCGAGGACGTGATTCTCGTCCGCATCGAGACCTCGCCCGAGGACATTCACGGCATGCACGCGGCAAAGGGCATCCTCACCGCCCGCGGCGGCATGACCAGCCATGCGGCGGTGGTCGCGCGCGGCATGGGACGCCCCTGCGTCTCGGGAGCCGGAGCGCTGCGCATCGACATTGCGGCGGGCACCATGTCGGCGGGTGGGCGCAGCATTCAGCGCGGCGAGGTCATCACCATCGACGGTTCCACCGGTGAGGTGATGGTCGGCGAGGTGCCGACCTTGCAGCCCGAGCTCGTCGGCGATTTCGCAACGCTGATGGAGTGGGCCGACCGCTATCGCCGCATGCGCGTGCGCACCAATGCCGATACCCCGTCCGACACCGCCGCGGCGCGCGATTTCGGCGCCGAGGGGATCGGGCTCTGCCGCACCGAACATATGTTCTTCGACGCCGATCGCATCGTTGCGGTGCGCCACATGATTCTCGCCGAGGATGCCGAAGGGCGCCGCCGTGCGCTCGAGAAGCTGCTCCCTTACCAGCAGCAGGATTTCGCCGAAATCTTCCACATCATGCGCGGGCTGCCGGTGACCATTCGCCTGCTCGATCCCCCCCTGCACGAGTTCCTGCCGCGCGAGGAGAGCGAGTTCGCCGATGTCGCGGCGGCGATGGGGGTGCCGGCCGAACAACTGCGTCATCGCGCGCTCGAGCTCACCGAGGCCAACCCCATGCTCGGTCATCGCGGCTGCCGTCTCGGCATCGCCTATCCCGAGATCTACGAGATGCAGGCCCGGGCCATCTTCGGCGCCGCCATCGATGTCGGCGAGCGGCACGGCGTCACCGTCACGCCGGAAATCATGATCCCGCTCGTCGCCGCCCGTGCCGAGCTCGAATTCCTGCGCAAACGCATCGAAGCGGTGGCCGAGGCGGTGTTCGCCGAACGCGGGCGCCGGCTCGACTATCAGGTCGGCACCATGATCGAGCTGCCGCGGGCGGCGCTGACCGCGCACCGGATCGCCGAGGTCGCGGATTTCTTCAGTTTCGGCACCAACGATCTGACGCAGACCACCTTCGGCATCAGTCGCGACGACGCCGGCGGCTTCCTGCCGCTCTATGTCGAGAAGCACCTCTTGCCGCGCGATCCCTTCGTCTCGATCGATCGCGAGGGCGTGGGCGCGCTCGTGGCCATCGCCGCCGAACGGGGGCGCACGACGAAGCCCGATCTCAAGCTCGGGATCTGCGGCGAGCATGGCGGCGATCCGGACTCGGTCGCCTTTTGCGACGAGATCGGACTCGATTATGTCTCCTGCTCGCCCTACAGGGTGCCGATCGCGCGCCTCGCCGCGGCACAGGCGGTCCTTCGCGCCAGGCGTCGGCAACGGGACTGAGGCGAGCGCGGCATGCGCAGGCAGGCCCCTGCGATTCGCCCCGTCGCCGTCGCGCGGTGCCGACGGAGCCTTCAGGACGCCAGAGCAAAGACCGTGAGCAGGATGACCGCCGCGGCAGCCGCGACGAGGATCAGTTTCCGATCCCCTTGGCGCCGGCGCTCTTTTCTTGCCCGTCGGTTGGTCATCGCGGCCCCCCGATGAATCATCGACAGAGGGAGTCTTATGCCGCCGGGCCGATTTCGTCCAGTGGCGCGAGACCTCTCGTCCAGTCGGGGCGGCGGATGCGGACCGGCCGTCCGTCCTTCTCGAGGCTGAGCGCCGGCGCCGCGGCCACGTCCTCAAGACGCATCAGCGCGATCGCCGAGGTGCCGCGGACGCTCCGGATCTCGCCGACGCGCTTGTCGCCGGCCATCACCGCCATGCCGCGCACGGGGGCCTCGCTGCCCGCGACCTCGATCGGCAGCAGTCGCTTGCGCACCTTGCCGCGATGTTTGGTGCGGGCCGTGATCTCCTGACCGACATAGCAGCCCTTGTCGAAATCGATGGCGCCGAGGAGGTCGAGATTGGCCTCGAGCGCGAGGGTCTTCTCGACCTCGAGGTCGCGGCTGCCGTCGGCGAGCCCGAGGGCGATGCGGCGCGTCTCGTAGGACGCGATCCCGCCGGCGGGATAGGCCGGCACCACATCCGCCGGCAGGACCGCGCGCCAGCCGATCGCGGCCGTGCGCGGGTCGCGATAGACGATGCCGCCGGCGAGTCGCTGTGCCGCCCCCGCTTCTGCGGGCAGAGCGGCGGGATCGGCATCGAGGACCGCCCACACCGCCTGCCCGGATGTGACGTCCGTGATCTCGACCCTGGCGCGCAGGCGATAGAGCATGAGGCGGCGCATGAGATCGTCGCGGCGCGCCGCCTCGCAATCGAGGAGAATGCGCTCGCCCTCGGCGATCATGAAGAAATCGAAGAGATACTTTCCCTGCGGGGTGAGAAGCGCTGCATAGAGTGCCCGTTCGGGGCCCAGCTTGCCCATGTCGTTGGTGACGATGCCCTGCAGGAACTCGACGCGTTGCTCGCCCGAGACGGCGATCACGCCGCGGCTCTCGAGACGAATGGCAGTGGCGCTCATGGACATGCCTCCACGATAACACGATGCGCGCCCAGAGGTAGGGTGGCCGGCGAAGCGGTGCAAGCCCGACGCCCGGTCCGCGAACCGTGACATGGCGCCGCCGGCGGGCTACATAGCCGCGACACGATCCTTTGGAGGCCGCAAGATGGCCGAGCGATTCGATCTCATCATCCGCGGCGCGACCGTGGTCTCGCACGCCGGAACGGGGTGCGCCGATGTCGGCGTCAGGGCCGGGCGCACCGCGGCCATCGGCGATCTCGGGCGCTGTGACGCCGGCGAGACGATCGAGGCCCGCGGCCTGCATCTCCTGCCCGGGGTGATCGATACCCAGGTGCATTTCCGCGAGCCCGGCGCCGAGCACAAGGAGGACCTCGAATCGGGCAGCCGCGCCGCGGTCATGGGCGGCGTGACGGCGGTCTTCGAGATGCCCAACACGAAGCCGGCGACGACCACCGCGGCGGCGCTTGCCGACAAGGTCGGACGCGCGACGGGGCGCATGTATTGCGACTTCGCCTTCTATGTCGGCGCGACGCCCGAGAATGCCGACCATCTCGCAAGTCTCGAGCGCCTGCCGGGCTGTTGCGGCGTCAAGCTCTTCATGGGCTCGTCCACGGGCTCGCTTCTCGTCGCCGGGGACGCCGACATCGCGCGCGTGCTCGCCTCGGGGCGGCGGCGGGTCGCGGTCCATGCCGAGGACGAGTCCCGGCTCGAAGAGCGCAAGGCCCTGCGGCGGGAGGGCGATCCCGCCTCGCATCCGGTCTGGCGCGACGTCGAGACGGCGCTTCGCGCCACCCGCCGCCTCCTCGACCTCGCCCGCGCCGCCGGACGGCGCGTCCATGTCCTTCATGTCACCAGCGCCGAGGAAATGGCGCTGCTTGCCGCGCACAAGGACATCGCCAGCGTCGAGGCGACACCGCAGCATCTCACGCTCGCGGCGCCCGGCTGCTATCAGCGCCTCGGCACATGGGCCCAGATGAACCCGCCGATCCGCGAAGCGCGGCACCGCGACGCCCTGTGGGCGGCGATCGCCAACGGCGTCGTCGATGTCATCGGCTCGGATCATGCGCCGCATACGACCGAGGAGAAGGCGGCCGACTATCCCGCCTCGCCGTCGGGCATGCCCGGGGTGCAGACGCTGCTGCCGCTGCTGCTCGATCATGCGGCGCAGGGGCGGCTCGGTCTTGAGCGTCTTGTCGATCTGACGAGCCATGGCGCCGCCCGCGTGTTCCGCCTCTGCGCCAAGGGCCGGCTCGCGGTCGGCTTCGATGCCGATTACACGCTCGTCGATCTCAAGCGGCGCTGGCGCATCGAGGAAAACTGGCTGGCCTCGAAATGCGGCTGGAGTCCCTTCACCGGCAGGGAGCTTCAGGGCAAGCCGGTGGGCACCCTGGTGCGCGGGCGGCGCGTCATGTGGGGGGACGAGATTCTCGGCCCGGCCCGGGGGGCGCCGATCCGCTTCGAGGAGACCCTCGCGCCCGGGACCTAGCGCAACGCCAGCGCCGATCGACCACGGACGATCGCGCGATCTTGCGCGTCGTACAGGGCCGCCTCGGTATAGGCGATGCGGCGTCCCGCCTGCACCAGACGCGCCTCGCCACGAAGCGTTCCCGGGCGCGCCGGGCGCAGGAAGTGCACCTGAAGGTCGATCGAGCCGGGGACCTCCGCGCGCGTGAAGGCGAGCACCGCGAAGGCGGCCAGGAGATCGAGCATGGCGGCGAGGACACCGCCGAGAACGACTCCCGCCCCGTTCACGGCGTCCGAGCCGGCGACGAAATCGATACGGATCGCGCCCGCCACCGGATCGAGGGCGACAAGGCGGGCGCCCAGGCTCTCCGCCGCCGGGCAGGAGCTGATCGGCCCCGGCGCGGCGCGTCCTTCGCGCACCGCCGCGAGATAGGCCTTGTCGGGGTTTGCGCTCATCCCGCCTCCCCGCCGCCAAGTCCGCCGAACCGTGCCCGGAAGGCCGGGCCCGGCGGGTCGGGCGGCTCGTCCGCCGCGAGCACCGACATCACATGCTCCTGCGCCGACAGGGCGAGACGGCGATAGATGTCGCGCGTGAGCTCGGCCGCCGCGAGGCCCGGCCAGTCGCGCGGCAGAAGCGGCAGCGGCAGGGCGGGATCGCGCAGGAGCGTACGGCGATAGACGTCGATGAGCACGGTGCGCAGCACGAAGGCCTGCTCCCGCGATGGCTGCCAGCCGTTTCCGAGTTCCCTCGCCAGGGGCGCGAAGCGCGTCAGAAACGTCTCGTAACGCCGGCGCACCGCTTCAAGCGGCCAGTTCGCCGCGACCACCCGTCTGAGCGCCGCCTCGGAGCCGCCTGTCGTTTCCGCCGCGAGGCAGAGCACATGGTCGCGCATTCCGCTGTCGGCGAGGGCGCGGTCGAGCAGGTCCTGTTCGCGTGCGGGATACGCGATGATGCGCGGCGCCAGCGAGGCAAAGCCCGACCAGCCGAGTTCGCGCAACAGCGCCCGTCGCGCGTGCTCCGGTCCCGATCCGTCGAAAACGGCGATCGTCCAGTGACCGTCCCAATGGTTTCCCGGAACGGAATAGATGCGCCGCTCCGCCGTTTCGAACTGCCGCCGGGCCGAGGGCGTGAGGCTGTAATGGCTGCGGCGGCCGCTTCTTTTCGCCTGCAGCCAGCCGTCCTTGCGCAGGCGGAAGACGACCGTGCGCACCATGCGCTCGGACAGCCCGAGGGGCGCCGCGAGACGAATCACCGACGAGAGCCACGCGCCACCGCCATGTGGCAGGAGCCCATCGCCATAAAGCGTGGCGACGAGCGGCTTCGCGCGCAGGCTCCCGAGATCCGCCAGCAGCGCGGGTGAAGAGCTGGAATCCGGTCCGGCCATCCCGCTCTCACCGTCCCTTGAAGACCGGCGGGCGTTTCTCGAAGAACGCCGCGACGCCCTCGCGATAGTCTTCGCTGAATCCGGACTCGCGCTGCAGGTCACGTTCGAGATCGAGCTGGGCATCGAGATCGTTGGTGGCGGCGGCGAGCAGCGCCCGCTTGGTGCGCGCGAGCCCGGCGGTGGGCTGCGTCGCGAGACGGGCGGCAAGCGTCCGCGCCGCGTCCATCAGCGCGTCGTCGTCGACCACCTTCCAGATCAGCCCCCACCTTTCGGCGGTCTCGGCATCGACGGGCTCGCCGAGAAGGGCCATGCCGCTCGCCCGCGCATGGCCGACGAGTCGCGGCAGGATCCAGGTTCCGCCCGAGTCGGGAACCAGACCGAGCCGCGCGAAGGGCTCGATGAATTTCGCCGAGCGGGCGGCGAGCACGATGTCGCAGGCAAGCGCGATATTGGCGCCTGCGCCCGCGGCGACGCCATTGACCGCGCACACCACCGGCATGGGAAGCGCACGCAGACGGCGGACGAGCGGATTGTACCAGGTCTCGAGCGAGTGGCCGAGATCGACCGGCGCGTCGCCCGGTTGCACGAGACGGTCCGAGAGGTCCTGCCCGGCGCAGAAACCGCGCCCGCGGCCGGTGAGGAGCAGGCAACGAAAGTCGCCCTTCTCGACCCGCTCGAGCGCGCGGGCGAGCTCTTCGTGCATGACCTCGTTGAAGCTGTTGAGCTTGTCCGGCCGGTCGAGCGTGATGACGGCAAGCGCGCCGTCCGCCTCGAACGCGATCGTCTCGAACTCCATATGCCTCTCCTCGTCCCGTTGCGACGCCCGGCAGAGCGATTCGCAACGTCCGCGCTCCTGATGTGAGCCCGCAGCATGTTCCCTTGCGTGCCGCGGGTCAATCTCGCCGCCGCCGACATGATACAGAAACTTTCATTTCTGAAATAAAAATGCATAATGACGAAAGGCCCGTCGAAGGGCCGATGGGGCAAATCCGCCGGAAGGGTCAAGCGATGCAGCTTCTTCGCAACTTCGCCGTCGGCGCGTGGCATACGCCCGCGGGCGACGTGCGCACGCTCCGCCATGCCGCCACCGGCGAGGTGATCGCCGGCTGCGGCACGACGGGTCTCGATTTCGCCGCCATGGCGGACTATGCGCGCCGTGTCGGCGGACCCGCCCTGAGGGCGATGACCTTTCACGAGCGCGGTCACATGCTGAAGGCGCTGGCGCTCTATCTCAACGAGCGCAAGGAGGCGCTCTACGCGCTCAACCCGGCCACCGGCGCCACCCGCAAGGACGGCTGGATCGATATCGACGGCGGCATTCAGACGCTGTTCGTGATGTCGTCGAAGGCGCGCCGCGAGATGCCCGACAAGCATGTCTATATCGACGGCGCGGTGGAGCGCATCTCGCGCGAGGGAAGCTTTCTCGGCCAGCATGTCTGCGTGCCGCGCCACGGCGTCGCGGTGCACATCAACGCCTTCAACTTTCCCTGCTGGGGCCTGCTCGAGAAGCTCGCGCCGACGCTCATCGCCGGCATGCCGGCGATCATCAAGCCGGCGACGCCGACCGCCTTTCTCGCCGCCGCCCTGTTCGAGCAGATCGTCGAAAGCGGCATCCTGCCCGAGGGCGCGGTGCAGTTCATCGCCGGTTCGACCGGGGATCTGCTCGACCGCCTCGATTGTCAGGACGTGGTCTCCTTCACCGGCTCGGCCTCGACCGCGCACAGGCTCATGAGCCGGCCGACCATCATCGAAAACGCCGTCCGCTTCATCGCCGAGACCGATTCATTGAACGGGGCGATCCTGGGTCCCGACGCCGCGCCCGGCACGCCGGAGTTCGATCTCTTCGTGAAGGAAGTGGTGCGTGAGATGACGGTCAAGGCGGGACAGAAATGCACCGCCATCCGTCGCGCGCTGGTCCCCGCCGCGCATCTCGAGGCGGTGCTGGCGGCGCTCGGGGAGCGGCTCGCCCGGATCACCGTCGGCAATCCGGCGAACGAGAATGTGCGCATGGGCGCGCTCGCCGGGCTCGAGCAGCGGGCCGACGTGCGCGCGAATATCGACCGTCTGCGCGAGGAAAGCGAGATCGTCTGCGGCGATCCCGATCGCTTCGAGCTCGTCGATGCCGACGCGGAGACCGGCGCCTTCCTGCCGCCGGTGCTTCTCCTGTGCCGCGATCCCGGGCGCGCCCGCGCCGTGCATGCGGTCGAAGCCTTCGGCCCGGTGAGCACGGTGTTGCCGTACGAGGATGTGGACGACGCCATCCGGCTCGCCAATCGCGGCGAAGGCTCGCTCGTCGCCTCCATCTTCAGCCATGACGCGGAAACGGTGGCCGGGATCGTCGACGGCATCGCCGCCTATCACGGGCGGCTCTATGTCATGAACCGCGACAGCGCCGGGGAGGCGACCGGGCACGGCTCGCCGCTGCCGCATCTCGTCCATGGCGGGCCGGGACGCGCCGGCGGCGGCGAGGAACTGGGCGGCGTGCGCGGCGTGCTTCATTACATGCAGCGCACCGCGATCCAAGGCAGCCCCGATGTCCTCACCGCGGCGACCCGGCGCTGGGTGCCCGGGTCCGCCGAGATCACCGACCGCCCGCATCCCTTCACGAGGGCCTTCGACGAGCTCGAACTCGGCGAGACCTATCGTTCGCCTCTGCGCGAAATCACGCTCGCCGACATCGAGCATTTCGCCGACTTCACCGGCGATCGCTTCTACGCGCATATGGACGAGGCGGCGGCGAAGGCCAACCCCTTCTTCGAGGGACGGGTGGCGCACGGCTATCTGCTGCTTTCCTTCGCCGCCGGTCTCTTCGTCGATCCCGCTCCGGGGCCGGTGCTGGCCAATACCGGGCTCGACGGTCTGCGCTTCGTGAAACCGGTCTATCCCGGCGAGGCGATGCGGGCGGTGCTCACGGTCAAGGACAAGACCCGGCGCACCGAGGACTATGGCGAGGTGCGCTGGCAGGTGGTGATCGAGAACGGCGCAGGCGAGCTCTGTGCAAGCTACGAGCTCCTCACCATGGTGGCGATGCGGGCGGCGTGAGGGAAGGATGATGACATCGTGACGGACGCGTTCATTTGCAGCGGGGTGCGGACCCCGATCGGACGTTTCGGCGGGGCGCTGGCGAAGGTGCGGACCGACGATCTGGCGGCGATCCCCATCAGGGCGATGATGGAGCGGCATGACCGCGTCGACTGGGAGGCCGTCGACGACGTCGTCTACGGCTGTGCCAATCAGGCCGGCGAGGACAATCGCAATGTCGCCCGCATGGCGGCGCTCATCGCCGGACTGCCGCCCGCGGTGCCCGGGGTGACGCTCAATCGCCTGTGCGGCTCCTCGCTCGACGCGGTGGCGATGGCGGCGCGCGCCATCCGCACCGGCGAGGCGGAGCTGATCATCGCCGGCGGCGTCGAGAGCATGTCGCGTGCGCCCTTCGTCATGCCCAAGGCGGAGACGCCCTTCTCGCGAAAGGCGGAGATCTACGACACCACGATCGGCTGGCGCTTCGTCCATCCCGGTCTGAAGGCGCAATACGGCATCGATTCGATGCCCGAGACGGGCGAGAACGTGGCTGCGGAATTCGAAATCTCGCGCGCCGATCAGGACGCCTTCGCGCTCCGTTCGCAGCAGCGCGCGGCGCGGGCGATGGAAAGCGGGCGGCTGGCCAGGGAGATCGTGCCGGTGACGATTCCGCAGCGCAAGGGCGACCCCGTCATCGTCGACCGCGACGAGCATCCGCGCCCCGACACGACGCTCGAGAAGCTGGCGAAGCTGCCGACCCCCTTCCGCGAAGGGGGCACGGTCACCGCCGGCAACGCCTCGGGCGTGAACGACGGGGCGGTGGCGCTTCTCGTTGCGTCCGAAGCCGCCGCCGCGCGCCACGGGCTCACGCCCATCGCCCGCGTCACGGGCGCCGCCGTGGCCGGCGTCGAACCGCGGATCATGGGTTTCGCACCGGCGCCGGCGTCGAGGAAGCTGATGGCGCGGCTCGGCCTCGCGATCACGGATTTCGACCTCGTCGAGCTCAACGAGGCCTTCGCCAGCCAGGCGCTGGCCGTCCTGCGCGATCTCGGGCTCGCCGACGATGCTCCCCACGTCAACCCCAATGGCGGCGCCATCGCGCTTGGTCACCCGCTCGGCATGTCGGGCGGGCGGCTCGCGCTCACCGCCGCCTTCGAGCTTCAGGAACGCGGAGTCGATCGCGCGCTCTGCACCATGTGCATCGGCGTCGGGCAGGGTATCGCGCTGGCGCTCGAACGCGTGTGAAGGAGGGACTGCGATGTACACCACCGATCTCAGAAGCGAGGAGGAGAAGCGGCGCGACGCCCTTGCGGTGGCCGAGGACAAGGCCCGCGAGGCGGCATTCCAGCGGCGTATCGACGCGGAAGAGGTGATCGAGCCCAAGGACTGGATGCCCGCCGGCTATCGCAAGACGCTGATCCGGCAGATCTCGCAGCATGCGCATTCCGAAATCGTCGGCATG
>CAZAEP010000073.1:0-10783 GCA_964484045.1 uncultured Sphingomonadales bacterium
CTGCCCGCCGGGCTCGATACGGGACGCGTCACGGTCGAGCCGCCGCGCGATCCCGCGCATGGCGACATCGCCAGCAATGCGGCGCTCGTACTCGCCAAGGGGGCGGGGCGGCCGCCGCGTGCCATCGCCGAGGATCTGGCGCAAAGACTGGCCGCCGAGCCGGAGATCGATGCGGCCGAGGTGGCCGGACCCGGATTCCTCAATCTGCGCATCGGCACCGACTTCTGGCGTGCCCGCCTGCCCGAGATCCTGCGTGCCGGCACCGATTATGGCAGCTCCGGAATGGGCGGCGGCGCGCGGGTCAATGTCGAATATGTCTCCGCCAATCCGACCGGGCCGATGCATGTCGGCCATGTCCGCGGCGCGGTGTTCGGCGATGCGCTCGCCAGCCTTCTGGAGAAGGCCGGTCATGCGGTGACGCGCGAATACTACATCAACGACGCCGGAGCCCAGATCGACGTCCTCGCGCGCTCGGTTCATCTGCGCTATCTCGAGGCCCTGGGCCACGAGATCGGCCCCATCCCCGAAGGTCTCTATCCCGGCGCCTATCTCGTGCCCGTAGGCCGCAAGCTCGCCGAGATCCATGGCGACCGCTGGGTCGACGCGCCCGAGTCGGAATGGCTCGAGCCGATCCGGCGGTTCGCCACCGCGGCAATGATGGAGATGATCCGCGACGATCTCGCGGCGCTCGGCATCACCCACGAGGTCTTCTTCTCCGAGCGCTCGCTCCACGAGTCGGGGCGCGTGGACGAGACCATCCGCTGGCTCGAGGAGCAGGGCTATGTCTATGAGGGCGTGCTCGCGCCGCCCAAGGGCAAGGCGCCGCCCGAAGACTGGGAGCCTCGGCCGCAGCTTCTCTTTCGCGCCAGCGCCTTCGGCGACGACATGGATCGGCCGCTTCGGAAGTCCGACGGCAGCTACACCTATTTCGCCGCCGACATCGCCTATCATTACGACAAGTTCCGCCGCGGCTTCCGCCACATGGTGCTGGTGCTCGGCGCCGACCATGCCGGCTACGCCAAGCGCATGGAGGCCGCGGTGAAGGCGATTTCCGGCGGTGCCGCGACCTATGTCGTCCGCTTCTGCCAGCTCGTTCGCCTGTTCCGCGGCGGCGAGCCGGTGAAGATGTCGAAGCGGGCCGGCACCTTCGTCACGCTGCGCGAGGTCGTCGACGAGGTCGGCGCCGGCGTCGTCCGCTTCATGATGCTGACGCGCAAGAACGACGCGCCGCTCGATTTCGATTTCGAGAAGGTGAAGGAGCAGTCGCGCGACAATCCCGTCTTTTATGTCCAGTACGCGCATGCCCGCGTGCACTCGGCGTTGAGGCGGGCGGCGGAGACCTTCCCCGGCCTCGCCGTCGATGCGGCGGCACTTGCGAACGCCGATTTCGCGCTGCTCGAGGACAGGGAAGAGATCGCGCTCGTCAAGCACATGGCTGCCTGGCCACGGCTCGTCGAGACCGCGGCCGAGGCCCATGAGCCGCACCGGGTGGCCTATTTTCTCTATGACTTGGCCAGCGCCTTCCATAGCCTGTACAATCTCGGCAACGACGATCCCGCCCGGCGCTTCATCATCGCGGGTGACGAAGCGCTGACGCGGGCCCGACTGGCGCTGATACGGGCGGTCGCTCTGGTGCTTGCGTCCGGACTGCAGGTGCTCGGGGTGGAACCGGTCGAGGAGATGCATTGACGAGACCGAGGGGAGGCGCGCGAGCGCGGATCGAGGGCTGACATGACGGAAAAGGAACAGGACCACTCATCATCGGATCGGCCGCCCTGGCTGGAGCCGGTGGCCACCGATACGGCGCAGGGCGCGAAGCGGCCTCTGTCCCTGCGTCTGGTGATCGGCGGTCTGGCGACGGCGATCACGCTCCTCTTCGCCGCTCTCATCTGGATTCTTGACAGTCGCGGCGAGGCGCCGCAGGGCGAGGTGCTGGTGCATGCGCCCGAAGGGCCGGCGAAAGTGGCCCCCGAAGACCGCGGCGGCATGCAGGTGCCCGATCAGGACAAGCTGGTTTTCGATCGCGTCACCGGCGAGAGCAGCGAGGTCGAGGAGAAGCTGCGCCCCGAGGCCGAGGCGCCGCTCGGCCGGCCGGAGGTGCCCGCGCTCGCGGACGCGCCCTCCGCCTCGGAGGAGGTCGTCGGCGCCCCCGTTCCGGCGGAGGAGGCAAAGGAGCCGCCGGCGCAAACGGCGCCGACCGCGACCCGGGCCGACGATGAATGGTCGATCCAGATCGCCGCCTTTCGCCAGAAATGGCACGCCGAAACCTGGCTCGCGAAGGCCGAAAGCGACCATGGGGACGTTTTTCGCGGCCTCACGCCGCGGATCGAGGAGACGGAGCGCGACATGGCCAAGTACTACCGTATTCGCTTCGGGCCGCTCGAGGACCGCGCGGCGGCGCGTGCCAGATGTGCAGCCGTCGAGAAGGCCGGCCTCAACTGCATCGTGGTTCCCCCGGGACGATGAGCGTCAAACCGGTCATCGCGAGCTGTGCGGGGCTTGCCCTTGATGAGGAGGAGGTGGCGCTGTTCGCCGCCGAGCGGCCCGCCGGACTGGTTCTTTTTCGGCGCAATTGCGACAATCCCGATCAGCTCCGGGCGCTGACCGACGCCTTCCGCCGCGCCGTCGACGATGAACAGGCCTTCGTTCTTGTCGATCAGGAGGGCGGCCGTGTCGCGCGGCTGCGTCCGCCGCACTGGCGGGCACTGCCGGCGGCGGCGGTGTTCGGTCGCATGGCCGGACACGACTTCGTGCACGCCGCGGCCGCCCTGCAACTGGCCTCGGCGATCGTGGCGCATGAGCTCCTCGCGGCCGGAATCACGGTCAATTGCGCGCCGGTGCTCGATGTGCCGGCGCCCGGCGCCGCCGACGTGATCGGCGACCGGGCCTTCGCCGATGATCCCGACCTCGTCGCCCGCCTCGGGCGGGTGGCGGTCGATGCCATGCTCGATGCCGGGCTCCTGCCGGTCATCAAGCACATTCCCGGGCACGGCCGGGCGCCGCTCGACAGCCATCACGCGACGCCCCGGGTCGATGCCGATATCGAGTCCCTCTATGCGGTCGACTTCGTGCCGTTCGAGGCGCTTGCCGATGCCCCGATGGCGATGACCGCGCATGTGGTCTACGAGGCTCTGGACGCGGACCGTCCGGCGACGGTCTCGAAAACCGTGATCGAGGAAGCGATCCGCGGCCATATCGGCTTTGAGGGCCTGCTTCTGACCGACGATATCGGCATGAAGGCGCTCACGGGACCGCTTTCCGAGCGTGCCCGTGCGGCGCTCGAGGCCGGATGCGATCTGGTGCTCCATTGCAGCGGCGTATTCGATGAGATACGCACGGTGCTCGAGGCCGTCGACGGCATCGACGGTGCAACGTCGGAACGCATTTTGCGGGTGCGGGAGCGCGTCGCCGGGGCCGAGCCGGTGGACGTCGAGAATGCCGAAGCGCGCCTGCAGACCCTTCTTGCGGAATGGGTTTAGGGAGTCGCGTCGGTATGTTCTCGGGCGTCGGTGAGACCTTTGCGACGGTCGCGGTATGGGCGCTGCCGGTGCTTCTCGCGGTCACCTTCCACGAGGCCGCCCACGGTTTTGCCGCCTGGCGTCTGGGCGACGACACGGCGCGACGGGCCGGACGCCTGACCCTCAACCCCTTCGCCCATGTCGATCCCTTCGGCACCGTGCTGCTGCCGCTTCTTCTCATTCTCATCGGCGGCATCGCCTTCGGCTATGCGAAACCGGTCCCGGTCAACGGGGCGCGACTCGGCAATCCGCGGCGCGACATGGTCTGGGTCGCGCTCGCCGGCCCGGCGGCCAATCTCGCCCTCGCCGTGGTCGCCGCCGTGCTCCTGCCGCTTGCCGCCGCGACCGGCCCGGGCTTCGGCGGCTGGGCCGTGCGCATGCTGCACGTCATGGTCTTCTTCAACTGCGTGATCGCGGTCTTCAACATGCTGCCCGTGCCGCCGCTCGATGGCGGCCGCGTCGCGCTCGGGCTGCTGCCGCTGCCGCTGGCACGCCGATATGCGCGCCTCGAACCCGTGGGGCTCTTTCTCCTGATCGGCATTCTCTTCCTGCTGCCGATGCTGACCAGCCGGCTCGGAATCGGCTTCAACCCCGCGACCGTTCTCGTTTTCGAGCCCAGCCAGCAGCTTTATGAGGGAATCCTGCATCTCGTGGGGATCGTGTGATGGCGGACCCGGAGCAGTTCGAGCCGGCATCGAAGCGGGAGGGGCCCGGCGCGGATCGCGAGCGCGCGCTCATCCTCGATATCGACGGTTTCGAGGGACCGCTCGACCTGCTGCTCGAACTGGCGCGGGCGCAGAAGGTCGACCTTCTCAAGCTCTCCATTCTGGCGCTCACCGAGCAGTATCTCGCCTTTATCGCCGAGGCGCGACGATTGCGCCTCGAGCTGGCGGCGGACTATCTCGTCATGGCGGCCTGGCTCGCCTACCTCAAGTCGCGCCTGCTGCTGCCGCGCGAAGAGGACGGCGAGGAGCCGAGCGCCGAGGAGCTGGCCTATCGGCTGCAGCTCCGCCTCAAGCGGCTGGCGGCGATGCGCGAGGCCGGCGCCGCCCTGATGGCTCGCGACCGGCTGGGCCGCGACGTTTTCGCGCGCGGCGCGCCCGAGGGACTGGCCCTCGAGCGCCGGCCGGTCTACGACCTGACGCTTTATGAGCTGCTGCGGGTCTATGGCGATTTCCGCCTTCGCACCTCGGTGAAGTCGCTGCGCATCCGGCGGCGGCCGATCTACGGGCTCGACGCCGCCCTGCGACGCTTGGGCGCCTTGCTCGACACCAGCCTCAACTGGACGCAGCTTCGTGCCTTCCTGCCCCAGGAGATGAGCGATCCGGCGCTCAGGCGCTCGGCTCTGGCGAGCATGTTCGCCGCCAGTCTCGAACTCGCCCGCACCGGGCGCGCGGAACTGCGTCAGATGGAGACCTTCGGCCCGCTCTATGTGCGCCGGGGGGGAGCGAAATGAGCGATCAGACGATGGAAGGACAGGAGCAGGGACCGGACCTGCACGATCATCTGCGCATGGTCGAGGCGATCCTCTTTGCCTCCGCGACGCCGCTTGCGGTCGAGGAGATCGCCGCCCGCCTCCCCGAGGGCGCCGATGTCGAGGGCCATCTCGCCACGCTCGCGCAGCTCTATCGCGATCGCGGCATCCATCTCGTCGTCGTCGGCGGACGTTACATGTTTCGCACCGCGCCCGATCTCGCCTTTCTGCTGCGTCGCGAGGTCGAGGAGCCGCGCAAGCTCTCGCGCGCGGCGGTCGAGACCCTGGCGATCATCGCCTATCACCAGCCGATCACGCGGGCCGAGATCGAGGAGATCCGCGGCGTCGGTTTGTCCAAGGGCACGCTCGACGCCCTGATGGCGGCGAGATGGGTGCGCATCTGCGGTCGCAAGCGCTCGCCCGGGCGCCCGCTGACCTACGGCACGACGGACGACTTTCTCTGCCATTTCGGCCTGCCCTCCCTTGACGACCTGCCCGGCATCGACGAACTCAGGGCCGCCGGCATGCTCGACAGTCTCGACGAACTGCTCGCCGTCGCGGAAGACGCGCCGGAATCCGGCGAAGAGGCAGCGGCGGCGGGAGACGGCGAATGAGGCGCCGGGTCGCCGGCGGCGACGGGACACCGGTGGTCCGTTTCCTGTCCGCCGCCGGGGCATCTTGTGGTAGAGAAGGGATGCGCTTGTGAAAGCACTGCGAGGCGACGCGAGCGGGCAGCCGCAGGGATATCGGCCCGGCTCGCGACAGAACGCCAAGAGGAGAGTGAGAGAATGAGCATTAGTTTCTGGCAGGTCGCCCTGGTCGTCGCACTGATCGTGCTGCTCTTCGGCCGCGGCAAGATTTCCGAATTGATGGGTGATGTCGCCAAGGGAATCACAAGCTTCAAGAAGGGCCTCAAGGAAGACGTCACCGAGGACACGGAGCCCGAAGAGCCCAGGGCGCTCGCCGACAAGCGCAGCGTCAAGGCCGAGGCGGTGAAAACCCGGGACACGTCCGCGCAGGGTTGATCCCTCATCGTTTCGCGTCTTGTAGGGCCCGCCGATGTTCGACATCGCCTGGACGGAAATGCTCGTGATCGCGATCGTGACGATCGTGGTCGTGGGTCCGCGCGACCTGCCCAAGGTGATGAAGACCATCGCCTCGGTGGTTGCCAGGGCGCGCGCCTTCGCCAGCAAGTTCCAGGCCGATATGGACGAGCTCGCCCGCGAGGCGGAACTCGAGGAATTGCGCGCGCAGGCGAAGGCCATGCATGCCAGGCTGACCGCACCGAGCCTGACGACGGCACGCGAGGAAGCGATGGATGGCGCTGCGGAGCGGTCGGAACGGACGGAAGGCGCTGAAGTCCCGACCCCCTCCCGCGACGAAGAGATGCCGCCTGCAGACGACGATCCGAGGGACGATATGACGGCCGTCGCCACGCCCGACGAGAATGACCGTGGCTGATCCGCAGGCAAGCCCCGTGGAAACGGAAGAACCCGACGAGATCGAGGCCACCCGGATGCCGCTGATCGAGCATCTGATGGAGCTCCGGCAGCGCCTCATCTGGTCGATCGTCGCCATCGCCGTCGCCTTCGTCCTCAGTTGGTTCGTCGCCGACGACATCTACAATTTCCTCACCCGCCCGCTCGCCGCGGCGCTCGCCGAGCATCCCGGCCGGCGGATGATCTACACCGCCCTGCAGGAGGCCTTCTTCACCAAGCTCAAGGTGGCCTTCTTCGGCGCCATGTTCCTCTCCTTTCCCGTCATCGCCGTCCAGATCTGGCGATTCGTCGCGCCGGGCCTTTACCGCCACGAGCGTCGGGCCTTTCTGCCCTTCCTCATCGCCACCCCGGTGCTTTTCGTGCTCGGCGCCGCGCTCGTCTACTATCTCGTCATCCCGATGGCCTGGAAGTTCTTCCTCGGCTTCGAGCAGCCGGGCGGGCCGGGGCGGCTGCCGATCGAGCTCGAGGCCAAGGTGAGCGAATATCTCTCGCTCATCATGAAGCTGATCTTCGCCTTCGGGCTCGCCTTCCAGCTCCCCGTCCTGCTGACTCTGATGGGCCGGGTCGGGCTCGTGACGGCGGATGGTCTGCGGCAGAAGCGGCGCTATGCGATCGTCATCGCCTTCGCCGCGGCGGCCGTGCTCACGCCCCCCGACATCATCAGCCAGATCGGGCTTGGCATTCCCATCCTGCTGCTATACGAGCTATCCATTCTTGCCATCGAGATGTCGGAGCGCAAACGCGACAAGGCACGCGCCGACGACGTCTCGGGGTCGTAAAGCACGGGTCCTCGGCACCCGAAAACTCGAAACGGACGGCGTGCGATCATGCTCGATATCGCTCTTTTTCGCGATCATCCCGAGACCGTCGATGCGGCGCTCGCCCGCCGCGGCCATGAGCCCGTGGGGGAGCGGGTGGCGGCGCTCGATGCCGAACGACGCCGTCTCCTGACCTCCATCCAGGAGGCTCAGGCGCGCCGCAACGCGGCCTCGAAGGAGATCGGCGTCACCAAGCGCGAAGGCGGCGATGCGGCGGCGCTGATCGCCGAGGTGGCGGCGCTCAAGGCGCGCATCCAGACGCTCGAGGAGGAAGAGCGCAGACTCGCGCAGGCGCTCGAGGAGCTGCTGCTCTCGATCCCCAATCTGCCGCTCGAGGACGTGCCCGACGGGCGCGACGAGGGCGACAATGTGGTGGTCCGCGAAGTCGGTACGCGGCCCGATTTCGATTTTGCGCCGCGCGAGCATTTCGAGATCGGCGAGGCGCTGGGACTGATGGATTTCGAACGCGCGGCCCGCATGTCGGGATCCCGCTTCGTGGTGCTCAAGGGCGCGCTGGCCCGGCTCGAGCGCGCCCTCGGGCAGTTCATGCTCGACCTGCAGACGAACGAGCACGGCTACACCGAGATCGCCCCGCCCTGCCTGGTGCGCGACGCGGCGCTTCTCGGCACCGGGCAGTTGCCGAAATTTGCGGAAGATCTCTATCGCGCCGGCGACGAGCACTGGCTCATTCCCACTGCCGAGGTGCCGCTGACCAATCTCGAGCGCGAACGCATCGTGGCCGAGGAGACGCTGCCCATCCGGGTCACCGCGCTCACCCCCTGCTTCCGCTCCGAAGCCGGTGCGGCGGGCAAGGACACCCGCGGCATGCTGCGCCAGCACCAGTTCAACAAGGTGGAACTCGTCTCCATCGCCCGGCCCGAGGAGTCGGCCGCCGAGCTCGCGCGGATGCTCGGCTGTGCGGAAGAAGTGCTCAAGCGCCTCGGCATCGCCTATCGCGTCGTTCTGCTGTGCACCGGCGACATGGGCTTTTCGGCACAGAAGACCTACGACATCGAGGCATGGCTGCCGGGACAGCAGCGCTATCGCGAGATCTCGAGCTGTTCGCTGTGCGGCGATTTCCAGTCCCGGCGCATGCAACTCCGCTGCCGCGCGAAAGGTGAGAAGGCGACCCGCTTTCCGCATACGCTCAACGGCTCGGGGCTTGCCGTCGGCCGCACGCTGATCGCGGTCATGGAGACCTGGCAGCAGGCCGACGGATCGATCGCCGTTCCCGAGGCGCTTGCCCCCTATATGGGCGGTCTGGAGCGGATCGTTCCGGAGCCGAAACCATGACCGGGCGGGTCTCGACCGAACGCATCCTCGTCACCAATGACGACGGCATCCATGCGCGCGGCATCAAGCTCCTCGAAGAGATCGCGCGGAGTTTTTCGGACGATGTATGGGTGATCGCGCCCGAGTCCGAACAGTCGGGCGCAGCCCATTCGCTGACCATCACCGAGCCCATCCGCTGCCGTCGCCTCGACGCGCGGCACTATGCGGTGCGCGGAACGCCGACCGACAGCGTCATGATGGCGATCAGCCATATTCTCAGGGACGGACCGCCGACGCTGCTGCTCTCGGGCATCAATCGCGGCGGCAATCTTGCCGAGGACATCACCTATTCCGGCACCGTGGCGGCGGCCATCGAAGGTATGCTCACCGGCATCCCCTCGATCGCGCTCAGTCAGGTCATGCGCCGTCTTTCCGAGGCCGGCAACTGGGACGTCGCCACGACCCATGCGCGCCCGATCATCGAAACCCTGCTCGCGGAGTCCTGGCCCGCGGACGTGTTGATCAACGTCAATTTCCCGCCGGTCGGCGCGGATGAGGTGCGGGGCGTGCGGGTCACCGAACAGGGACGACGCGACCTGCGCGGCCTCCTGATCGAGGAGCGTCGCGATCCCCGCGGCGCGCCCTATTACTGGTTCGGCCTGTCGCCGACGCGCGGCGAGATGGGCGAGGAGACCGATCTCAGATGCGTCCATGAAGGGTGGATCTCGGTCACTCCGCTGCATCTCGACCTTACCCACGCCGAGACCCGCCGTCGGCTCGCCGGGCGCATGGAAAGAACCTTCTGATCAGGCCGCCGCCGCGATGGCCTCCCGGATGGTGGCGATCGCACGCGCCGCGTCCGTGCCCTTCGGCCCGCCCGCCTGTGCCAGGTCCGGACGACCGCCGCCTCCCTTGCCGCCGATCGCCGCGGCCCCGAGGCGGACGAGATCGACGGCGTTGAAGCGGTCCGTGAGATCGTCGGTGACCGCGACGAGGAGGGACGCCTTGCCGTCGTTCACCGCCGTGAAGGCGGCGATGCCGGAGCCCAGACGCTCCTTCGCGGCGTCGGCGAGGGGGCGCAATTCCTTGGCCGGCACGCCCTCGAGCACCTGACCGAGGAAGGCGATATCGCCGATGCGTTCGGGCTCGGGGCCGGACGTGCCCGCTCCGCCGCCGAGCGCCAGCTTGCGCCGGGCCTCGGCGAGCGCGCGTTCGAGCGATTTCACGGTCCGGGCCAACTGCGCCACGCGTTCGGGCAGCTCGCCCGGCGGCACCTTGAGGACGGCCGCCGCCTCGCGCAAGCGGCGCTCTTCGTCGAGCAGATAGCGTCGCGCGGCCTCGCCGGTCAGCGCCTCGATGCGACGCACGCCGGCCGCAACAGCCGATTCGGAGACGATCTTGAAGAGCCCGATATCGCCGAGGCGACGGACATGGGTGCCGCCGCAGAGCTCCACCGAATAGGGGCGATCGGCATCGTCGCGCCCCATCATGAGAACCCGCACCTCGTCGCCGTATTTCTCGCCGAAGAGCGCCATGGCGCCGCTTTTGACCGCCTCGTCATAGGGCATGAGGTGGGTCGCGACCGCCGTGTTCTCGCGAATCTTCGCATTCACCTCCGTCTCGATGGCCGCGATCTCGTCCGCGCTCAGCGCCCTGGGGTGGGAGAAGTCGAAGCGCAGGCGCTGATCGTCGACGAGCGAGCCCTTCTGCGTCACATGCGGCCCCAGATGCCGGCGCAGCGCGGCGTGCAGCAGATGCGTCGCGGAATGATTGGCGCGAATGCGGTCGCGGCGCGCGGCGTCGACCTCGAGCGTGACCTCGTCGCCGACATGAAGCGTGCCCTCCTCGACCACGGCGTGGTGCACCCAGAGACCGTCGAGCTCCTTCTTCGTGTCCTCGACGCGCAGCCGCACGCCGGGCGCGCTGATGGTGCCGCGGTCGCCGACCTGACCGCCCGATTCGGCATAGAACGGTGTCTGGTTGACGATCACCGCCACATGCTCGCCGGCCCCCGCCTCGTCCACGCGCTGGCCATCTTTCACGAGCGCGAGCACCCGTCCCTCGCCGCGATCGGCGCCATAGCCGATGAACTCGGTACCGCCGTGCTCCTCCCTGATGTCGAACCACACCGCCTCGGTGGCCGCTTCCCCCGAGCCCGCCCAGGCGGCGCGGGCGCGGGCCCGCTGCTCGGCCATTGCCGCC
>CAZAEP010000074.1:0-10781 GCA_964484045.1 uncultured Sphingomonadales bacterium
ATGCACGAGAGCACGGTGAGTCGCGTCACCTCGAACAAGTACATGGCCACCCCGCGCGGCGTCTTCGAGCTCAAATATTTCTTCACCTCGGCGATCGCCTCCTCGGAAGGCGGCGAGGCGATCTCCTCGGAGGCGGTGCGCGAGCGGATCCGCGCCCTGATCGACGCCGAGGATCCGCGCAACGTTCTCTCCGACGACCGACTCGTCACGCTGCTGCGCGCCGAGGGCATCGACATCGCACGGCGGACGGTGGCCAAATATCGCGAGGCGATGCGGATTCCCTCGAGCGTCCAGCGCCGCCGGCAGAAGCGGTTTCCGGCCTGAGCCGCCGCCGCGCCGCGAAGGCGACGGCCATGCGGACTCGCCGCGTCCATATGCTATATATGCGAGTCGATGATTCCTTCGTCTCAGCCGATATCACCGTTTGGGAACGGACAGCATGCAGATCAATGTTTCCGGCCGCAGACTGAGTATGGGCGAGGCGCTGCGCGCCCATATCGTCACCACCATGGAAGGCCTGGCGGAAAAGTATTTCTGTCGCGCCATCGACGCCAAGGTGACGGTCGGCAAGGAAGGATATCGTTTCGATGTCGACTGCGCCATTCATCTCGGTCACGGCATCTATCTGAAAAGCCGGGGCTCTGCCGACGAGGGGCGGGCGGCCTTCGACATTGCGGCGGAAAAGATCGAAAAGCAGTTGCGCCGGCACAAGCGACGGCTTAAAGATCGCCACCTCATGGGCCGGCACGGGCAGGAAGAGGAAATCGCCCAGATGGCCCGGGCCTACGTCCTCGCCTCCTCCACCGAAGAAGAGGCGGCGGCGGGCGCGGAATCGGTGGCGCCTTTCGACGGGCAACCGATCATCATCGCGGAAACGCGGGTCGAGATTCCTCATGTCAGTGTGGGGGACGCGGTCATGCTGATGGATCTTGCGGACGTGCCGGCCCTGATGTTTCGCAATCGTCGCAATGACCGGATCAACATGATCTACCGGCGGTCGGACGGACATATCGGCTGGATCGATCCCGACCGCATCGGGCGCTCCTGACGGAGCCTCGGGCGCAGGAACGGCGAAACAGAGAAAGACAACGGTACCGCTATGGACATCGACAAGCTCATCGCACCGGCGGCGATCATTCCCGCGCTCAAGGCGCGCTCGAAACGGCAGGTCCTCCAGGAGCTGGCGGCGCAGGCGGCGGCGCTCACCGGCCTGCCCGAACGCCGGATCTTCGACGTGCTGCTCGCGCGCGAGCGTCTCGGCACCACCGGGGTGGGGCAGGGCGTCGCGATTCCGCATGGCAAGGTGGCCGGGCTCGGTCGCGTCGTCGGGCTTTTCGCGCGCACCGTGAGCCCGGTCGATTTCGAGGCCGTGGACGACGCGCCGGTCGACCTCTTCTTCCTTCTGCTGGCGCCCGAAGACGCCGGGGCCGAGCACCTGAAGGCGCTGGCGCAGGTGTCGCGCCTGCTGCGCGACGTCGACTTCTGCGACAAGCTTCGCGGCGCCGCCAATGCCGACGCGATCGCCGCCCTGCTCTTCCGCAAGGCGGCGGCCTGATGCATCAGGGAGCGGGAGGTCCGGCCAGGCGCCGGCGTTCGGCGGCAAGATAGGCCACGAGCGCCCCATGCATGTCGGTGAGCCGGCGCACGGCCTCCTGCGCCGCTCCGGCGGCCGAGAGACCGGCCGGCAGGCGCTCGAACTTGCGCAAGAGCGTGGCGAGAGCGGTCTCGATCCGGCTCAGGCGCGAGAGTTCGAACTCGGCGCTGCGCCGGTCGAGGTCCAGCCCGCTCGCGCGCGCCCGCTCGCGCGCCGCTTGATAGGCCTGTTTCTGCTGCGCGATGCGACGGCTGAAATCGGCGAGTGTCTGCGGCAGGGCGGCGATGAGGGCGGCGGCCTCCTCCCGTGACAGCGTCGGCGCGCCGTGCCGGAGCGCCGCCGATGCGGGCGCGGCACGGATGGCCGGCGCCGGAGGCGGTCCCGGCGTCGTCGCCGGGATCGCGAGGCCGGGCCAGGCGCCGGAGCCGCCGCTGCAGCCGGCAAGCGCGACGCAAAGCGCCGACAGGCCCAGAAAACGGCGCGGGGAGAACGGATGGTCTGGGGACATGGGGGCCTTTTCTCCGCACCGGTCCGTCGCCGGCGGCAAAAGGGGCTTGCCAGTGGGCACCGTTATTTATATGGTCCCGGCCCGCACCGCAATGCGGTGCCCTGCCTTTGCATGGGTCTGCGCTCGTAGCTCAGCTGGATAGAGCACCAGACTACGAATCTGGGGGTCGGGGGTTCGAATCCTCCCGAGCGCGCCACTTCCGCGGACATCCTCTCCGGGGCCCGGATCGCCGGGCGTCAGCGCGCAGTGGGCGCGTCGCCGTTCTCGACACGGAGGATGACGTGCACGCCCGTCAGACGTGTTCCGGCGGGCGGCGGCGGCAGGCGCTCGAACGCGATCTCGCTCGCCGCGACATCTTCGAGCGCACCCGTTCCGGGGTTGTAGAAATGGTGGTGCGGCTCGACATTGGTGTCGAAATAGACATGCGCCGGCTCGATCACGAGCTCTTTCAGCAGGCCGTTCTCGGTGAACTGGTGGAGCGCGTTGTACACGGTGGCGAGCGAGATCCGGATGCCGCTCGCCATCGCCTCTTCATGGAGCTGCTCCGCCGTCACATGGCGGTGGCGGCCTTCCATGAACAGGATCTTGGCCAGCGCCAGACGCTGCCGCGTCGGACGAAGGCCGACCTCGCGCAGCAGCCGCAGGCTCGCCGCATAGGGGCGAATCGCCTGGCTTTCGCTTTGTTCCTCCGTGCCCATTGACTGCGCCTTTCGCCTCAGGTCGGCTGATCACCGCATGCATGCCCTCGGCGCGCTCCCCGCCGACAGCATGGCTTTTTCATAAAGGTTTTACAAGTACGCTTGTCGGCGTGCCGGTCGTCGAGGCCCCTCAATCGCCGGTCAGGATGCGGTCGACGAGCTGCTTCACCGTCGGCACGAAGCCGTTGGAGTAGAAGGGATCCTGGGCGAAGCGATAGGCATTGTGGCCGGCGAAGACGAGATTCCAGTCGAGGCTGCCGCCATGGGCGACGTCCTGCAGCGTCTTCTGGATGCAGAAACTCCGTGGGTCGGCCTTGCGGCCGGTCGAGGACTTCTCGTTGTCGGCCCAGTTCGAGAACAGGCAGTGCGACAGGCAGTCCATGCAGTCCGCCTGATCCTTGCGGATGGCGTCGCGCCGTTCGCGGCTGACGAAGATGAGGGTCCCGTCCGGGGTCTTCATCGCCTCCGTATAGCCCTCGGCCATCCAGGCGGCGGCGCGCGCCGCGTCCGCCTTCGTGACATAGAAGGTGCGCCGGGAGCCGTCGGTGAAGAGCACGCGATGATCGCCCACCGGCTCGGGCGAAAAGGCGATCTGGCGCGCGCTGCGGGCGATCAGTTCGTCGAGAAACCTGTTGCGCACCGCCGATGAATAAAAACCGGTCGGCGAGAAGCGGTGCAGCAGCACGTCCCCCTTCCTGAGCGTGAGCAGCATGCGCTTCCACTTCTCCGGGATCGGGCTTTCCCGGGTCACCAGCGGGCGCGTGCCGAACTGGAAGGCGATCGGCCCGAGCTCGGGATTGTCGATCCAGTCTTCCCATTCGCGCAGGAACCACACCCCGCCGGCCATCACGATCGGGACTTCGGGGCATCCCGCCGCCCGCATCGTGCGCCGGAGCTCCACCACCCGGGGATAGGGATCCTCGGGCTTTTCGGGGTCTTCCGAGTTGGACAGCCCGTTGTGGCCGCCGGCGCGCCAGGGATCCTCATAGACGACGGCCCCGAGATATTCGGCGAATTTGGCATAGGCGCGCTTCCACAGCGCGCGGAAGGCGCGCGCGGACGACACGATGGGATAGTAGAAGGTGCCGTAGGAGGCGCAGATCTCGGCCAGGCGATAGGGCATGCCGGCGCCGCAGGTGACCCCGTGCACGAGCTCGCGGGTCTTCTCGAGCACCCCGTGCAGGACCCGCTGCGCCCCGCCCATCTCCCACAGCACGTTGATGTTGATGGCGCCGAGCCCGCGCGAGGCCTCATAGGCGCGCCGCACCTGCTCGATGCCGCCCTCGATGGCGTAGCGCAGCAGTTCCTCGTGGCGCTCGCGCCGGGTGCGGCCGTGATAGACCTGCGGGATCGGATTGCCTGCGGCGTCATAGGAATCGGCATTGACCGCCGACACGGTTCCGACCCCGCCCGCCGCGGCCCAGGGTCCCGAGGAGGCCCCCGAGGTGATCGAGATTCCCTTGCCGCCCTCGATCAGCGGCAGGACCTCGCGCCCCCCGAGGCGAATGGCATTCAGCGCTTTCATCTCCTACTCCACAGGTCCGCGGCCTTTCGAACACCGCCGCGAGCGGGGTATTTGAACGGAAAACCGGGCCGGCCGCAAGACCGACCCGGTGTCGTGGCGCTCGCGGCGATGCCGGCTCAGACCTTTTCCCGCCGGCGCGGCCCGCGCGCCGGCCGCGTGTCGGGGCGTTCCTCGCCGGTCTCCTGGTCGACCAGGCGCATCGACAGGCGCACCTTGCCGCGGTCGTCGATGTCGAGCACCTTGACCTTCACCATATCGCCCTCCTTGACGACGTCGCTCACCTTCTCGACACGCCGATCGGCGAGTTCGGAGATATGGACGAGGCCGTCCTTCGAGCCGATGAAATTGACGAAGGCGCCGAAGTCCATGAGACGCACCACCTTGCCCTCGTAGATGCGGCCGATCTCGGGCTCGGCGACGATGCCCTCGATCCAGGCGCGGGCCTTGCGGATCGCCTCGGGGTCGGAGCTTGCGATCTTGATCGTGCCGTCATCCTCGATATCCACCTTGGCGCCGGTGGTCTCGACGATCTCGCGAATGACCTTGCCGCCGGTGCCGATGACCTCGCGGATCTTGTCCTTGGCGATCTGCATGCTCTCGACCCGCGGCGCATGCGCCGAGAGCTCGCTGCGGGCGCTGGTCAGCGCCTTGCTCATCTCGCCGAGAATGTGCGCGCGACCGGCATGCGCCTGGGCCAGCGCCTGGCGCATGATCTCTTCGGTGATGCCGGCGATCTTGATGTCCATCTGCAGCGAGGTGACGCCGCGCTCGGTGCCCGCGACCTTGAAGTCCATGTCGCCGAGATGGTCCTCGTCGCCGAGGATGTCGGAGAGCACGGCGAACTTCTCGCCCTCCTTGATCAGCCCCATGGCGATGCCCGAGACCGGGCGCGCGATGGGCACGCCGGCGTCCATCAGCGAGAGCGCGGCGCCGCAGACCGTGGCCATCGAGGACGAGCCGTTCGACTCGGTGATCTCCGAGACCACGCGGATGGTGTAGGGGAAGTCCTCCTTGGACGGCATCACCGCCTTGAGCGCCCGCCAGGCGAGCTTGCCGTGGCCGACCTCGCGACGGCCGGTGAAGCCGACACGCCCGGTCTCGCCGACCGAATAGGGCGGGAAATTGTAGTGCAGCAGAAAATGCTCGCGGAAGGAGCCCTCGAGCGCGTCGATGATCTGCTCGTCCTCGCCGGTGCCGAGGGTGGTGACCACCAGCGCCTGCGTCTCGCCGCGGGTGAAAAGCGCCGAACCGTGGGCGCGCGGCAGCACCCCGACCTCGGCGACGATGGGGCGCACCTCGTCGAGGCGGCGGCCGTCGATGCGCGGCTTGCCCTCGAGGATGTTGCCGCGCACGATCTCCTTTTCGAGCTTCTTGAAGAGCGCATCGACATGCTCCGCCGCGGTCTCGTCCTCGGCGAAGGCCGTTTTCACGCTTTCCTTCACGGCATCGATCTTCGCCCGGCGCTCCTGCTTGGCGGTGATCGCATAGGCCGCGGCGAGATCTTTTTCCGCGAGCGCGCGCAGTTTCGTCTCGAGCGCCGAGAGATCGGGCTGCTCGGGCAGGTCCCAGGGGTCCTTTGCGGCCAGCTCGGCGAGGTCGATGATCGCCGCGATCACCGGCTGCATCGCCTCATGGCCCGCCATGACGGCGCCGAGCATGACGTCCTCCGACAGCTCCTTCGCTTCCGATTCGACCATCAGAACCGCATCCGCGGTGCCGGCGACGACGAGGTCGAGCGCACTTTCGTCAAGCTCGTCCGAGGTCGGGTTGACGATGTATTTTCCATCGCGATAGCCGATCCGCGCAGCGCCGATGGGGCCGAAGAAGGGGATCCCCGAAAGCGTGAGCGCGGCGCTGGCGCCGATCATGGCGACGATGTCGGGATCGTTCTCGAGATCGTGGCTGAGCACCGTGCAGATGACTTGCGTGTCATTGCGGAAATCGCGGTGAAAGAGGGGGCGGATGGGACGGTCGATGAGACGGCTCGTCAGGGTCTCCTTTTCCGAGGGTCGCCCCTCGCGCTTGAAGAATCCGCCCGGGATCTTGCCCGCGGCATAGGTCTTTTCCTGATAATTGACGGTGAGCGGGAAGAAGTCCCGCGTCGGATCGGCGACCCGCGCCGCGACCGCGGTGCACAGCACGGCGGTCTCGCCATAGGTGGCGAGGACCGCGCCGTCGGCCTGTCGCGCCAGGCGCCCGGTCTCGAGTGTCAGGGGCCGTCCGGCCCAGTCGATGGTCTTGCGATGGATTTCAAACATTCTCTTTTCCAACCAGTTCAGACCCGGCGGCCATCCGCCCGGTCCGCAGCGGACGCCGTTGCGCCCGTCTCCTTCTTGCAGTCTTGCAAAGCGTCAGGCGCCGACGGATTTCGGCGCATGCGCATCGGCGCACACAGCGGTGCGCGCCCTGAAGTGCAGGAAGCCGGGGCCCGGCGAGCGGTCCGGCGTCCCGCGGCCGTCATCTGCGCAGTCCAAGGCGCTGGATCAGACCGGTGTAGCGGCTCTGGTCCTTGCGCTTGAGATAGTCGAGCAGCTTGCGGCGCTGATTGACGAGCTTGATCAGGCCGCGCCGGGAGTGATTGTCCTTGGCGTGGGTCTTGAAATGCTCGGTCAGATTTCGGATTCGCTCGGTCAGGATGGCGACCTGCACTTCCGGCGAACCGGTGTCTCCGTCGCCTTGGGCGAACTCCTTGATGAGCGCCTGCTTGCGCTCGGCCGTGATCGACATCGTCAGAACTCCTTCTCGTCCTACAGATTGAACACCCGCAGCGGACGGACAAGACCCGTATGCGCTTCGGCGATGGCCACCGGGCGCTCGCCGCAGAGAATACACAGCCTGCCTTCCGTCGCGGTGGGAAGCCGAAGGCTCTGGCCCTGTCTCAGGCGAGCCGCCTCCGCATCCGTCACGGCCAGCGCCGGGATGTCGTCCAGCGCGGTCATGACGGGAAGCACTCTGGCTTCGGCGGGCGCACCATGCCCCAATTCAGCGAGCATTTCCAGCGAAATTGCTCGGTCGATCGAAAACGGCCCGACGCGGGTCCGTCTGAGGGCGGCGAGGTGCCCGACGGTGCCCAGCGCGGCCGCGAGATCGCGCGCCAGCGCCCGGATGTAGGTGCCCTTGCCGCAGCGCACGAAGAACCGCGTGTGCCGGGCGGCGGGGTCGTGATCGAGGCGTTCCAGCCGCTCGATGGTCACCCGGCGCGGGGCCAGCGCGGGCGCGGCGCCGGCGCGGGCCAGGGCATAGGCCCGCTCGCCGGCGACCTTGAGCGCCGAATAGGCGGGCGGCACCTGCTCGATGGTGCCGATGAAGGCCCCGAGCGAGGCGTCGACGGCGACCGCGTCGGGGAGAATGTCGGAGCGCGCGGTGACGGCGCCTTCGGCGTCGTCGGTCGTGCGCGCCTCGCCCCAGGCGAGGGTGAACGCGTAGTCCTTGCTCGCATCCATGATGAAGGGCACGGTCTTCGTCGCCTCGCCGAGCGCGATCGGCAGGACGCCGGTGGCGAGCGGATCGAGCGTGCCGGCATGGCCGGCCTTCCGCGCGCCGAGGATGCGGCGCACATGCGCCACCGCGTTCGCCGAGCTCATCCCGTGCGGCTTGTCGAGGATCACCCAGCCATCGATCTTCCTGCCCGTGCGGCGGCGTGCCATGCTGCGCTCCTGCTGCTGCCCGTCGTTCAGCGGTGCCGCCAGTCGTCGGGCCGGTCGCTTGCCTTGGGCGCGAGGCCGAGGCGCTCGCCGGCGGCATCGACGCCGAGGCCGAGGACGGTGCGGTTGGCATAGGCGAAATAGGCGGCGACCTGATTGATCTCCAGGATCTCGCCGTCGGAAAAGCCCGCCCGGCGCAGGGCCTCGATGTCCGCCGCGCACATGCCCGCAGGGTCCCGCGTCAGCTTTTCGGCATAGGCCAGCGCCGCCACGGTCCTTCCGTCGAGCACCTCTTGCGGCCGACCGGCGGCGATGGCCCCGGCGATTGCCTGCGCCCGTTCGGCGTCTCCAAGCAGGCGGGCGAGGCCCGCGCGATGATGTTCGACGCAATAGCGGCAGCCGTTCCACAGGCTCACCGCCACGCCCACGGTCTCGAGCAGCGCCGCTTCGCAGCGATTGCCGAAATGATGCAGTACCGACTTGTAGAGCGCCATGTGGCCTTCGAGCGTATGCGGGCGCAGGCTGTGGGCGACGAGAATGTTGTCCACCTGCCCGGCGGCGTCGGCGACGCGGGCGTAGAGCGTCTCGAGCCGGCCGTCGGCCTCCTCGGGCGGAATGGTGTCGATCCAGGTCATGGGCTGTCTCCGGACTGTGTGCGCCGGCACCATAGACGCACGGGCATGGTTCGTTAAGACGATGCGGGCTATCATCGCCGGCGCGACACTTCGCGCAGCAAAGGGAATGTGCGATGACCCCGCTTCTGAGCCTCCTCCTTCTTCTCGCCGCCGACCCGCCGCGCGCCGAGGCCGCGCCCGCGCCGGCCTGCGATGCGGCGCATGAGGGGCAGCTTTCCTGCCAGGCGAATCGCGTCTGCGAATGCGTCTTCTCGCGCGCGGTCCCGGCGCGCCATCTGCCCGACCGCTGGCGCTGGGACTGCGGCATCGCGCGCTCCGCCTGCACGGTGACGCCGGAAAGCCTCGCCCCGCATGGGACGCCGGCCGTGCCCTATATCGTCGATGTCGATCGGGCGCGGAAGAGGAAGGAGACGGACGAGGAGGAAAACCCGCCGCGCTGAGTCCTCTCTCAGAGCACCTCGAACAGGCCCGCCGCGCCCATGCCGCCGCCGACGCACATGGTGACCACCACGTAACGCGCGCCGCGGCGCTTGCCCTCGATCAGCGCGTGGCCGACCATGCGCGCGCCCGACATGCCGTAGGGGTGACCGATCGAGATGGCGCCGCCGTCGACATTGAAGCGTTCATTGTCGATGCCCAGCCGGTCGCGGCAATAGATCGTCTGCACCGCGAAGGCCTCGTTCAGCTCCCACAGGTCGATATCGTCGACGGCGAGCCCGTGTTGCGCGAGGAGCTTCGGCACCGCGAAGACCGGGCCGATGCCCATCTCGTCGGGATCGGTGCCGGCGACCGCGATGCCGCGACAGGCGCCCAGAGGGGCGAGCCCGCGGCGTTCGGCCTCGCGGCCGTCCATGACGACCACCGCCGCCGCGCCGTCGGAGAGCTGGCTCGCATTGCCGGCGGTGATCACGTGCCGCGGCCCCTTGACCGGTTGCAGCGCGGCGAGCGCCTCGAGGGTGGTGCCCGGGCGGTTGCCCTCGTCCTTCTCCAGCGTCACCTCTTCGTCACGGACGGCGCCGGTCTCCTTGTCCTTCACCTTCTTTATCGTCTTCAGCGGCACGATCTCGGCATCGAAGCGACCGGCGGCCTGCGCCGCGGCGGTGCGCTGCTGCGACTGCAGGGCATAGGCATCCTGCGCCTCGCGCGGGATGCCGTAGCGCTCGGCGACCACCTCGGCGGTATCGATCATCGGCATGTAGGCATCCTGACGGATGGCGAGCACGCCGGGGTCGGGCTCGACGCGGAAGCGCTCGTTCTGCACCATCGAGATCGACTCCGCTCCGCCGCCGACCGCGATTTTCATGCCGTCATGGAGGATCTGCTTCGCGGCGATCGCGATCGCCATCAGCCCCGAGGCGCACTGGCGGTCGACGGTCATGCCGGCGACATGGGTCGGCAGGCCGGCGCGCAGCGCCACGAGGCGGCCGAGATTGGGCGTCTGCACCCCTTGCGGCATGGCGCAGCCGAAAATCACGTCGTCGACCTCGCCGCCGGCGACCCCGGCGCGCTCGAGCGCGGCGGCCACCACATGGCCGCCAAGCGTCGGCGTCGGGGTGGCGTTGAAGGCGCCGCGATAGGCCTTGCCGATCGGCGTGCGGGCGACGGAGACGATGACGGCATCGGCCATGGGGCGAACTCCTTGTTGGCGCACGAGGCAGCGAAGAACGGGCCCTTGTGCTTATCGCATGCACGGGCCCGCGCCAATGGCCGAAAACGAGGGCGCGTGAGGCCGGTCTTGAAAACGGGAATATGTATTACACGCACCGATGAAAACCGGATCGCGCGCCTCCTTCATCGCCAAGATG
This sequence comes from uncultured Sphingomonadales bacterium, assembly GCA_964484045.1. Taxonomy (GTDB): domain Bacteria; phylum Pseudomonadota; class Alphaproteobacteria; order Sphingomonadales; family Rhodothalassiaceae; genus J134. Next base: position 10,410 of record CAZAEP010000074.1, read on the forward strand.
ACCCTCCGGCGGGGATAGGGGAAAAAGGCGTCGCTTCTACGGGTCTCTCCGCCCCTTGTCGCGGTCGGCGAACGATCCGCCCTCGGCGGCCAGGCGCTCGATCAGCGGCGCCGGGGTCCAGCGCTTCGCGCCGAGGATCTCGCCATAATGCCGGATGCGGTCGCGGACATGCGCGAGCCCGAGGTTGTCGGCATAAAACATCGGCCCGCCGCGCCAGCGCGGAAAGCCGTAGCCGTGGAGATAGACGACATCGATGTCCGAGGCCCTGAGTGCGATGCCGTCCTCGAGGATGCGCGCCCCCTCGTTGACGAGCGGCAGCACGCAGCGCTCGACGATCTCGTCCGCGGAAATGTCGTCCCGGCGCGCGATGCC
>CAZAEP010000075.1:0-10708 GCA_964484045.1 uncultured Sphingomonadales bacterium
GTCCGGAAGATGAACCAGCCCCAGTCGATGGCGCGGTCGAAGAGCCGGATCGAATAGGCCTTCTCATAGCGGTTGATGAGGTCGACCTCCTTGGCGCCGGCGAAGACCTGGACGCGGACGGTCTTCGCCTCGCCGGCGGGGACGACCATCTCTTCTTCGAGATAGTCCGCCTGATAGCGCGGAGCGCCGTTCTCCAGCCGCAGGAAACGGCCCTTGAAGGGGATGTCCTGCTGCGGAACGAGTGCGGTGAGCCAGTACTTGTCGGTGATCCCGAGCCAGCCGCCGACGCTGTCGGCGGTGAACGCCCCGTCCTTGCGCAGATCCTTGTAGGTCTTCTCCTCGAGCTTGCCGTCGAACACGCCGAGGGGGCCTTCGTGAAGGATGTAGTAGCCGCGGACCCTGGGCTCGCCGCGGCGGGAAATGAGTCCATAGGGCGCGAGGATGACCGGCGCGGCGCCGGGATTGCGCACGCTGTCGGTGATGGTGAAGAGATAGTCCCTGTCGACCTCGATGCGGCGTTCGAAGGCGACGCCGTCCCGGTTGGTCCAGCGGAGCGTCACCGGATGGTCGGGCGAGAGTCGCCTGTCGTCGCTCAGCCAGCGCGTGTCCGGGCCCGGCAGATCGATCCTGAGCTCGGGCCGGGCGGTCCAGCCGACGCCCACGAAATAGGCGTTCGCCGTGCCCCTGGGATTGAGCAGCGTGACCGGCTCGTCGCTGTCGACCGCGACCCGGTAGTCCTTGAGCGTGAGATCGTCGATGACGCCGCCGACGAGCGCGATCGAGCCCCGCAGGCGCGGCGTGTCGATGACGATGCGCGGGCTTGTCGCGAGCGCGCTTTCGCGATCGAGGACAACGGCCTCGCTCGCCGCCGCACCGGACTTCGCGCCCGGCGATCCCGCCTGCGGCGTGCCGCCCGGCACGGCGGTTTCGGCGGTCGGCGCCGGCGGCATGTCCGGCGCCGGCGCCGTCTTCGCGCCGTAATAGTAATCGAACGCCACAATCACCAAGAGCGTCAACGCCATGGCGAGAAGCAGATTCTTTTGTTCGTTCATCGACGATCCACATTCGTGCGCGGGGCGGGCCCCGTCATGCCTTGTCCGGAAGACCGGTGCCGGTCGCTGCGATCGGGAACCGGGTCGTATCCCGACCCGCCCCAGGGGTGACACCGGCCGATGCGCCTTATAGCGAGCCATGTGCCCCGCAGTCCACCATGACGCCGCAGGGCCTCGATGGCATAGGCCGAGCAGGTCGGCTGGAAACGGCAGGAGGGCGCGCGGAACGGCGAGACGAGAAGCCGATAGGCCCGCACGAGGACGATCAGGAAACGGGCGACAAGGCTCATGCCGAGGGGCCCCCGCGACGCGGCGCTCTCGCCGCCAGGGCCCGAACGGCGCGCGCGAGATCCGCCTTGAGACGTTCGAAGGACCGGGTCAAGGAGGCCGCGCGGGCGATGAGCACATAGTCCGTTCCCGGTCGGGCCGTCGCGGGAAGGACCTGTCGCGCGGCTTCCCTGAGGCGTCGCCGGGCCCGATTGCGGACCACCGCCGGGCCGATCTTCCGCGTCGCCGTGAAGCCGACGCCGATGGCGTCGTCCTCCTGCCGTCGCGCCGCCGCCTGCAAGATGAAAGCCGGGGTCACCTTTTTCCTCCGCGTCGCCGCGACGCGCAAAAAATCTCGACGCTTGCGCAGGCGCACGAGCCTCGGCGGCGTCATCGGCCCCGCCGTTCCGGCCATGCGGCCGCCTCCTCTCTCGCGCTCTGATCTGCACATCGGCCGACCCGCCTGGGCGGGCACCGCAACCCGACGGAGCGGCGCGCCTTCAGGCGGAGAGACGCTTCCTGCCCTTGGCCCGGCGCGCCTTCAGGATGCGACGGCCGCCGACCGTCGCCATCCGCGCACGAAAGCCGTGGCGACGCTTGCGCACGATCTTGCTCGGTTGATAGGTCCGCTTCACGACAACTCCTCCACCGCCGGCGAGACGGGCCGCCGTTCCGGCACCGGCGCACGCCTCCTCAAGGCGCGGCTTGATAGCCGTCTTCGACGCGTCAAGTCAACCGCCATCACGGCCGTTTCACAGATTGCCCGCGGACTTTCAAACTCGCGTGTGATGCGCAATCGGCTCTTGCGCCCGGCAAAGGGCTGGGCGAGAGAGTGGATCACCGGACCGGGCGCAGGGTCCGCGGGATGGCGCCCCGACGCCGATCCCCGCAGTGCGTGCGACCCGATTCCGTCGGCGGGCATGGGCCGGCAGCCCCATGGGAGAGCGACGTGACGACAGAACGGAAGGAAACCGGCCGCCCGCGACGCCTGCATAGATGGCTGCCGCTCGCGCTTTTTCTTGCCGCCCTCTCCGCGCTCTATCTGTCGGGGGCGGGCGAATACATCTCCTTTGCCACCCTGCGCGCGAATCTCGACGCGCTGCAGGCCTTCATCGCCGCGCATCGTCTGATCTCGCTCCTCCTTCTCATCCTCGTCTATGCCGGGCTCGCCGCCTTTTCCTTTCCCGCCATGTCGCTGGTCAGCGTCGCGGCGGGACTTCTGTTCGGGCTGTGGCTGGGATTCCTCGGCGTCTTCGTCGGCGCGGTGACGGGCGCCACGGCCCTCTTCCTGATCGTGCGCACGGCGCTCGGCGACGCCCTGCGAAAGAAGGCCGGGCCCTGGCTCGCGCGCTTCGAGCGCGGCTTTCGTGCCGACGAGTTCCATTACCTTCTGGCGCTGCGCCTGATCCCCGTCTTCCCCTTCTGGGTGGTCAATATCGCGCCGGCGCTTCTGGGCATGCGTCCGAGAAATTTCATTCTCGCAACCGCCATCGGAATCATTCCCGGAACCTTCGTCTATGTCTGGGTGGGTCAGGGCGCGGCGGAGACGATTCGCCTCGGCGGCACCGTCGATCCGGCGCAACTCCTCCTGCAGCCGCGGATTTTCGGGCCGCTCGTCGCCCTTGCCCTGCTCTCGCTCCTGCCGGTCGTCCTGCGCCGCTGGCGGGCCCGGATGGGGATCGACGACGCCGGTCCGCACGCCTCAGCCCGCGCGGCCGGACGCGCGCTGCAAACGGATCGAAAGGACCGTCGCGAACAATGACCGGATCTCTTCACTGCGATCTTCTCGTCATCGGCGCCGGCTCGGGCGGGCTCAGCGTCGCCGCCGGCGCGGCGCAGATGGGGGCACGGGTGATTCTCGTCGAGAAGGGCCGCATGGGCGGCGACTGCCTCAATACCGGCTGCGTGCCGTCGAAAGCCCTGCTCGCCGCGGCCCGGGCGGCGCATGCCGGGGAGGCGGCGCGTCCTTTCGGCATCGACTATGCCGCCTCGACGGTCGATTTCCGGCGCGTTCACGACCATGTCCATGCCGTGATCGCGGCCATCGCGCCGCACGATTCGGAGGAGCGTTTCGAATCGCTCGGCGTCACCGTCCTGCGCGAGAGCGCGCGCTTTCTCGATCGCCGCCGCATGGCGGCGGGCGATCACGTGCTCCGCGCCCGACGAATCGTGCTCGCCACCGGCTCGCGACCGCGCATTCCGCCCGTCCCCGGCCTCGACGAGGTGCCGTATCTCACCAATGAGACCATCTTCGACCTCCGCGAGCGGCCGCGGCATCTCGTCGTCATCGGCGCCGGTCCGATCGGACTCGAGATGGCGCAGGCCTTCCACCGCCTCGGCAGCGCGGTGACGGTGCTCGAGAAGGTCCGCGCCCTGCCCAGGGACGATCCCGAGATCGCCGCGATCGCGCTTGCGGCCCTGCGCGGCGAGGGCCTGGTGATCCGGGAGGGCGTGGAGATCGCCGCCGTCGCGGGCACGGCCGGCGCCATCCGGGTCGCATACGAGGACGCGACGGGGGCGCACAGCGTCGAGGGCTCGCATCTGCTCGTCGCCACCGGACGCGCCCCGGCGATCGCGGCGCTCGATCTCGACGCCGCGGGCATCGCCCACGACGCCGCGGGCATCGCGGTGGACGCCCGTCTGCGCACCAGCAACCGGCGGGTCTACGCCATCGGCGACTGCCGCCGCGGCCTGCAGTTCACCCATGTCGCCGGTTACGAGGCGGGCATCGTGTTGCGCAATGCGCTCTTTCACCTCCCCGCCAGGGCCGATTACGACGCCGTGCCGCGGGTCACCTATACCGATCCCGAAATCGCCCATGTCGGGCTCGACGAGGCCGCGGCACGGGCGCGTTTCGGCGATCGCGTCCGCATCATCCGCCAGCGCTATGACGAGAACGATCGCGCCCGGGCCGAGCGCGCGACGACCGGGCTCTTGAAGCTCGTCGCCCATGGCGGCCGGCCGCTCGGCGTGTCGATCGTCGGCGCCGGGGCCGGCGAGCTGATCCAGATCTGGGCGCTGGCGCTCGCCCGGCGGCTCAGACTCGCCGACATCGCGGGTTTCATCGCTCCCTATCCCACGTTCGGCGAGATCGGCAAGCGCGCGGCCGGCAGCTATTTCAGTGATCGCTTGTTCAGCGCCCGAACCCGTGCGATTGTACGATTCTTGCAGAGGTTCGGATGAATATGACCTGATCACCGAGCGGACGTGATGGAGCAGGGGGAAAAACAGTCCTTGCGAAGCAGCCTGTCGTCACGGCTGCTGATTCTCACCATCTGCTTCGTGATGGTGGTCGAGGTCTTCGTCTGGGTGCCTTCGGTCGCCAATTTCCGGCGCAACTTCCTCGAGCAGCGGATGAATGCGGCGCAGATCGCCGCGCTGGCGCTTCTCGAGGCCCCGCATCAGACGGTCAGCCGCCGGCTTGAGGAGCAGCTTCTCGTCACCGCCGGGATCAAGGCCGTCTCCCTCAAGCTCGCCGATCGCAGCCGGCTGATGCTCCAGGGCGCGGCGCCCGCGCATATCGATGCGAGCTACGATCTGCGCGCGCAGGGTCCCCTGGCCATGCTCATGGACACCTTCGCCACCCTGGCCCGCGGCGGCCATGGCGTGATCCGCGTCGTCGGCGCGCCGGCAAACGGCCTCGGCGAGGAGATGGCGATCATTCTCGAGGAGAACGCGCTGTTCACCGAGATGCTGCGCTATTCGCGCAATGTGATGCTGCTGTCGATCATCATCTCGGTGTTCACGGCGGGCCTCGTCTTCCTCTCGATCAACTGGCTGCTGGTGCGCCCGATGCGCCGCATCACCCGCTCGATGGTCGCGTTCTCCAGGCACCCCGCCGACCCCGAGCGGATCCTCGTGCCCTCGCAGCGCAGCGACGAGATCGGCATCGCCGAGCGCCAGCTCGCGCGCATGCAGGAAGAGCTGCGCCACGCGCTCAATCAGCGCAGCCGGCTGGCCAATCTCGGCACCGCGGTGAGCAAGGTCAATCACGATCTGCGCAATATTCTCGCCACCGCGCATCTGTCGTCGGACCGTCTGCTGCAGGTCGCCGACGACAAGACGCGCGAGCTGTCCGAGCGCCTGATCGCCGCGATCGACCGCGCCATCGATCTCTGCGAGCGCACGCTCAAATACGGGCGCGCCGACGAGCCGCCGCCGAAGAAACGCGATTTCGATCTTCACGCTCTGGTCGAGGACGTCCGCATCTCGCTCGGGCTCGACGGCGAAGAGGGGCGCGTCACGCTGGTCAATGCGGTGCCGCGCGGCTTTCCGCTCCACGCCGACCCCGACCACATGTTCCGCGTCCTGCTCAATCTCGGCCGCAATGCGATGACCGCGCTCAGGGGGCGCGAGGGGGGGCGCATCACGATTTCGGCCGAATCGCGGGACGGCTGCTGTTTCGTCTCCATCAGCGACACCGGCCCCGGGGTCCCCGAGCGGGTGCGGAAAAGCCTGTTCAAGCCCTTTGCCGGCGGCGGCGGGGGGACCGGCCTCGGGCTCGCCATCGTGGCCGATCTCGTCGATGCCAATGGCGGCAAGGTGACGCTCGAGAAGAGCGACGCTTCGGGCAGCACCTTCGTCATCGAGATCCCGGAAGGCCCCGCGCGGCGGCCGTGACCGCTCCCGGTCAGTCGCCCACGGCGACCCCCTCGCGGCGCGGGTCCGCGCCCCCCTCATAGACCACCCGTCCGTCGGCGCCGCGGCGGATGACGATACCGTGCAGGCCCGATTCGAGCGCGCGCACCCGAACCTCGTGACCCATCGCCCGGAGCTGCGGTTCGAGCCCGGCGAGCGGGGTGTCCGCCTCGAGCTCGACCACCCCGCCCCTGGCCACGAGATTGGGCAGGTCGATGGCGCTCTGGATGTCGAGATGCCAGTCGAGAACGGCGATCACCGCCTTTGCCACATAGTCGATGATGCGGCTGCCGCCGGGCGACCCCACGGCGAGCTCCGGCCGCCCTTGCGGGTCGAAGGCGATGGTCGGCGTCATCGAGCTGCGCGGCCGCTTGCCCGGCTCCACGCGGTTCGCCACCTTGCGGCCGTCCTTTTCCGGAACGAAGGAGAAGTCGGTGAGCTGGTTGTTGAGGATGAAACCGCCGCTCATGAGAAAGCTGCCGAAGGCGATCTGCACGGTGGTCGTGAAGGAGACGACATTGCCCGCGGCATCGACGATGACGAGATGGCTCGTGGATGGCCCCTCCGGGGAGCGGGCGGCGGCAGGCGGCGCCGCGTCATGGCCCGGCGGCATCCCGGCGGCGGCCCGGCCCATCGCATGCCGGGGATCGACGAGCCTGCGCCGCGCCGCCAGATAGGCTCGATCGACGAGTCCCCGCACCGGAACCGGGACGAAATCCGCGTCCGCGACATAAAGGTCGCGATCGGCATAGGCGAGCTCGCTCGCCTCGGCGAAGAGATGCACCGCCGGCAGCGACTGCGGCGCCAGAGACGGCAGGTCGAAGCCTTCGAGGATGCCGAGAATCGCCAGCAGCGTCGTCGCGCCCGAGGACGGCGGCCCCATGGAGCAGACACGGTGGCGCCGGTAGGATGCGCACAGGGCCGCGGTCCGGCGCGCCCGGTAGGCGGCGAGATCGGCAAGGCTCAGGGCCCCGACCGAGAAGGGATTGTGGTGCACCACGTCGACCATCGCGGCCGCGATCGGGCCATGATAGAAGGCGTCCGCACCGCCGGCCGCGATGCGTTCGAGCGTCGCCGCATAGGCGGGGTTCTTGAGCAGGGTCCCGGTCGGCTTGGCGGTCACGCCGTCCGGTCCGTCGAGGAAGAAATAGCGTCCGGCCGCACCGAGATCGGCGGTCCGGAGGCCCATTTCGCGATAGCGCGCAGCCCGCGCCGCGAGCAGCCCGTGCAGCCGCGGCGAGATCGAAAAGCCCTCCCGGGCGAGACGGATGGCGGGCTGAAAGAGGTCCGCCCATGGCAGTTTGCCGTAATCCCGGTGCGCCGTCTCGAGCATGGCGAGAACCCCCGGCACCCCGACCGCCCGTCCCCCGAGCGCGGCCTTCAGAAACGGCATCGGCGCGCCCGTCGCGTCGAGAAAGAGCGTCTCGTCGACCGCCATCGGCGCCGTCTCGCGCCCGTCATAGGCGACGATCCCGCCCCTCGCCGCGTCATAATGGAGCAGGAACCCGCCGCCGCCGATGCCCGAGGACTGCGGCTCGACCAGCGACAGCACCGCCTGCGCCGCGATCGCCGCATCGACCGCGCTGCCGCCGGCCCGCAGCATCGCAAGCCCGGCCTTGCTGGCATGCGGATTGGCGCTCGAGATCATGTAATGTTCGGCGCGCGCCGGCGCCCCCGCCTGTGCGAGCGCGGGGAGAAGAAGACCGAGGACGGCGAGGAAAAGCGGCAGGCGACGGCTCATGCAGGGACCCCCTTTATCGGAACGGCGCGGGCGCCCACTATAGCCGTGTGCGGGAGCGAGAAAAGAGGGCGCACAGCGTCCTACGCGCCGAGGAGAATGCAGGATGCACGCAATCGCGGTCACGCCGACGCCCCAGGACCGGATCACCGACATCGCCGGCCTGCGGGTCGGCAATGCCGAGGACCGTCGCGTGCGAACCGGCACCACGGTTCTCCTGCCGGACGAACCGGTCGCCGTCGGCGTCGACATCCGCGGCGGCGCGCCCGGCACGCGCGAGACCGCCGCGCTCGACCCCTGCGCCCTCGTCGACCGCTGCCACGGCATCGTGCTCTCGGGCGGCTCGGTGTTCGGCCTCGCCGCCGCCGACGGCGTCACCCGATGGCTGGCGGCACGAGGGCGCGGCCTGGCGCTGGGACCGATGCATGTGCCGATCGTGCCGGCGGCGATCCTGTTCGATCTCCTGAACGGCGGCGACAAGTCCTGGGGCGACGAGCCGCCCTATCGCACCCTCGGCATCGCCGCGGCCGAGGCCGCGGGCGTCGATGTCGCCGTCGGCCGGGTCGGCGCAGGCTTCGGCGCCGTCGCCGGCGACCGGCCCGGCGGGCTCGGCACCGCGGCGGCCGAAGCGGCAAGCGGCTTTCGCGTCGGCGCATTGGTCGCCGTCAATTCCTTCGGCATGCCCCTCGACGACGATCTGGGGCGGGTTCCGCTGCCCAAGGCCCCGCTCGCCGCCGCCAGCACCACGATCGCGATCGTGGCCACCGATCTCGCGCTCGACAAGGCGGGCTGCCGACGGCTGGCGATCATGGCGCATGACGGATTGGCGCGGGCGCTGAGGCCGGTGCACACGCCCTATGACGGAGATACGGTGTTCGCGCTCGCCACCGGCGCGGTGGCGCCGGACGACCCGCTGCCCCTCAGTCTCGGGGTCGCCGGCACGATGGCGGCCGACGTGCTCGCGCGCGCGATCGCCAGGGCGATCGAACTCAGTGCACGCTGACGGGGTGAAGCTCGTTCGTTCGCGCAGTGACCAGCGCGGTCTCGAGGCTCGGCAGATCGGCAAGCTTGGTGCCGTTGGCCGCATGAATGGCGAAGGTGGTGCGACCGTCGGGGCCCTTGACCGGCCGGATATAGACGATTTCCGGCGCCCCGAGATTGGCGAATTCATCCGCCGTGAACGAAATCCCGTTGCTGTCCTTGCTGTCCTTGCTGTCCTTGCTCATGTCTACCTCCTCATCGCGGCCCCCGGAGGCGGCCCCGATGTCACGACCGGCACCGGCATCCCGCTGCGGCGGCAATGCCGGGCGTGAATCGGGATTTGGGGCGTCGCGACGGGAAGTTCAAGTCGGGGCCTGCGGTGCCGGAGCTCAGCGCCCGGGCTCCGCTTCCGGCAACCGGCCTTCGGTCGGCTCCGGCGGACGGATCCAGCAGGGCGCGCCGACGGCCTTGAGACGGTCGCAGATCGCGCGCGCTTCCGCATAGTCCTTGAGCGGCCCGGCATTGAGGCGATAGAAGAAGCCCCGCGGCGGCGTCTCGCGATCGCCGAAATCGACTTCGGAACGGCGCGGCTCGAGAGGCCCGAGGATGTCGGAATAGCGTTCCCAGAGCAGCGCCTGACCACGGATGAGCTGATTCGCCGTGCGGTAGGCCGCGACCTGCACCGACCAGCCTTCGGGATCGACCAGAGGCGGCAGACCGACGGGTTCGGGTTCCGGTTCGGGCGGCGGCGGCGGCGCGACCACCCGCTTGGCGGCGGCCGCCTTGTCGTCCGATTCGTCGATCACCAGCACCGCGACATCGGAGAGGTCGCGTTCGGGAGTCTTCGCGCCATAGACCAGCGCCCGCACCCGCTCGACCGGCGGCAGGCTGTGCAGCTCGCGGAAATAGGCGATGGTCCGGCCGACCGAGCGCGCATCGAGATCGATCGCCGCCATCTGCGCCGCCCTGTCCTCCTTGCCGGCGAAGACATAGGCGAGAACGAGATTCTGCCGGTGCTGCACCTGTGCGCGGGAGTCGGCGACGATGTCCTCGAGCGCCGCGACCGCCGTATCGACATCATCGTGAAGGGCCTGGCTCAGGGCCAGATTGCTGCGGATATTGAGATCGTCGCCGGCCAGATCGACGGCGCGACGATGCGACTCGAGCGCTTCCGCGTGATGCCCGAGCGCGTCCAGCGCCACCGCCCGCCCGGAATAGGCGCGGGCCGATTCGGCGGCATCGAGCGCGCGCTCGAAGGCCGCCAGGGCGAGCTCGGGGCGACCGAAGGCGAGATTGACCTCGCCCTCCTCGAGCGCGATCTCGGCGCTCGCGCGCGCCGTTCCGCCGCCGCGTTTGAGAACCGCCTCGGCCTCCGCATAGCGGCCGAGCCCGACCAGCGCGCGGGCGAGACCGCTCAAGGCGCGCACGCCCGCGCCGTCGGCATAGGCCTGACGATAGAGCGGGATGGCGGCGGCGAAATGGCCATTGTCGGCAAGACGATCGGCGACCCGCACGAGCGGCGTCATGGGCCCGACGGCGGCGCGCGCCGTGTCGACCTGCTGCGAGACCGGGGTCCCGGTGCAGGCGGCGAGGGCGAGCACGAGCGCCGGCGCAAGGGCGCCCAGAGAGCGGCGCCGGAAGCTCGCTTTGCGATCGGTGGCGTGAAGGGTCACGATCCTTGCCTGAAAATTGTTACGCACGCACGCGGCGGCGCGATGCCGTCCCGTCGGTTGCCGCGTCGCGCCGCGTCCCGCTGCCCTGAAGACAGGCACAGTCCGTCACCTCGGGCCCATGCTGCGCGATCAGCGCATCGAGCGCCTCGAGAAGAAGCGCCTGGCACGACTTGCCCTCATGCGCCGCCAAGAGCTTTAGGCGCAAATGACGCGCGCTGTCGAGTCGCAGCGTCATGGCGATCCGCGAGCCGGTCTCTCCGGTGCGGGGCGCGGGATCGTTCGACGGCTTGCGGGCCGCCGATCCGGCGGGCGCCGCCGGCACGGGACGCACCGGGCCGCCGCCGTTCGGGCGATGATAT
>CAZAEP010000076.1:0-10690 GCA_964484045.1 uncultured Sphingomonadales bacterium
GGTGGTGTGCAGCACGCCCTTGGGCGTTCCGGTCGAGCCCGAGGTGTAGAGGATGAACAGCGGGTCCTCGGCGCCCATCGGCTCGCAGGGACAGTCGGACGAGGCCTTCGCGATCTCCTCGTGGTACCAGCGGTCGCGGGCCGCATTCCATGGAATCCCGTTCCCGGTTCGTCGCACGACGATCACCGTCTCCACGTCGGGACAGGATTCGAGCGCGGCATCGACATTCGCCTTCAGGGGAATGGTCCGGCCGCCGCGCACGCCTTCATCGGCGGTGATGACGCAGCGGGCCTCGCTGTCGAGAATGCGGCCCCTGAGCGCGTCCGGCGAAAAGCCGCCGAAGACCACCGAATGCACGGCCCCGATGCGGGCGCAGGCGAGCATGGCGACCGCGACCTCGGGGATCATCGGCATGTAGATGGTGACACGGTCGCCCTTGCCCACGCCGTGCGCCTTGAGGACATTGGCCAGCCGGCACACCTCGGCATGCAGCGCGCCATAGGTGATGCGCTTGTCCGTCGCCGGGTCGTCGCCCTCCCAGATGAGGGCGACGCGGTCCGCTTTCTCCGGCAGATGCCGGTCGAGACAGTTGTAACAGGCGTTGAGCTCGCCGTCCTCGAACCAGCGGATGCGGACATCGCCGCGAAAGCTCGTGTTCTTGACCTTCGTGAACGGTTTCGACCAGTCGATGATCCGCGCCTGCTCGGCCCAGAACCCGTCGGGGCCCTACACCGATCGGCGATACATCCGGTCATAGCCGGCGCGGTCGATTTTCCCCATCCGCGGGTCCGCCGGGATCGTCGGCAGCTCGCTCATGAACGTCCTCCCGAATTTTGTCCAACTGTTCAACGAAGGCGCGATCATAGAAAGAGCGGGTTTCCGCTGACAAGAGCCGACCGCGCCTGCAGGGGCACTTTACGCGAGAATCGGGAACGACGATGCCCCGATGACAACGCCACTTCAATATGAGACGGAAATGCTCTAAGCGGACGCGATGACGACGACGGCAGACCACACCGCGTCCACGGCGTCCGCGCCGCTCGCGCTCGCGGCGCTCGTTCTCGGCGCGGCGGCGATCGGCTTCGGGCCGGTCTTCGTGCGCATCGCCGAGGTCGGGCCGGTGTCGAGCGCCTTCTGGCGCGTCGCCCTCAGCATCCCGATCCTCGCCCTCTGGGCCGGCCTCGTGGTGCGTCGCCCGCTGAAGGGACGGTTCCGGCCGCTTCTTGCCTGCGGCCTCTTCTTCGCCGCCGATCTCGGGCTCTGGCACTGGTCGATCACGCTCACCTCGGTGGCCAATGCGACGCTGCTTGCCAATCTCAATTCGGTCTTCGTCACGCTGGTCGGCTTTTTCATCTTCAAGGACCGCTTCCCGCGCCGCTTTCTTCTCGGCCTCGCCCTGGCGCTGCTGGGTGCGGGAGCCCTGATGGGCGAAAATGTCGAGCTCGCGCCCGAACGCCTTCCCGGAGACGCGCTGGGCATCGCCACGGCGGTCATGTACGCCGCCTATCTGATCACCGTGAGCCGCCTGCGGCGCGATCATTCGGCCCTGAGCGTGCTCCTCTATTCGGCGCTCGCCAGCGCCGTGGCGCTGTGGCCGGTTGCGCTGTTCTCGGGCGAGCAGATCGTTCCGTCTTCGCCGGCCGGCTGGCTGCCGCTGCTGGCGCTCGCGCTGGTGAGCCAGGTGCTGGGGCAGGGGCTCATCATCTATGCGCTGGCGCATCTCTCGACGGCGTTCTCGGCGCTGACGCTTCTCGTGCAGCCGGTGGTCGCCGCATTCGCCGGCTGGGTGCTGTTTCACGAGGCGCTGGGTCCGCTCGCCTTCGCCGGGGCGGGGGCCATCCTCGCCGGCATCCTGATCGCCCGTTTCGCCACCCTCGAAGGCGCGCGGTCCGGAACCCGCACGGGCGCGACGTCATGACGTCGCCTCGGGCACCGCAAGATGGCGGAAGGCCGCGACGACCCGCGCATAGACATCGCGCTTGAAGGGCACGATGAGGCGCACGAGATCGTCGATGGGGGTCCAGCGCCAGGCGACGAACTCCCTCTCGCCCTGATCGAGATCGATATCCGCATCACGCCCCAGAAAACGCATGGCGAACCAGTGCTGGCACTGTCCGCGATAGCGCCCCTCCCAGACCCGGCCGAGCAGCTCCGGCGGCAGGTCGTAGCACAGGGGCTCGGGAAGGCGGGCAAGAACGCGCACGGCATCCGTGCCGATCTCCTCCCTGAGCTCGCGTCGGGCCGCGGCCTCGAGGTCCTCACCCGGATCGACCCCGCCCTGGGGCATCTGCCAGGCTTCCGCCGGCGTGTCGCGGCGGCGCCCGGTCCACACCAGTCCGGCGCGATTGATGACCATCATGCCGACGCAGGGTCGATAGGGAAGGTCGTTCTTTTTCAAGGCCATGGGGGCATTCTTTCCGGTGGTTTGCCGATCCCGGGCGATCGCTCAGGACTTGTCCTCGCCCCGGTTCACGACCGCCGAGACCGGGGCCAGTTCGAGACCACGAGCGGCCAGCGTCCCGGACCAGGCGCGAAGACGCGCGAGCGTCACCGGATAGGGGCGGCCGATGCCGACGGCACGACCGCGGGCGGCGGCCCGTCTCGCCAGCGCCTCCAGCGCCCGGTCGATCTCCTGCGAGGAGGGCGTATTGTCGATGAAGCGGTCATTCGCGGCATGGGGCACTCCCATTTCGGCCGCCACCGCGGCGAGAAGCGACCCGGGCACCGCGCGGGCGTCGAGAACGAGCAGCCCCCGCGGGGCGATATCGCCGATCACCAGCGTCACCGCCTGCCTGTCGGCGGTGAAGCGCGAGCCCATTTGATTGACGATCCCCACATAGCCCTGAAAGCGGCTCATCACATAGTGCAGATTGTCGCGGATCTCCGCGGCCGGGCGATCGACGAGAAGCGCGTGCGGCCCGGGGTCGTTGCCGGGATAGCCGCGCGGCTCCATGGGAACCATCAGCAGCACCTCGTGGCCCGCCGCCCGCGCCCGGCGCGCCACCTCCTGCGGGTCCGGGGCATAGGGCGAGATCGCCAGCGTCACCGCCGGCGGCAGCGTCTCGATGGCCGCGTCCGTCGCCTCGCGGCCGAGACCGATATCGACGATGACGAGCGCGATCCGCGGCGCCACCGGATCGCCGAGGAAAGGTCGGGCATAGACCCGCCAAGGGCGCCGCCCGTCGGGGGCCTTTATCGGAAGGAGGCCGTGCGGACCGCTTTCGACGAGGTCCGGATCGGGCGCCGGCGCGAGACGGATGAGCGCCGACGTCGCGTCCGCCGGCGCCGTATCCTCCGACGTCGCCTCGGCTTCCTGCGCGGCGTCGAGCGGCGCCTCCTCCCGCACCGCGCCGGTGTCCGCCGGCACCGGTTCTTCGACTTCTCCGACCTCGGTCGCGGCGTCCGCCGGCGGCGCCGCGGTCCCGGCCGCGTCGGCGGCTTCGGCGGAGGGCGGCGGGCTGTAGCTGAGCTGCAGATAGACCACGGTGCCGGCGAGCAGGAGAAGGGTGAGCGCCCAGACGCCGATCAGCACCCGCCCGCTCAGCAACCCCGCAAGGCGTCGTGCCGCGCCCCCCATCGGCCGGGCCCTTATGGCTTGCGCGCCGCCTGCTGCCGGGACACCACGGTGCGAACCCCTTGCAGCAGGTCGAGGGCATATTCGAGCTGATAGTCGCTCGGCCGCGCGTCCTCGCCGCCCGTCTCCGGTGCCGTGTCCCCGGCCAATGGCGCCACCGGCGCGTCCGCCGCCGGGGGGGCGGCAATCGGCTCGGGCGGCGTCTGCTCATTGCGCAGATGGCCCGCGAGATCCCGCTCGCGGCGCGGTTCGCGGACCCGCCCGGACGGTGACCTGATGGCCTGCTTGACAAAGATGTCGGGCTCGATTCCGCGTTCCTGGATGGACCGTCCCGAGGGCGTGTAGTAACGCGCCGTGGTCAGCCGCAGCGCGCTGTCGGCACCGAGCGGAATGATCGTCTGCACGGTTCCCTTGCCGAAGGTGTTGTCGCCGAGGATGGTGGCCCGGCGATGATCCTGCAGCGCCCCGGCGACGATCTCCGAGGCCGAAGCCGAGCCGGCGTCGACGAGCACGATAAGCGGCTTGCCGTTCAGGATATCCCCCGGCGTCGCGTGCCAGCGCTTGGTATCCCGCGCATGGCGGCCGCGCGTGGACACCACCTCGCCCTTGTCGAGGAAGAGATCGCTGACGGAGATCGCCTGATCGAGCAGGCCGCCGGGATTGCTCCTGAGGTCGAGGACGAGGCCGGCATAGTCGGGCCCGAGCTGCGATTCGATGTCCTGGACCGCCTCCTTGATGCCGCGCGTCGCCTTCTCGTTGAAGGTGCGCACCCGGACATAGCCGATCGAATCACGCTCGATGCGGTGCGACACCGCCGCCAGGGTGATCTTCTCGCGCACGAGATCGACGTCGAAGACCTCTTCCGGGCGATCCTCGGTCGCCGGCCGCACGACGGTGATGGTGATCGGAGCCCCCACCGGTCCCCGCATCTTTTCCACCGCCTCGTCGACGGTCTGCCCCATCACCGGCTCGCCGTCGATATGGGTGATGTAGTCGCCGCTCTTGAGGCCGGCGCGGGAGGCCGGCGTGTCGTCGATCGGAGAGACGATCTTGATGACGCCGTTCTCCATCACCACCTCGAGCCCGAGGCCGCCATATTCGCCCCGGGTCTGCACCTGCATGTCGCGGAAGCTGTCGGGCCCGAGATAGCTCGAATGCGGGTCGAGCGAGGACAGCATGCCGTTGATCGCCGCCTCGAGAACCTTCTGGTCGTCCACCGGCTCGACATATTCGGCACGGATCTTCTCGAACACCTCCATCAGGAGATCGAGCTGGCGGTAGGTGTCGATCGTCGTCTTTTCCGCCGCCCCGGCGGCGGGGGACCCGAGAAACGCGAAGGCCGTCAGCCCCAGGACAAAGAAAAACCGTCGCATCATCAACTCACCTTTCTCAAACCCGCCGCCAACCACGGCACGGGATCAACCGGTTCACCCCCCTGGCGCAATTCCACATAGAGTCTGGGTGCCATCGCGGTCTTGTCGGACACCGCCGCGGCGCCGGTATCGCCCGCGGCCATCTCGCCCACCGGTTCCCCTGCAAGGACCCATTGACCGACGGTCGCGTAGATCCGTTCCATGCCGGCGAGAAGCGTATGGTACCCCCCGCCATGGGCGATGATCAAGAGTTGGCCGTAGCCGCGGAAGGGGCCGGCGAAGACGACGCGCCCGTCATAGGGCGCGACGACCTGTGCGCCGGGCAGGGCGGCGATGGTGATCCCGCGCTCGTGAAGCCCCTCCGATTCGTCGCCGAAGCCCTTGACCAGGCGTCCCCGCACGGGCAGCGGCAGCGTTCCGCGGGCCGAGGCGAAGGGCGTGGTGGTCGGTGGAACGGCGGCAATGGCGGCGTTCGAGCCGAGGCGCCGCGCCGCCTCGCGGGCGGCACGAAGGCGCCGCGCGCGTTCGGCATCGAGCGCGGCGAGGAGATCTTCGAGGGTCTTCGCCTTTGCCGCCAGCTCCCGCATCGCCGTCGCCTCGCTTGCCGCCGCGCCGAGCAGGCGCCGGCGCTCCGCCTCGCGCCGGGCGCGCAGCGCGTCGAGCTCGGCACGTCGTGCATCGAGCGCCGCAAGATCGTCGCCGAGGCGAACCCGCTGGGCGGCCAGATCCGCGCGCAGGGCCCTGATCTGCCTCACCTGCTCGGCGATGGCCCGGGCCTCGGCCGCGAGCCGCGGCGTGAGGTCGCGCAGCACCAGCGCGCTGGTGATCGCCGCGTCGGCCTCGACCGGCCGCAGGA
The DNA here is from genome assembly GCA_964484045.1 of uncultured Sphingomonadales bacterium. Taxonomy (GTDB): domain Bacteria; phylum Pseudomonadota; class Alphaproteobacteria; order Sphingomonadales; family Rhodothalassiaceae; genus J134. The sequence goes on from CAZAEP010000076.1 coordinate 5,804, forward strand.
GCGCCAGCGCCGGCGGCCGCCGGCTCAGACGGGCGAGCGCGGCGAGCGTGCGTGCCATCTGCGCCCGGCGGCGGGCGAGAGTCGCCTCCTCCTCGGCCAGCATGCCGCCGAGCGTCTCCACCTTGAGGCCGAGCGCCTGCACCCGCTCCTCCTGCTGCTGCACCGCGGCGGCGACGGCGACAAGGCGCCGCGACAGCGCCTCGGCCTCGCGCCCGGCGGCGGCGGCCGCGTCGGCGAGCTCGCTCTGCCGCCGTGCCCGTTCAGCCAACTCGCTCTCGATGCGCGCAAGCCGCTCGCGCGCGGTCGCCGCATCGCCATCGGCGGCGGGATCGCCATCGGCGGCGGGCGGCGGTGCGGGAGCGGCGGCGGCAAGCAGCAGGGCGAGACCGGGCAGCAGGACCGGCCATCGCGCAAGGGGGCGGCGACCCCGTGCGCCGGTCTCCGGCCCGATTTCCCTGTCTCCTGCGCCCGTCATCGGTGATACGGATGTCCCTTGAGGATCGAGAAGGCGCGATAGAGCTGTTCCGCCAGCATCGCCCGCACCAGCATGTGCGGCCAGGTCATGCTTGACAAGGAAAGGCGGAGATCCGCTGCCGCCCTGAGCTCCGGATCGAGACCGTCGGCGCCCCCGATGAGGAAGGCGAGCGGGCGGCCTTCCTCCTGCCAGCGGGCGAGCGCTGCCGCGAAGGCGGCCGAGGAAAAGCTGCGGCCATCCTCGTCGAGGGCGATGACGAAGGCGCCCCGCGGAATCCGGGCGCGCAGCCTGTCGCCTTCCCGGCGCCGGCGTTCGGGGACCCTGGCGCCGCCGCGGGCGCCGATTTCCTTGAGGCGGACGGGCACCGGCAGCCGTTCGAGATAGCGCCCGGCGAGCGTCGCCGCCGGGTCCTGCGCCCCCTTGCCGACGCAGAGAATATGGATTTCTGCCGTCATGACGTCATCTCAGACCCCGGGACCGGCCGGCAGGATCGGCGTCCTGCGGCGGCCGAGCTGCGCCTCGCGATGCGCAAGATAGACCGCCGAGAGAAGAATGACGAGAGCGCCGACGACCGTCTGCCAGGCCAGCCTTTCCCCGAACAGCATCGCTCCGAAGGCGGCCGCCAGCACGAGACGCACGAAGTCGAAGGGCAGCACCGCCGTCACGTCGGCGGCGGCAAAGGCGCGGGTGAGCATCATCTGTCCCATATTGGCCAGTATCCCGATGCCGGCAAGCAGCAGCAGGTCGCTCGCGCCCGGCCACTGCCAGACGAAGAGCGCGATGGCGAAATTGATCGGCAGGGTGAGGATGTAGGAATAGACGACGATGGTCTCCGGCGCGTCGCTGCGCGAGAGCAGCTTGATCGCGGTCACCGAGCCGGCCATGAAGACGGCGCCCCCAAGCGCCCAGATCTCGCCTTCGGACAGGCTCTCAAAGCCGGGACGGATCACCAGCAGCATGCCGAGAATGCCGAAACCGAGCGCCCCCAGACGACGGGCGCGGATCACTTCGCCGAGGAAGAGAACGGCGGTCAGCGTGGCGAAAAGCGGCGTCGCATAGGAGATGGCGACGACATCGGCGAGCGGGGCGAGGGCGATGGCGAAGAAATTGGCGTACATGGCGAGCAGGCCGGTGCCGGCGCGGAGCGCATGCAGCCCCCGGCGGCGGGTGCGAAACACCGCGCGCCGCCGGCGATGCAGCATCGGCGCCATGAACAGGAGCCCGAAGAGGGTGCGGTAGAAGACGATGAGCAGCGTGTCCATGCGCCCGGACGCGATGCGGATCAGCACCCACAGGAGGGCAAAGGCGAGCGTCGAGAGCAGCATGTAGACGATGCCCCGCGCCGTCGGCGGCAAACGGTCGATGGCCCGCATGGCTCCCCACGAACTCGACGGTCGAACGGACGCTAGGCGCCGACGCCCTGCGGACGCGCGCGTTCGATGATCGCCCCCGCATCGGCGGCCTCCGGCAGCGTACCATAGGCATGGCCCCAGTCGCCGGCAAGCCGCGTGGCGAGAAAGGCGTCCGAGACCGCGGGCGGGGCATGGCGCACGAGAAGCGCGCCTTCGAGCACCAGCGCCATCTCCTCGGCCAGCCGGCGCGCCTCGGCCTCGTTCGGGCGACCGCGCGCAAGGCGGTCCGACAACGCATCGACCGCCGCATCGAGACGCCGGTCGCCGCCCCTCGCCTCGTCGATCTCGGCGAAATAGAGCTCGAAGGCGCGCGGCGCCTTGGCCATGGTGCGCAGGATGTCGAGCGCGATGACATTGCCCGAGCCCTCCCAGATGCCGTTCAAGGGCGCCTCGCGATAGAGCCGTGCCATCGGCGATTCCTCGACATAGCCGCCGCCGCCCAGCACCTCAAGCGCCTCGTAGACGACGCCGACGACGCGCTTGTTGAGCCAGTATTTGGCGAGCGCCACGGTGAGGCGCGCGAAATCGCGGGCGTCCGCGTTCTCGCGCGTGTCGTCGAAGGCGCGCGCGACGCGGAAGGCGAGCGTGGTCGCGGCTTCCGACTCGATCGCCAGATCGGCGAGCACCGCGCGCATCAGCGGCTGATCGATGAGCCGGCGCTGGAAGGCGCTGCGGTGAGTCGCATGATGAACGGCCTCGACGAGCGCCCGGCGCATCAGCGAAGCGGCGCCGATCGTGGTGTCGAGCCGGGTGTGGTGGACCATCTCGATGATCGTCGCCACGCCGCGTCCCTCCTCGCCGACCCGCACCGCCCAGGCGTCGACATATTCGATCTCGGAGGAGGCGTTCGCGCGGTTGCCGAGCTTGTCCTTCAGGCGCTGGATGAAGATGCGGTTGCGCTCGCCGTCCGGCGTCCAGCGCGGCACGAAGAAGCAGGTGATGCCGCCCTCGGCATAGGCCAGGGTGAGAAAGGCGTCCGACATCGGCGCCGAGCAGAACCATTTGTGGCCGCGCAGGACATATTCGCTGTCCGACCCCGCGAGCCGCGTCGCCCGCGTCGAATTGGCGCGCACGTCCGAGCCGCCCTGCTTCTCGGTCATCGCCATGCCCATGGTGCAGCCCGCCTTCTCTTCCATCTGCAGAAATTTCGGGTCGTAGTCGGTGGAAAGGAATTTCGGCTCCCAGATCCCGGCCAGCGCCGGGTTGGTCCGCAGCGCCGGAATCCCGGCATAGGTCATCGACAGCGGGCAGCAGACGCCGGCCTCCACCTGATGCAGGATGAATTCGAGCGCCGCATGGCTGACATGCCCGCCGGCCTCGCCGATCCACGCCACCGAGGGCTGGCGGTGCGCCATCCCCAGCGCCATCAGGCGGTGATAGGCGGGATGGAATCGCACTTCGTCAAGGCGTCGACCGTAGCGGTCGAAGGCGAGGAGCTCGGGCGGATGCCGATTGGCGTCGTCGCCGAGCGAGCGCATCTCTTCGCTGCCGACGAGGCGCCCGTAGGCGCCGGCGCGTTCGACGCTCCTCGCCGAACCCTCGCGCGCCACCGCCTCGGCGAAGGCGCGGTCGCTCGCATAAAGATCGAGATCGCCGAGCTCCGGCGGCTGGTTGATGACGCTGTGGGTGGGCAGTTCGGTGAGCGGACGGCGATGCATTCTTCGCTCCTTCCTGTTCCGGCGGCGATACAGGCCTTCATTATACATTCCGCAACGCCGGGCACAGGGCGTTCGCGGGCTTGCCCGCCGGGATCGGCGGCGCTATGGGAAGCCGGCGCGATGAAGAGGCGGCGGGATGTCGCCGGACGAGCAGGAGCAGGGCGGTGACGGAGAGGGAGTTCGCGGGCCGGGTCGCCCTCGTCACCGGCGGCACCTCGGGCATCGGCGCCGCCGTCGTCGAGGACCTCTGCGAGCGGGGGGCCGCGGTCGTCTTCTGCGGGCTTCTCGACGGTCGCGGCGAGGCGCTCGAGTCGCTGCTCGCCGCGCGCGGGCTCGAGGCGCGATATTGCCATGCCGATGTGCGCGTCGACGCCGACATGGCGCGGCTCGTCCCCACCTGTCTCGAGCGCCACGGCCGGCTCGATCTCGCGGTCAACAATGCCGGCACGAGTCATCCCGCCGCCAGACTCGCGGACATTCCGCCCGAGATCTACGCCGAGGTCATGCGCACCAACGCCGACGGCGTCTTCTTCGCCATGCGCCACGAGATTCCGGCGATGATCCGGAGCGGCGGCGGCGCCATCGTCAATGTGGCCTCGATCCTGGCCCGGCGCGGCGCTCCCTGGATGGCGGCCTACGGCGCGAGCAAGCACGCGGTCCTCGGCCTCAGCCTGAGCGCCGCCCGCGACTATGCGGCGGCCGGCATTCGCGTCAATGCGGTGCTGCCGGGGCCGGTGGCGACGCCGATGCTCGAGCGCGCGCTTCTCGACATCGCCGGCGACGAGACGAAATATGCCGGCGGCTTTCCGCCCGGCGGGCCGGGGGCCCCCGGCGACGTGGCGGCGGCGATTGTGTTTCTCCTCGGCGAGGAAGCACGCTACATAAACGGTGCCGCGCTCACCGTCGACGGCGCGACATCGGCGGTGTGAGCGGCGCGGTGCAGGGGGGATCGACCCAAGGGCAGGAGCGCGCATGACGGTCTTCGGTCGCTGGCTGAAACGACTTCTCGACGATCCTCAGTTGCTGCTGCTCCTGGGGATCGTTCTGGCCGCGATCATTGCGGTGAGCCTGTTCTCGGACGCCCTGGCGCCGGTGATCGCCGCGGTGGTGATCGCCTTCCTCCTCGACGGTCCGGTGATGTGGCTTGAACGGCGCGGCTTCTCGCGGCTGGCCGGCACGATCATCGTCTTCGTCGGATTTCTCGCCTTCATCCTCCTCGGCTTTCTCCTCTTCCTGCCGCCGCTGAGCGGCCAGCTCGCGCAGTTCTTCGAGACCCTGCCGAAGATGATCGCGCGCCTGAGACAGGCCCTCCTGACGCTGCCCTCCTACTATCCGGGGCTGG
>CAZAEP010000077.1:0-10613 GCA_964484045.1 uncultured Sphingomonadales bacterium
GCGCGCCTTCGGGCCGGCTTCGCCGAGGCCCTGCCGCTCGGCGAGGCGACGGTCAACGGCGTGAGCGCGGTCTTTCTCTTCCACGAGCTGCCGCCCGCGATTCGCGAACGCGCGGCGGACGAGATCGCCCGTGTGCTGCGGCCCGGCGGCCTCTTCGTCATGGTCGACGCCCTGCAATACGGCGATCTGCCGGACTTCGACGGGCTTCTCGCGCGCTTCCCCGAACGCTTCCACGAGCCTTATTTCGAGAGCTATCTCGAGACCGATTTCGCCGCGCTTCTGGCGGCGCACGGACTCCTGCTCGAGACGACGACGCCGGCCTTCCTCTCGAAGGTCTTCGTCTTTCGCCGTCGATAGGGCTTGGTGCGGGCGCGGGCCGTTGCTATCTAGAGGCCGCGTGGGGCCCGTAGCTCAGTTGGTCAGAGCGGGCCGCTCATAACGGCTTGGTCGCAGGTTCGAGTCCTGCCGGGCCCACCATCCCCGTCGCGCGCATGAAGGATGCCGATGAGCCCCGAGGAAAAAGAGACGCGTTACGCCGAGGTCGCGCAGACCATTGCCGCCGTCATCGCCGGCGAACCGGACCCGGTCGCCCGCATGGCGACCGTCGCCTGCCTGCTCTCGCAGGCGCTGCCGCATTATTTCTGGACCGGCTTCTACCGCGTCGATCCGGACAGGCCCGACGAGCTCGTGATCGGTCCCTATCAGGGCACGCTCGGCTGCCTGCGCATCCCCTTCGGGCGCGGCGTCTGCGGCGCCGCGGCAAGAAGCGGCGAGACGCAGATCGTCGCCGATGTGCATGCCTTTCCCGGTCACATCGCCTGCGATTCGCGCGCGCGCTCGGAGATCGTCGTGCCGGTGCGCGACGCCGACGGCCGGCTGATCGCCGTCTTCGACGTCGATTCGCGTGAGACCGGCAGCTTCGACGAGCTCGACCGGCGCTGGCTCGAACGCATTCTCGAGGCCGCCTTCGGCCACAAGCGCGCCGGCGAGCGCGCGCAGGCCGCCGGAGATCAGCGGGCCCAGCCGATATAATTGACCGAAAGGTCGCGCCCCGGACACCAGCGGTCGGCGCAGACGTCATAGCGCAGACCCTCCATCCCGCCGCAGGTGAAACCGGCGTCGCCAAGCGCGGCCTCGAGCTCGTCGGGGGTGAGAAAGCGGTTCCAGTCATGGGTGCCGCGGGGAACCCAGCGCAGGACATATTCCGCCGCGACGATCCCCAGGAGAAAGGACTTCGCGCTGCGGTTCAGGGTCGAGAAGAGGAAGACCCCGCCGGGGCGCACCAGTTGCCGGCAGGCGACAAGAAAGGCCGCGATGTCGGCGCAATGCTCGAGCACCTCGAGCGCCAGCACGACGTCGAAATCGCGCCCCTCGGCGGCCAGTTCCTCCGCCGTCGCCTGCCGATAGGCGATCTTGAGCCCCATGCCCGCGGCATGCGCGCGTGCCGCGGCCACCGTCTCCTCGGCGACGTCGACCCCGGTCACATCGGCCCCGAGCCGGGCCAGAGGCTCGGCGACGAGCCCGCCGCCGGCGCCCAGATCGAGCACATCGAGGCCGGAAAACGGCCGCAATGCCGTGGTATCGCGTTCGAAATGGCGGGTGAGCACCCGCCGGATATAGTCGAGACGCGCGGGATTGAGCTTGTGCAAGGGCCGAAACGGACCGTCCGCGTCCCACCAGGCATCGGCCTGGGCGGCGAAGCGCCGGGCCTCGCGGTCATCGATGCTCGCATCGGGGCGTGTCATGGTCATGATCGAGAGCGCCTTGCCTCACTTGCGGGCTCGCCGGCGAGCCCGTATGAATAGCCGTCCCCTTCCCCTGCGGAAGGGGACCCATTTCCTCGCCGCAGCATCCTGAACGACCCCGCCCAAGGACCACTTCATGGCGCGTATTGTCAAGAAATTCGGTGGCACGTCGGTGGCCGATCTCGACCGCATCCGGGCCGCGGCCGCCCGCGTCAAGCGGGCCGTCGAGGCCGGCCACGAGGTCGCGGTCGTGGTCTCGGCGATGGCGGGGACCACCAACCGCCTGGTCACCTGGTGTCAGGAGGCGGCGCCCCTGCACGACGCGCGCGAATACGACGCCGTCGTCGCCTCGGGAGAGCAGATCACGGTCGGCCTGATGGCCATCGTCCTGCAGTCGATGGGCGTCTCGGCGCGATCCTGGCTCGGCTGGCAGATCCCCTTCCGCACCAACGGCATCCATGGGGCAGCCCGCATCGAGTCCATCGACACGCAGGAGATCGAACGCCGCTTCGCCGAGGGGCAGGTCGCGGTCGTCGCCGGCTTTCAGGGCATCGGCCCCGACAATCGCATCACCACCCTCGGCCGCGGCGGCTCGGACACCTCGGCGGTGGCGCTCGCCGCGGCATTGAAGGCCGATCGCTGCGATATCTATACCGATGTCGACGGCGTCTACACGACGGACCCGCGGATCGTCGCGCGGGCGCGCAAGCTCGAGCGCGTGACCTTCGAGGAGATGCTCGAGATGGCGTCCCTGGGGGCGAAGGTGCTACAGACCCGCTCGGTCGCCATGGCGATGTCCCACGGCGTGCGCGTCCAGGTTCTCTCGAGCTTCGACGACGTTCCCGGGACAATGGTCGTCAATGAGGAAGACATCGTGGAAAAACAACTCGTCACCGGTCTCACATACTCCCGCTCCGACGCCGTCCTCACCGTCTTCGGCGTCCCCGACCGGCCCGGCACCGTGGCCGAGCTCTTCGGCCCCCTCGCCGACGCCGAGATCGTCGTCGACATGATCGTGCAGTCGCAGGCGCCGAGCCGGGACCGGGCGGAGGTGACCTTCACCGTGCCGTCCGCCGATCTCGACCGGGCCGTGGCCGCGCTCGAGGCGCAGCGCGAACGGCTCGCCTATCAGCGGCTCGAGTCGAACTCGAACGTGGTCAAGCTGTCGGTGGTCGGCGTCGGCATGCGCTCGCACGCCGGCGTCGCCAAGATCATGTTCCGCACGCTGGCCGAACGCGGCATCAACATCCTTGCGATTTCGACCTCGGAGATCAAGATCAGCGTCCTCATCGACGCCGAATACACCGAGCTCGCCCTGCGCGCGCTGCACACCGCCTACGGGCTCGACGCCGACCCGGCGAAGGATCCGGCATGAGCGCGGACCGGACGACGGCGGTGGCGCACGGCGGCCGGGCCCGGCTGATGCATCTGATGGCGCGCGGCGCGGCCTTCCTCGGCGTCGAATACGCGATCATGGGCGGCGCCATGAGCTGGGTCTCGGAGCGCAATCTCGTCGCCGCGATCTCCAATGGCGGCGGCTTCGGCGTCATCGCCTGCGGCGCCATGGGTCCGGAGCGGCTCAGCGAAGAAATCGCGGCCACGGCGGCACTCACCGACAAGCCCTTCGGAGTCAACATCATCACGCTCCACCCCGATTTCGCCGCCCTCGTCGAGGCCTGCGCGCGCGCCGCCTGTCGCCATATCGTCCTCGCCGGCGGTCTGCCGCCGGGTTACGCCATCGAGCGCCTCAAGGAGGCGGACAAACGGGTCATCTGCTTTGCCCCCTCGCTGGCGCTGGCGCGCAAGCTCATTCGCTCCGGCGTCGATGCCCTGGTCATCGAGGGCTCGGAGGCCGGCGGGCACATCGGGCCGGTCTCGACGGCGGTTCTGGCGCAGGAGATCCTGCCCGTCATCGACGAGGTGCCGGTGTTCGTCGCCGGCGGCATCGGGCGCGGCGAGGCGATCGGCGCCTATCTCCTCATGGGCGCCGCGGGCGTGCAGCTCGGCACCCGCTTCGTCTGCGCCAGCGAATCGGTCGCCCACGAGAATTTCAAGCGCGCCTTCATCCGCGCCTCCTCGCGCGACGCGGTGCCCTCGGTGCAGCTCGACCCGCGCTTTCCCGTGATCCCGGTGCGGGCGCTCAGGAATGCGAGCAGCCGGCGCTTTCTCGAAGTGCAGCGCGAGGCCATCGAGCGTGTTGACCGCGGCGAGCTCGATAAGGCACAAGCACAGCTTATGATCGAGAATTTCTGGGGCGGGGCGCTCAGACGCGCGGTCATCGACGGCGACGTCGAAACCGGCTCGGTCATGGCAGGCCAGAGCGTCGGCATGGTGCGAGCGATCGAACCCGCCGCCGACATCATATCCGCGCTCGTGCGCGAAGCGGCGGGCCATCTCGAGCGCTGCGACTGCATCTGACCGGCCCGCGCCCGCGACCTGAGAGAGACCTGTTGTGACCGACCTTGCCAGCCGCCCGAGACTGCTGCTGCGCCGCCTTCACCAGGTGATGGCCGGCCCCGGCACGGCGCAGGAACGCCTCGATCGCGTGGTTACCGTGATCGCGCAGAACATGGTCGCCGAGGTGTGCTCGGTCTATCTCGTGCGCGCCGGGGAAATCCTCGAGCTTTTCGCCAGCGAGGGACTCAAGCCCGAAGCGGTGCACCGCACGCGGCTGCGCTTCGGGGAGGGACTCGTCGGTCTCGTCGCGCAGCGCGGTCTGCCGCTCAGCGTCCAGGAGGCCTCGAGCCATCCGCGCTTCGTCTATCGGCCGGAGACCGGCGAGGAACTCTACCACTCCTTTCTCGGCGTGCCGATCATCCGCCACAATCACGTCCTCGGGGTCCTCGTGGTGCAGAATGTGCGCCCGCGCGAATACAGCGCGGAGGAGGAAGAGGCACTGCAGACGGTGGCGATGGTGCTCGCCGAGCTCGTCGGCTCGGGCGAACTCGTCGATCCGAGCGAGGTCATCGAGGCGGCCGGCCCCTCGGGCCAGCCGCTCACCCTCGACGGCCTCAAGATGGCCGACGGCATCGCCGCCGGGAGCGCCGTCTTCCACGAGGGACGGGTCGAGGTGACGCGCTTCGTCGCCGACGATATCGAGACCGAGAAAGGGCGTCTCGTCGCCGCCTTCGAAGCCATGCGCGAACAGCTCGACCGCATGATCGCCTCGCCCGAGATCGGCACCGCGGGCGAGCATCGTGAAATCCTCGAGACCTTCAAGATGTTCGCCTATGACAAGGGCTGGCAGGAGCGCATCTTCGAGGCCATCGAGGCCGGCCTCACCGCGGAAGCGGCGGTGGAGCGGGTGCAGCAGCAGAATCGCCGCCGCATGCTGGCCACCGAGGACCCCTATCTGCGCGAACGCCTGTCCGATCTCGACGATCTCTCCAACCGCCTGCTGCGCACCCTCGCCGGTCGCCGCGACGGTCAGGAACTGGGCCAGGATTCGATCATCGTCGCGCGCGGCATGGGGCCCGCGGAGCTGCTCGATTACGACCGCCGGTTCCTCAAGGGCGTGGTGCTCGAGGAGGGCTCGCCGACAAGCCATGTCAGCATCCTCGCCCGCGCCATGGGCATTCCGCTGGTCGGACACTGCCGCGGCGCCCGCGAGCATATCGAGCCCGGCGACCCGCTGATCGTCGACGGCGACAGCGGACAGGTGCTGGTGCGCCCCTCGCCCGAGGTCGCCGAAGCCTATGAGCGCTCGATCGCCAACAAGCTGGCGCTCGCCGCGGAGTACCACGCCGAACGCCATCTTCCCGCGGTGACCGTCGACGGCGAGCGCATCGAGCTCCACATGAATGCCGGGCTGCTCGCCGATCTGGCTCAGCTCGAAGCCACCGGCGCCGACGGTATCGGTCTTTTCCGCACCGAGTTCCAGTTCATGGTCAGCGCCACCCTGCCGCGGCTGGACACCCAGCGCGAGCTCTACGCCCAGGTGCTCGACGCCGCCGGCGACAGACCGGTGGTCTTCCGCACGCTCGATATCGGCGGCGACAAGGCGGTGCCGTTCCTTCCCCTCGAGGCGGAAGAGAACCCGGCCATGGGGTGGCGCGCGATCCGCATCGCGCTCGATCGCCCGGTGCTCCTGCGCTACCAGGCCCGCGCCCTCATTCAGGCCGCCGTCGGCAAGCCGCTCTACATCATGTTCCCGATGATCGCCGAGGTGGCGGAGTTCCGCGCCGCAAAGGCCATCGTGATGAAGGAGTGGGAGCGCAGCCGGCGCCTCGGCGGGCCGGGCCCGACGGCGCTCCGGATCGGCGCCATGATGGAAGTTCCGTCGCTCGCCTGGGAACTCGGGACGCTGCTCGAGGAGGTCGACTTTCTCTCCATCGGCACCAACGACCTGCTGCAGTTCTTTTTCGCCAGCGACCGCTCGAGCGCCCGGCTCGCCGATCGCTACGACCTGCTCTCGCCGGCCATCCTCCATTTTCTCGACCGGGTGCTCGGCGCCTGCAACGACGCCGGAGTTCCGGTCACGCTGTGCGGCGAAATGGGCGGACGGCCGCTCGAGGCGATGGCGCTGATCGGACTCGGATTGCGCCGTCTTTCGATCTCGCCGACCGCCATCGGTCCCGTGCGGCGCATGATTCGCAGCCTCGACTCGAGGCGAATCGAAGATCTGATCCGCGAGGCTCTTCGTCAATCAGACCGCTCTTTACGTGCGATCCTGAACAATTTTGCGCGGGATCATTGTGTTCCTGTCTAAATTTATGGTGAAAACAAGGCAAAAAGAGCGGCAGGCGTTCAGGGTCTGTTGACTCTCTAGGTTAAGATTTCGTTGACTTGGGTCGATTATATTGTCCCCGCGAAAAGTCTTGGACGTTCACTGTCGAACGTCAGGGTTGCATTTGAAAGACTGGTCCTCTGGGAGGGGGGTGTGCGCGGGGGGAGTGTTTGTGCGTTTGTCGAGTTGATCGTTGAAACACAGTCATGTCGGGCGACCGGCATCGGTTTGAAATGCGAAGGTGGGGGTCATGGCGGAGGCCAGAACGTCGGTTGCCGATACCTTGAGGACGGCGCGCGAGCAGGCGGGCCGGTCCCTGAGCGATGTCGCCGCCGAGCTGAAAATCCGCGAGCGCTATCTCGAAGCCCTCGAAGCGGCGGAGTTTGCACGATTGCCCTCTCCCGCCTATGCCGCCGGCTTCGTCCGCTCCTACGCCGATCTTCTCGGACTCGACGGGCGAGCGCTGGCGCAGGCCTATCGGGATCAGGTGGGCGGCGAGGCGATTGCGCCGGATCTGCATTTTCCCGAGCCCATCGCCGAATCGCGCCTGCCGGGCCGGGCGCTCCTGTTGACCGGACTCGCCGGGGTGGTCGCAATCTATTTCGGATGGGTGGCGGATTTTACCGACAGCGGATCGGGCACCGCGACCGCGGGCAGCCGGGTCGATCCGGTGCCGGCGCGGCTCGAGGAGGTCGTGCGCGGTACGGCGCAGGAGACGACCGGGAATGCCCCGCCGTCGGCGGTCGAAAAGTCCGGGCCGGCGACGACCGCGGGGGCCGTCGCCGGCGATGGCCATGATGTGCGGGCCTCCGCAGCCACGACGACGGCGATGCGGCAGGGCCCGGCGCCCGCCTCCGCCGCGCTTCCCGCGGCCGTGCTGGCGCGCAAGGGCGGCGGACGCGTCACCGTGACCGCGACCGACGATGCCTGGCTGCGGGTCGTGGATGCCGAGAATCACGAGGTCTGGAGCGGGGTTCTGCGGGCCGGCGAGAGCTGGTCGCCGCGCTCGACCGCCGATCTTCGCCTGATGACCAGCAACGCCGGCGCCGTGGTGATTTCCGTCGACGGCGTCGCGCTGGCGCCGGTCGGCGCCAACGGCGCCCTGGTCCGCGATCTGGCGCTCGATCCCGCGAAGCTCAGGCACGAGGGACGCGTCGCCCTCAACTGAGGCCTTCGACACCACCCGCGATCCACCCGCCGCTTGCCTTCGGCGGGCGCATGCCCCATTTTGGCCGCAGGATGGTCGCATCAAGGCACCGGCGGTGCCGCGGCCCGGCTTGAATGAGGATCAGATGAGCGTTCGCCCCTATCGCGACATCCATCGCCGCGCCTCGCGGCGGATCATGGTCGGCTCGGTTCCCGTCGGCGGGGACGCGCCGATCTCGGTGCAGACCATGACCAACACCCTGACCTCGGACGCCGGTGCGACGATCGATCAGATCCGCCGCGCCGAGGAGGCGGGAGTGGACATCGTCCGTGTCTCCTGTCCCGACAGGGAGTCGACCGCGGCCCTGAAGGAGATCGTCCGCGCCGCGCAGGTGCCGATCGTCGCCGACATCCATTTCCACTACAAGCGTGCGCTCGAGGCCGCCGACGCAGGTGCGGCCTGCCTGCGCATCAATCCCGGCAATATCGGCGCAGCCGAGCGGGTGCGCGAGGTGGTGCGGGCGGCCAAGGCCAATGGCTGCGCCATCCGCGTCGGCGTCAATGCCGGCAGTCTCGAAAAACATCTGCTCGAGAAATACGGCGAGCCCTGTCCCGAGGCGATGGTGGAGTCCGCCCTCGATCACATCCGCATCCTCGAGGACAACGACTTCTTCGAGACCAAGATCTCGTGCAAGGCGTCCGACGTCTTCCTCGCCGTCGCCGCCTATCAGGGCCTCGCCGAGGCCTGCGACTACCCGCTCCATCTCGGCATCACCGAGGCCGGCGGCCTGCGCGACGGCACCGTCAAGTCGGCGATCGGCCTCGGCATGCTGCTGTGGGCGGGGATCGGCGACACCATCCGCGTTTCGCTCTCCGCCGACCCGGTCGAGGAGGTGAAGGCCGGCTTCGCGATCCTGAAATCGCTGGGGCTCCGGCATCGCGGCGTGCGCATCGTCTCCTGCCCCTCCTGCGCGCGGCAGGGCTTCCCGGTGATCCGCACGGTGGAGGTGCTGGAAGAGCGTCTCGCCCATATCGCGACGCCGATGTCGCTGTCGATCATCGGCTGCGTGGTCAACGGCCCGGGCGAGGCGCGCGAGACCGACATCGGGCTCACCGGCGGCGGCCACGGCACTCACAAGGTCTATCTCTCCGGCGTCGCCGATCACAATGTCGCCGACGCCGGGATGATCGATCACATCGTCGAGCTGGTGGAACGGAAGGCGGCCGAGATCGAGGCGGAAAAGGCGGAAAACGCCGCCGCCGCGGCGGCGGAATAGGCGTTCCTGGAGCGACGCGGCCCCCCCTCGCAGCGATTCGGTCGGTCGGCGCCGCTCGCGGGGCGACCGCTCCTGCGGCAGTGCGAAGAGATCGCGTCGGACCCTCGACAAATCCGCGACGGTAGGCTACCTCCGCGGCAGTCGAGGAGACGGGTCCGATGAGCAGATTGCAGCCGGTACGCGGCACGCGCGACATTTTCGGTGAGGAGGCGCGGCGGTTCAGCCATGTCGTGGACACCTTCCGCCGCGTCGCCGAGTTCTATGCGTTCGAGGAGATCATCACCCCCGTGTTCGAGTTCACCGAGGTCTTCCGGCGCACGCTGGGCGAGACCTCGGACGTCGTGACCAAGGAGATGTACAGTTTCGAGGACCGCAGCGGCGAGGCGCTGACGCTGAGGCCCGAATACACCGCCGGCATCGCCCGCGCCTGGCTGTCGAACGGGATGGCGCAACAGGGGGCCGTGAAGCTCGTCGGCTCCGGCCCGATGTTCCGCTACGAGCGGCCGCAGAAGGGGCGCTACCGGCAGTTCCATCAGCTCGACGCCGAGATCATCGGCGTCGCCGAGCCGACCGCGGATATCGAGCTCATCGCCTTCGCCTGGCAGCTCCTCGAGCATCTCGGGCTTGCGGATACGGTGACGCTGCATCTCAACACGCTCGGCGATCCCGAGAGCCGGCGGGCCTATCGCGCCGCGCTCGTCGACTATTTCGCGGCGCATCGTGACAGGCTGTCGGACGACAGCCGGCTGCGGCTCGCGAAGAACCCCCTGCGCATCCTCGATTCAAAGGACCCCGGCGACCGCGCGCTGCTCGGCGAGGCGCCGAAGCTCGACGCCTATCTCAACCCGCGCTCGCGCGACTTTTATGCGGCGGTCCGCGCGGGCGTCGAGGCGCTCGGCATTCCCTATGTCCACGATCCGCATCTCGTGCGCGGGCTCGACTACTACACCCATACCGCCTTCGAGTTCATCACCGACGCGCTCGGGGCGCAGGGCACGGTTCTCGGCGGCGGGCGCTATGACGGGCTGATCGCACAGATGGGCGGCGCACCGACGCCGGGCGTCGGCTGGGCGGCGGGGATCGAGCGCCTCGCCATGCTGCTGCCCGAGACGCCGGCGGCGCCGCCCTTGAGCGTTCTCATGCCGCTCGGCGAGGCCGTCGCCGCCCGCGCCTGGACGCTGGCGCGCGATCTGCGGGCGGCCGGTGTGCGCCTCGACATCGACTGGAAAGGCAATCTGAAAAAGCGTCTCAATCGCGCCGCCCGCCGCGGCGCCCGCCATGCCCTGCTCCTCGGCGAGGACGAGCTCGCCCGCGGGTCGGTCACCTTGCGCGATCTCGAAAGCGGCACGCAGCGCGAGGTGCCGATGGCGGTGCTGGCCGCAGAGCTCGAGCGCCATGATCGCCCCTGAAAAGATCACCGCCATTCTCGACCGCCACGCCGAGATCGCGCATCGGCTGAGCACGGCCGGCGATCTGCCGTCGAAGGAGATCGCCGCGCTCTCGCGTGAGCTGGCGACGCTCGAGCCCGTGGTCGCGCGGGCGCGCGACCTCCGTGCGCTCGAGGCCGAGATCGCCGATCTCGACGCCATGGCGCGCACCGAGGAGGGCGAGATGCGCACGCTCGCCGAAGAGGAGCTCAAGGCGGCGAAGACGCGCCGTCGGGCCCTCGAAGCCGAGATCCGCCGTCTGCTGCTGCCCCGGGACGCCGCCGACGAGCGC
>CAZAEP010000078.1:0-10612 GCA_964484045.1 uncultured Sphingomonadales bacterium
CCGATATTCCCTTCGTCATCACTCCACTCCGCCATCGTCACCCGCCGGCGTGACCGGCGGGGCCATGGGGACGCAGGGCGCCCGGCCCGAGCATGGATTCGCCGGCCACGCCGGCGAATGACGGCCCTTTTGCTTCATGACGGGCGACGGCGCTCCATGCCCGATATTCCCTTCGTCATCACTCCACTCCGCCATCGTCACCCGCCGGCGTGACCCGGCGGGGCCATGGGGACGCACGGCGCGCGGCGTGACGTCGCCGTCCAAGCCGGCGAATGACGGCCCTTTTCGAAAGCCCGCGAATGACGGTGTTTCACGTCCTGACGGGCCTTGTCTGACGGGGGGCGAGCGTCCGCCTGCGGCAGGGGGCATGCCCATCGGGCCCGTCGAAGCGCGAAAATCGAGGTGCGGCGCCGCCTCAGCGACCGCAGGTCTCCGCCGCTTTCGCCGTCGCCGTCTTCATCGCCTCGAGCATGGCGTTGTAGCGATCGGGATCGGCGCGCGCGGCGGCGATGACCTCGTCGAGGGCCTTCTGGTCCGCGCCCATGGTCGCGGCGGCGAAGTCCATCATGGCGGCGAAGCTGTCGCGCGGCAGGGCGGACTTGAGCGCATCCACATAGCAGTCGCACTTTCCCGGATCGGCATTGGCGTCCGCCTTGCAGGCGGCGCGGATCCGCGCTTCCGCATCGGCGGATTCGCGATCGGACGCGGCCATGAGAAGCGGCAGCAGGAGCAGGCCGGCGAAGGCGTGTCGGGAGCGGCGCATCATCGCTCAGACCGGATTGCGCGCGGGAAAAAAGGCATTGGCGATGAAGGTCATCACCACCTCGTCCCGCTGATTGAGGACCTTGTAGGCGTTCTTGACGATTCCCATGGCGGGGTATTTGCGCGAGCGCCGGGTCTCGAGAATGGTGAGCTCGACGCGCAGAACGTCGCCCGGGAAGACCGGTTTCCGCCAGCGGATTTCGTCGACACCCGGCGAGCCGAGGCTCGAGCCGCCGTTCGCATCCATATGGTCGACCATCATGCGCATGGTCATGGCGCAGATATGCCAGCCCGAGGCGCAGAGATCGCCGAAAAGCGAGTTCCGGGCCGCATCGCGATCGAGATGAAAGGGCTGCGGGTCGTATTTGCGCGCGAAATCGACGATCTCGGCTTCCGTCACCTCGTAATGACCGAAACTGTCCGTCTGCCCGGCCTCGAAATCCTCGAAACAGAGTCTGTCTGCGCGTGCCATCTCGTCCGTTTCCATTATTCGGTTCCCGTTCCTTGCGGCGCCCGGGGCTCAATTCGCGAAGCGGAAATGCATGATGTCCCCGTCCTGCACCACATAGTCCTTGCCTTCAAGGCGCATCTTGCCCGCCTCTTTGGCGCCGGCCTCGCCGCCGCAGGCGACATAGTCGTCGTAGGCGATGGTCTCGGCGCGGATGAAGCCCTTTTCGAAATCGCTGTGAATGACGCCGGCGGCCTCGGGCGCGCGGGCGCCGCGGGTCACCGTCCAGGCGCGGGTCTCCTTGGGTCCGGCGGTGAAAAAGGTGACGAGATCGAGAAGACCGTAGCCGGCGCGGATGAGACGGTCGAGGCCGGTCTCCTCAAGCCCGATGGCGGCGAGAAACTCGCGCTTCTCCGAATCCGTGTCCATCTGAGCGATCTCCGCTTCGATGGCCGCCGAGATGACGACGACGCCGGCGCCCTCCGCGGCCGCGCGCTCGGCCACGCGGGCGGACTGCGCATTGCCGGCGGCGGCAGCCGCTTCCTCGACATTGCAGACATAGAGCACCGGCTTGGCGGTGAGCAGCCCGAGCGTCCGGAGGCGCCTGGTCTCCTCTGCATCCGCGGTGTCGAGCGCCCGCGCCGGCCGGCCCTCCTCGAGCAGCGCGATGACGCGGCGGACGAGATCGAGCGTCGTGCGCGCCTCCTTGTCCTGACCGCGAACACGGCGTTCAAGTCCCGGAATGCGACGCGCGAGCGAGTCGAGGTCGGCGAGCAGGAGCTCGGTCTCGACCGTCTCGGCGTCGGCCAGCGCGTCGATGCGTCCCTCGACATGGGTCACGTCGTCGTCCTCGAAGCAGCGCAGCACATGGACGATGGCATCGACCTCGCGGATATTGGCGAGAAACTGGTTGCCCAGCCCCTCGCCTTTCGAGGCGCCGCGGACGAGACCGGCGATATCGACGAAGGCGAGCCGCGTGGGGATGATCTCCTTCGACTGCGCAAGGCGCGCGATGGTCCCGAGGCGCGGGTCGGGCACCCCGACCTCGCCGACATTGGGCTCGATGGTGCAGAAGGGATAATTCGCCGCCTCCGCTGCCGCCGTGCTGGTCAGGGCGTTGAAAAGCGTCGATTTCCCGACATTGGGCAGGCCGACGATGCCGCATCGAAATCCCATGGTTTCCGGTCCTCAAGAGCGGCGCGGGTCTCCCCGCCCGCAGTGGTTCAGTCGTCGTTCCCGGCGGTGTCCTTCGGCGGCGTCACGCGCCGTGCGACCTCGGTCATGAAGCGCGGCCAGTCGCGCGCGACGAGCCAGGCGGCCGCCGCCGCCACCGCGTCGCAGACCTCCTCGACCAGGGGCCGCTCGGCCCGCGCGAAGTCGGAGAGCACATAGGGCGTGACACGATCGCGGTCGCCGGGATGGCCGATGCCCAAGCGCACGCGCACGAAATCGCACCCCAGATGGGCGATCAGCGAGCGGATGCCGTTGTGCCCGCCATGCCCGCCGCCCTGTTTCACCCGCACCTTGCCGAGCGCCAGATCGAGCTCGTCGTGAAAGACGATGATGTCCTGCGGGTCGAGGCGGAAGAAGCGGGCCGCTTCGCCGACGGCGCGCCCGGACTCGTTCATGAAGGTTTGCGGCTTCATGACGAGAATTTTTTGCGAACCGACCCGGCCTTCGCTGACATGGCTCGAGAACCGCAGCCGCTCGCGGGCGAATCCATGGCGGCGCATGATCGCGTCCACCGCCATGAACCCGAAATTGTGGCGATTGCCGGCATAAGAGCCGCCCGGATTTCCGAGGCCGGCGAAGAGGAGCATCAGTCCTCGCCGCCCTCGCTCTCCTCCTCGCCCTCTTCCGCGGCCTCGGCTTCCTCGGCCGCGGCGGCTTCGGCCTCGGCTGCTTCCTCGGCCTCGGACTTGACCGCCGACGGGGCGGTGATGGTGGCGATGGTGAAGTCGCGATCGGTGATCGTCGGGCGGCAGCCTTCGGGAAGGCTCACGCTCGAGATCTTCACCGCGTCATTGATATCGAGGCCGGCGAGCGAGACCTCCACGGACTCGGGAATGGCTGTCGCCGGGACGAGAAGCTCGATGTCGTGGCGCACGATATTGAGCACACCGCCGCGCTTGAGCCCCGGGCTTTCCTTGTGATCGATGAAGTGCACCGGCACCTCGACGGTCACCGTCGCGCCCTTGGCGAGGCGCAGGAAGTCGACATGGAGCGGCATGTCGGTGACGGGGTGGAACTGAATATCGCGCGGGAGCACGCGCTCGGTGCGGTCGCCGACCTTGACCTCGAACTGATGGGCGAGAAAACCGCCGCGGTTGAGGATGCGGATCAGGTCGTTGCGATTGAGGGTGATCATCTCCGGCGCCTTTTTCGCGCCGTAGATGACCGCCGGCACGCGACCGGCACGGCGAGCGGCGCGGGCGGATCCCTTTCCGGCCTTGGCGCGCGGCTCCGCTTCGAGCGAGAGGATGTCTGCCATCGGTGTGTTCTCCGTGAACTGTGCATGAGAGAACGCCCCCGGCCTCCAGGGATGCCCGAGGGACGCGCCGGGCGGGGTAGCGCCATGGCGCGGCAAATGCAAGCCGATGTGGCTCAGCACTCTTTGCGGGCCTTGGCCGTCATGGCGGCGAGGGCGAATTTCTGCGTCTGCGCGGGGCCGCTCTCGAGCGGTTCGGCGCCCGTCATGTCGGCGATCTCCTCCCACGCGGCGGCGATGGCCTCGGGCGTCGCTGCGGGGCCGAGATGGGCGCCCTTCGTCTCGACCATGCGGGCGGTCGCGAAATGGCCGCCGCCAGCGGAGAGAATCCGGCCGTTGGGCGCCCGCTCATGGGCGAGGAAGAGGACCGCGGGGGTGACCCGTTCGGGGGCGAAGAGGTCGCGGATCTGTTCGGGGAAGAGCGCCTCGGTCATGCGCGTGGTGGCGATGGGAGCGACGGCGTTCACATGGATGCCGTCCTTTGCGCCTTCGAGCCGCAGCACGTTCATCAGTCCGACGAGCCCCATCTTTGCGGTGCCGTAATTGCTCTGTCCGAAATTGCCGTAAAGCCCCGAGGACGAGGTGGTGAAGACGACGCGGCCGTAGCCTTGCGCACGCATGTGCGGCCAAGCGGCGTGTGTGCAGTGGACCGCGCCTTCCAGATGCACGTCAAGCACGGCCGCGAAATCATCGAGCGACATCTTGGCGAAGGTCCTGTCGCGCAGGATTCCGGCATTGTTGACCAGGATGTCGACGCGTCCGAAGGCCTCGATCGCATCCGCGACAAGACGCTGCGCGCCGATCCGGTCGGCGACCGAGGAGCCGTTGGCGACGGCCTCGCCGCCGCCGGCGCGGATTTCCTCGACCACCGCTCGGGCGGCGTCGGACGAGCCGCCCGAACCGTCGAGCGCGGCGCCGAGATCGTTGACCACGACTTTCGCACCGAGACGTGCGAAGGCGAGCGCATGGGCGCGCCCGAGCCCGCCGCCGGCGCCGGTCACGATCGCCACACGACCGTCGAATCGCATCGTCATCTGCAGCCTTCCCTCTTGTTCGCTTTGTTTCTCTATCGCTGAAAGTCGTAGACCGGGCCGAGTTCGAGAATCTGCGTCAGTTCGTCGAGCGCGGTGCGGCATTCGTCGAAAAGTGCCGGATCGCCGAGATCGTCAGGGGCAAGGCGCTCGCGATAATGCCGCCTGACCCAGGCCTCGAGCGCGTCGAACAGCGCCTCGTCGGCGAGGACACGGGCGGCGACGGCCTGTCGCTCGGCCGCCGTCAGCACCACGCGCAGGCGCAGGCAGGCGGGTCCGCCGCCATTGCGCATGCTCTGTCGCACGTCGAGATATTCGACGTCGCCGATCGGGCCGTCGCCGGCGACGAGGTCCTCCACATAGGCCTTGGCGGCGGGGGTCTCGGCGACTTCCTGCGGCAGGATCAGGATCATGCGCTCCGCTCCCGGCGGCGCGACGAGCTGCGAATTGAAGAGATAGGAGCGCACGGCATCGGCGAGAGAGACCGCGCGCCGCGGCACCTCGATAAAGCGAAAGTCGATCTCCGGTGCCGCCCGCCGCAGGTCCTCGCGGAGCGCCGCGGAATCGACGAAGGCGTCCTCGTGATAGAAGAAGACATGGCGGTTGGCGACCGCGACGACGTCATTGTGAAAGGCTCCGGCATCGATGGCGAGCGGGTTCTGCCGCACGAAGAGCGTGCGTGTCGCGCCGTGCTGGCGCGCGATCGCTTCCGACGCCTCGCATGTCTGCCGCGCGGGAAAGCGTTTGGGGCCGTCGGCGGCGTCGAAAGCGCGGCGGCCATAGACGAAGAGATGCATCCCGCGCGCACCGTCATCGCCGCAAAAGCGGTTGTGATTGGCGGCTCCCTCGTCGCCGAAATGGGTGGCGCCGGGCAGCGGGTCGTGATGCGCGAAATGGCGTCCTTCGGGGAAAATGGCCCTGAGGATGCGTCCCGTCACCGGCGGCTCGATCGAGCGGTGGAACATGGCGACGAGATTGGCCGGGGTCAGGTGCACGCGTCCGTCGGCGCTGTCGGCCGAAGGCGTCACCGTCGCGGCATTGGCGGTCCACATCGCCGAGGCCGAGGCGACATTGAGCACGAGCTCGGGGCGCGTGCGCCATGCCGCCTCGATCACCGCTTTGTCGGTGCCGGAAAAGCCGAGGCGGCGCAATGTCGGCACATGCGGCCGTTCGTGCGGCGGCAGAACGGCCTGGCCGAGTCCAAGGGCATGCAGACGCCGCATCTTGGCGATACCCTGGAGCGCCGCCTCGCGCGGACGGGATGTTCTGCCGGCATTCTCGGTCGCCGCGAGATTGCCGTAGGAGAGGCCGGCGTAATTGTGCGTCGGTCCGACGAGACCGTCGAAATTGTATTCGCGCGCACTCATGCGTCGTTCCCTTCGGCGCGCAGACCCCTGAGCGCGCCCGGCCGCGCGCGATCCTCCGGGTCCTCGAGGCTGGCCATCGGATAGGCGCAATAGTCGGCGGCATAATAGGCGCTCGGGCGATGATTGCCGGAGCGGCCGATGCCGCCGAAGGGCGCCGCCGAGGAGGCGCCGGTGGTGGGGCGGTTCCAGTTGACGATGCCGGCACGCGCACGAAGGTGGAACTGCCGGTAGAGCGCACCATCGTCGGAGACGAGCCCGGCCGCGAGGCCGAAGCGCGTGTTGTTGGCCTCGACGAGGGCGGCCTCGAAGTCGGGCACCCGGATTACCTGCAGCAGGGGACCGAAGACCTCGCCGTCGGGACGGTCGCGGACGGCGGTGACGTCGAGAAGCCCCGGCGTGAGGAAGGCATCGCCGCGTTCGAGGCGGTGTGGCGGCACGCGCGCGATGGCTCCCGCTTCCAGAAGATGCGCGGCGGCATCGAGCACGCGCTCGGCGGCGGTGGGCGTGACGAGCGGGCCCATGAAGGGTTCGGGGTCGTCGTTCCAGGCCCCGACGCGGAGGCGGCCGATCACGGCTTCGAGCCGTTCAAGAACGGCATCCCCTTGCGCGCCATCGGGCAGAATGAGGCGCCGCGCGCAGGTGCAGCGTTGCCCCGAGGTGATGAAGGCCGACTGCACGACGAGCAGCGCCGCCGCCTCGAGGTCTGCGGCGTCCCACACGATGAGCGGATTGTTGCCGCCCATCTCGAGCGCCAGAATCCGGCCCGGTTCCTCGGCCAACTGCCGGGCGAGCGCGCGTCCCGTTTCGAAGCTGCCGGTGAAAAGAACGCCGTCGATCCCCGCATGCGCCGCAAGCGCCACGCCGGTCTCGCGCCCGCCCTGTACGAGGTTGAGCACACCCGGCGGCAGTCCGGCCTCGACCCACAGTCGCAGCATCGCTTCGGCCGTTCCCGGCGTCAGCTCGCTCGGCTTGAGCACCACCGTATTGCCGGCAAGAAGTGCCGGGACGATGTGCCCGTTGGGCAGGTGACCGGGAAAGTTGAAGGGACCGAAGACGGCGAGCACGCCGTGCGGACGATGCGTGAGACGCTGCCGCACGCCACCGGTGATGCGTTCCCGGGTCGGGGTCCGCTCCTCGTAGGCGGCGACCGAAATCGCGATCTTGCCGACCATCGCGCCGACCTCGCCGGTCGCGTCCCACAAGGGCTTGCCGGTCTCGCGCGCAATGGTCTCGGCGAGGGCCGGCCCGGCAGCCTCGACGGCCGCGGCATAGCGCTCGAGGATCCGGATGCGCTCCGCGAGCGGTCGGTCGGCCCAATCCGTGAAGGCCTTGCGGGCCGCCGCCACCGCGTGATCGACGTCCGCTGCATCGGCCGCAGCGCCACGCCACACGGTTTCGCCACTCGCCGGGTCGCGACGCTCGAAGAGGTCGCCGCCGCCCGCCACCCACGCGCCGTCGATATGGAGATGTCCGTCACTCATGCCTGTGTCCTCTTTCGTCTCAGGGGAGCGGTGAGGACCCGATCGCCCACCGTGACGCCCAATATCTCCGCCGCCGCGCGGTCGAGCACCACGCCGCGGGCACCGCGATCCGCGATTGCGGATCGCACGACGCGGAAGTCGGGCAGACGGTTCGCGGCGACCATGCGCACGTCGCCGCTCTCGATCCCGGCGAGATCGGCGATGTCGAAGACCTTGCGGCGGCGGGTGGCGCGGACGCTGTGGATTTCCTTGCGCGGCGCCTCGAAGCAGGGGCCGGCGTCGAAGATGTCGACCGCGCCGCCGAAGCGGAACCCCTCTTCGGTGAGCAGGCGCACCGCCCCTCTCGCGGCTTCGTGCGGCCTGCCGATGATAGCCTGCGCCTCGGGCGGCAGCAGCGTCGTGTAGATGGGGAATTTGGGCATCAGGTCGGCGATGAACTGCGAGTTTCCCATGCCGCTCAGGCGATCGGCCTCGGCGAAGTCCATGCCGAAGAAATGCCGTCCGATGGCCTCCCAGAAGGGCGAGCGGCCGTTCTCGTCGACCCAGCCGCGAATCTCCGCCATCACGGTGTCGGCGAAGCGCTTCGGGAATCCCGCCATCATCAGATAACGCGCCTTCGAGAGCAGCGCTCCGTTCGTGCCGCGGCGGTGATCGGGGTGCAGGAAGAGGGTGCCGATCTCGGTCGCGCCGGCATAGTCGTTCACGAGCTGCAGCAGCTTGGTGTCGACCTTCATCTCCGGCGCGTGGCTCTGTTGCGTCAGATGCAGAAGGCGATAGCTGTAAAAGGGCTGGACGAGGCCGACGGCGGCGAAGATGCCCGATGTTCCGACGACGTCCCCGGTCGCGCTGTCCTCGGCGGCGAAGAGATAATATTCGTCTCCGGGCTCATCGACATCCGCCGCAAAGCTCGCCATCGCATGCGCAATGCGTTTCGCCAGCACCTCCTCGCTCGGCGGCAGGGTGGTGAGCCCGCCGCCGGTCGAAAGCGAGAGCGCGTAAAGCGCGTCGAGATCGTCCGTGCGCACCGGCCTCAGGAACAGCATGCGGCATCCCCCCTGGTCCGTTCGAGTTCGGGGAATCGTCCGTCGGCGAACGCCATCAGAACGAGAGCGGAGAGCTTCGCCCGCTCGACGAAACTGTCGACGAGCGCGAATTCCTTGTCGCTGTGGATGTTCCCGCCGCGGACGCCCAAGGTATCGACATTGGGCAGGCCGGCGGCGGCGAGATTGTTGCCCTCGCAACAGCCGCCCGTCGGCTTGTAGGCGACCGTGATTCCGAGCGCCTTGCCGCAGGCGGCGACCGCCGCCATCAGCGCCTCGTTGGCCGGGCTCAGGGGCTTGGGCGGCCGATTGAAGCCGCCATGGCGGGTGAGCCGGATGCCGTCGCGCGCGGCGACGCGGCGCTCGATGTCGGCGAAGACCTTCTCGATCCAGCGCATGTCCTCGATGTTCGTGACACGGACATTGACGGCGAGCACCGCCCGGTCGGGGACGATATTGGGGGCGGTGCCGCCCGAGATCACGGCCGGGTTGACGGTGACGCCGGGCCGCCCGCCGTTGAGCGCGTCGAGCGCCGCGACGAGTTCGGCGGCCGCCACGACGGCATTGCGTCCGGCGGCGAAATCGCGTCCGGCGTGGGCCGCGCGGCCATGGATGACGAAGGTGAAATTGCCCGATCCCTTGCGTGCGCCGGCGAGCGTGCCGTCGGCGAGCGCCGGCTCGTAGGTGAGACCGATATCGGCCGTGGGCGCCCGTTCGGCGAGAATGGCCGCCGAGCCGATCGAGCCGATCTCCTCGTCGGCGCTCAGCAGCACTTCCCAGCCGAGATTTTCGGCAAAGGGCGAGGCCTCGAGTGCGCGCAGGGCCTCGATCATAACGACGATGCCGCCCTTCATGTCGGCGACACCGGGCCCGTTGATCGTGTTGTCGTCGAGAAATCGCGGGTTCTGGAAGGGGTGATCGGGGGGGAACACGGTGTCGACATGCCCCGTCAGCAGCACTTTGCGCGGCGCCTGCGGACGCTTCCGGAAACGAAGGACCGCCCCCAGGGGGCGGGCGACGAGGCTGCCGTCGGGCGCCACCCTTTCCGCCGGGGGCAGCGGGCGTACCTCGTGCTCGGCTCCAAGCGGCGAGAAAGCCGCGGTCACCGCCTCGCCCATCTTCCGAAGCCCTTCGAGATTGTCGCTGCCCGAATTGATCCGCGACCAGGCGAGCACGGTCTCGATCATCGCCGTCTGCGCCGTATCGAGCGCTGCCAGCACGTCGCGGTAGCGATCGGCGTCGAGGGCCAGAGGCGGTATCGAATGCGTGTCCGACATTGAGCGGCACCATAGGCGTCGTCCGTGCGGCACTCAAGACGGCGATTTACGCCCTCCGTTTAGAGCGTGCCGCGCCTTTCGTCGCAGCATCGGCACCGCTTGTCGCAGATGATTTCGATCGACCGCCGCGATCGCTAGAATGGCCTGCACAAAAGATGATGAAGGACCGCAAGAAGAGACGGCCCAACACACGACAGCATGAGGATCACGAGATGACACGAGCCCTGATCGTTGACGGATACGAACTCTTTCGCGCCGCGTTGCGCGAGATCATCCTTGCCAGCGGACGCGTCGAAGAGATCGAGGAGGCGGCGACGAGCGGCGGTTTCTTCCGCGCCGCGATGACCGGCGACCCGGTGTCGCTCGCCGTCATTCATCCCCCTTCCATCGGGCTGGAGGAGAATGATTGCCTGCGCCTCGCCGATCGTCTTCTGAGCGAGGCGCAGATCATCCTCTTTCGCGATCCGGGGCATGTCGCCGCGAATGCGGTGGGGAGCCATTCGCGGGTTACCGTTCTGCCACGCGATGCCGGCTGCGCCGAGGTGGCGGCGGTGGTCGCCGCGGGCCCGGTTCCGACGAATGCCGTCCCGCGCGAGGAGGCGGCGCCTCTCGATGCAGCACGGGACGGCATGGCGGCGGCGCGGGCCCTGTCGCGTCGGCAACGCGAGATCATGGCGATGGTCGCCGAGGGGCTCGCCAACAAGGAGATTGCGCACCG
>CAZAEP010000079.1:0-10516 GCA_964484045.1 uncultured Sphingomonadales bacterium
CGCGAAAGCGCAGGCGTTTGCGCCGCACTGCCAGTTCGCGCCGTCCGTCCGACATGTCTGCCTCCGCCCCTATTGCGCCGCGACGAGGGATTCGGCGCGTTCGAGATCGACCGAGACGAGCTGCGACACCCCGCGCTCGGCCATGGTGACGCCGAAGAGGCGATGCATGCGCGCCATCGTCACCTCATTATGTGTGACGACCAGGAAGCGCGTTTTCGCACTCTTGACCATCTCGTCGAGCAGGTCGCAGAAGCGTTCGACATTGGCCTCGTCGAGCGGCGCGTCGACCTCGTCAAGGACGCAGATCGGCGCCGGATTCGTCATGAAGACGGCGAAGATCAGCGAGAGCGCGGTCAGCGCCTGTTCGCCGCCTGACAGCAGCGACAGGCTCTGCAGCCGCTTGCCCGGCGGGCTCGCCAGGATCTCGATGCCGGCATCGAGCGGATCGTCGGAATCGACGAGCTCGAGCCGCGCCTCGCCGCCGCCGAAGAGGGTCTTGAAGAGCACGCCGAAATGCGCGTTCACGGCATCGAAGGCGACCATCAGGCGCTCGCGGCCTTCCCGGTTGAGGCTCGAGATGGCGTGCCGCAGCCGCTGGATCGCGGCCTCGAGATCATGTTTCTCGCTGCCGAGATGCGCATTCTGCGCCGCCAGTTCCGCGAGTTCCTCCTCGGCGCGCAGATTGACCGCACCGAGGCGTTCGCGTTCGGCGCGATAGCGCTCGAGACGCCGCTCGAGCTCGTCGAGCGGCGGCAGCTCCTCCGGCGCGCCGGCATCGACATGATCGAGCACCGCCGGTGGCGCGCACCGAAATCGCTCGCTGCAGAGCGCCTCCAGCTCTTCCATGTGGCGGCGGGCGGATTCAAGGCCGGCGTCGGCACGCGCCCGATCTTCCCGCGCATTCCCCAGCGCTTCCTGCACCTCGTGCAGCGCGCGCTCCTTCTCGCCGACCGCCTGTTCGAGCTCTGCGAGGGCATCGGCGGCGGCCCGGCGTGCGGCCTCGGCGGCTTCGATCTCGTCCGCGATCGCCTGCCGTTTGGCCTCGACATCCGCCGGCGAGGCCGCAAGTGCCGCCATCTCGCGTTCGGCGGTATCGCAGCGTGTGCCGAGAGCGGCAAGCTGATCCTCGGCCCGCTTGTGCCGGAGTCGCCACGCGTCCTCCTCGGTGGCCAGGGCTTCCAGACGATGGCGACGCGCCTCGGCCTCGCGGCGATGACCGTCATAGGCGACGCGCGCCTCGGCGAGAGCGTGGCGACGTTTCTCGACCTTGGCGCGCAGGGCCTCGAGCTCGCTCTCGAGCGCGGCGAGATCGGGAAGCGCCGCGATTGCCGCGGCGATCTTCTGCCGCTGCTCCTTCGCCTCCTCGAGGTCGCGATCGAGTTGAGCGATGCGCTCGACGAGGGCCGTGCGACGCGAGGCCTGCCGGCTTGCCGCCTCGCGCGCCTCGTTGCGCGCACGCTGCCCGGCTGCCAGTTCCGCTTCGGCGGCGGTTCTGGCCTCGCGGAGTTGCAACGCCCGGGCCTCCGCCGCCTGCGCGATGCGTACCGCCTCCGCATGATGTCGTTCGGCCGCGGCGACCGCCTTCGCCAAATCATCGCGTTCCGTCTTCAGCGCCGCCAGCCGGTTGCGCTGTTCCAGCACGCGCGCGGCGGCGCGCGGCGCATCGACGCCGGCAACGAATCCGTCCCAGCGCCAGAGGCCGCCCTTTGCGGTGACCAGTCGCTGTCCGGGCAGCAGCGCCTCCTGCAGTCGCGCGGCGGTCGCGTCATCGCTGACGAGGCCGACGAGCGCGAGGCGACGGGCAAGCGCCGGCGGCGCCGACACGTGCTCGGTCAGCGGCGCGGCTTCGCCCGGCAGGGGCGGTGGGGTCTCATAGGGCGGCAGGGCCGTCCAGTGCAGAGCCGCCGCCTCATCCTCGGGCGCATCGAGATCATCGCCGACGGCGGCCGCGAGCGCCTTCTCGAAGCCGGGCTCGACGCGAATCTTCTCGGCGATCGCCTCTGCCGCCGCGTCGTCCGTTCGCTTCAGTCGCTGTTCGAGCGCGCTGATTTCGGCTTCGATCGCGGCGGCGGACGTCTTCTCGCCGGCCAGCGTTTCGCGCGCCGCATCCCGCGCATCCCGCGCGGCGGCGATGTCGCTCTCGGCCGTCGCAATGGCCTCCTGAAGTTCCGCGATGCGCGCTTCGGCGGCGACGATCTGCGCCTCGGCGGCTTCGAGGGCACCGGCTTCCTCGCCGGAAGAGGACAGGTCTTCCAATGCACGTGCCGCCTCCGCACGATCGAGTCCGAGGCGATCGGCGCGCCGCACGATGGCGGCCTCATCGCTCGTCAGGCTTGCCCGTCGGCCGCGTGCTTCGATGAGACGTTGATTGAGGGCATCGAACGCCGCCTCGGCCTCGTTCGCTGCATTGGCGGCCGTCTCCAGTTTTTCCTTCGCCCCCGCCTCGGCCTCGCGCTCGCGCGCGATTTCGGCCTCGAGGCGTTCGCGTTCGGCCTTGAGTCGCGCCAAGGCCGCGGCCGCGTCGTCGCGGATATCCGCTTCGCGGGCGGCATCGGCGGCGATGTCCTTCAATTGCCGTGCGAGCTTGTCGAGGGTCTCGACGCGGCGCCGCTCTTCGGCCTCGAGCGTCTCGCGCGCCAGCGTCAGGCGCTGCACTTTCGCCGCCGCCTCCGCTTCCGCCTGCCGGCGCGCGGGCAACTCCGCCGCGAGCGAGGCCTGCTCGCGGGACAGGGCGGCGGCGCGCCCGGTCCGGGCCGCCACCTGCTGCTCGGCCTGTCTGAGCGCACCTTCAAGACGCAGTGTTTCCTCCGCGGCCGCTTTCCAGCGGGTATAGAGAATGCTCCCCTCGGTGCGCCGCAAATGGCCCGAAAGCGCGCGATAGCGCCGCGCCTGGCGAGCCTGGCGCTTGAGGTTCGCCATTTGCGCCTCGAGTTGGGCGAGAACGTCGTCGAGGCGCTCGAGATTGCGCTCCGCCGCCCGCAGGCGCTGCTCCGCCTCCTTGCGCCGGCTGTGGAGCCCCGAGATGCCGGCCGCCTCCTCGAGGATGGCGCGGCGGTTTTCGGGCTTGGCGGCGATCAGCGCCGCGATCCGTCCCTGGCTCACCAGCGCCGGCGAATGCGCGCCCGTCGCGGCGTCGGCAAACAGGAGCTGCACGTCTTTCGCCCGCACGTCACGGCCGTTGATGCGATAGGCCGAGCCCGAGGCGCGCTCGATCCGCCGCGTCACCTCGATGATCTCGTCGTCATTGAACGCCGCCGGAGCCTGTCGCGCGCTGTTGTCGATGAGCAGCGAGACCTCGGCGAGATTGCGTGCCGGCCGTTGTTCCGTGCCGGCGAAGATGACGTCGTCCATGCCCTCGCCGCGCATCGATTTCGGTGACGTCTCGCCCATCACCCAGCGCAGGGCCTCGACGAGATTGGACTTGCCGCATCCATTTGGGCCGACGATCCCGGTCAGACCCGGCTCGATATGAAGCTCGGTCGGGTCGACGAAGGACTTGAATCCCGACAATCTCAGACGCGTGAACTGCAACGGGCGTTCCGTTTCCTACAATTCGTCTTCGATGATTTCGACCAGCCCGTCATAGGTGAAGGCCTTGATATCGGTCTGCTTCTCGCCATTGACGATGATCGTCGGCGTGCCGGTGATGTCCCATTCCTTCTGCCCATCCTGGGTCATCTTGACCAGATGCTGTTGCAGATCGCGGTCGGCGAGGCACTGGTCGAAGCGGGTTCGGCTGATGCCGGCGCGGCGGGCGACGGCCGCGATATCGTCGATGATGCGCTTGGGCTGTCGTGCATTGGCGAGCCATTCGCGCTGGCGGACGAAGAAAAGGTCGGTCAGGGGGAAGAAACGATCCGGTCCCTCGCAGCGCACGATCATGGCGACGGCCAAGTCGTAGCGGTCGCGGATGAAATTGCGGAACTCGAAGCGCACCTGTCCGCTGTCGATATAGGTCGGCTTGAGCTTGGCGACGACATTCTCGTCGAAATCCGCGCAGTGCGGGCAGGTGTAGGAGGCATATTCGATCACGGTCACCGGCGCGTCCGGATTGCCGAGGACGACCGGCCCCAGCACATAGCCCTTGTCGTTGACCTCGGCCGGAGTGACGGTCTTGGCGAAGCCCTTCGGCTCGCCCAGCTTGCCCGCCGATGCGGCGGCGGTCTCCGCCGTGGCCGCCTTGCCGGCGGTGCTTGAGGCGCCGGATCCGGAACTGTCGCCATTGTCGCCGCAAGCGGCGAGGACAAGGACGAAAAGGGCCGCGAACGACCAGGCGCATAGAGAGCTTGCTTTGTGTGTCATCTGCGTCATACCTACCAGATATTGATGTTATCCCGACGTCCCCGGCGAAGGCGAGTCCGAATCCGCGTGGTCGTCATCCGAGCCTCCGGCGGTCAGGATTTCCGCGCCCCAACGCTTGAGGATGGCGTGCAGTGTAGCGTCCTCCACCGGCTTTGCCAGCATCTCGGCGCGCTTTCTTGAGCACGAATCGGGCTTCTTCGCTTGGTCGGCGATGGCGGGGAGGGAGGCGCGGGCGGCAACCGGCGCGTGGATGAGCCTGATGCGGGCCACCGCCCGGTAGCCGAAAAAACCGTTCACCCGCGCGAGAATGATCGGCTCCTGATGCTGCAGTGCGGTGGCATGGGCCGATTCGACGCTGATCTCGAGCGTGCCCTCATTGCGCGCGCCGCGGCGAAAGCGAAGCCGCCGGGGGAGCGCGATTTCCGCGAGTTCGCGTCCGACGATCTCGGGCCAGCGGCTGATCACGGTTTCCTGCGCGAAACCCCGGGCACGGTAGGCCTTGCGGGCGAGCGCCGGAACAAGCCGTGCCAGCACGACGCTGCGTCCACGCCGCTCGTCCCGTACCGGTTTGACGTCCGCGTCGCCCTTTGCCACCCTGAGCTTCCGTGAACAGCCTCTCGACGGGTCCTTTTAGCATCACGCGCATGGATGATCATAGCCCGGCGGATCGCTTGCTGGCCTGGTACGACCGCGCGCGTCGCGACCTTCCCTGGCGCGCGCCGCCCGGGGAGCGGGCCGATCCCTATCGCGTGTGGCTTTCCGAGATCATGCTGCAGCAGACCACGGTCGAGGCGGTCAAGCCGCGCTTCCTGCGCTTTCTCGAGGAATGGCCGAACCTCGAGGCGCTTGCGGCGGCGCCCCTCGAGGCGGTGCTCGACCACTGGGCGGGGCTCGGCTATTACGCCCGCGCGCGCAATCTCCATCGCTGTGCCCGGACGGTCGTACGCGAGCACGGGGGCCGCTTTCCCGACGACCCGGAGAAGCTCCGGCGTCTGCCCGGAATCGGCCCCTACAGCGCGGCGGCGATCGCGGCCATCGCCTTCGACCGTCCGGTGGCGGCGGTGGACGGCAATGTCGTCCGCGTCCTCGCGCGCCGGCATGGCGTCGCGACACCCCTGCCGGCAGCGAAAGGCGAGATCGCGGCCCGTGCCGGCGATCTCGTTCCCCGCCACCGCGCCGGGGATTTCGCACAGGCGCTGATGGATCTCGGCGCCATGGTCTGTACCCCGCGGGTCCCCGATTGCCCGCTCTGTCCGTGGGCCGCGGGATGCGTGGCGCGTGAGCAGGGCGCGCCCGAGCGCTATCCGGTGAAGGCGCCGCGGCGCGAGAAGCCGACCCGGCGCGGGCTCGCCTTCTGGCTCGAGGCCGAGGGCGCCGTTCTGGTGCGGCGGCGGCCGTCGCGGGGCCTTCTCGGCGGCATGCTCGAATTGCCCTCGAGTCCCTGGCTCGAAGTACCCGATCTCGATCGCAACGCCGCCCTTGCGCATGCGCCGATCGAAGCCTCCTGGCGCTGGCACGAGCGGCCGATCCGCCACAGCTTCACGCATTTCCATCTTGAACTCGAGCTTGTCACGGCGCGGCTCGAAAAGCGCCCCTCGCTCGCGGGACTCTGGTTGCCGCGCGAGGAGACTCTGGCTCGTTTGCCGACGGTGATGCGCAAGCTCGCGCGCGCGGCTCTGGGGTGAGGCACAACGGCGCGCCTGCCGAGGTTTCCCTATCGCGACAGTGCGCACGGCGAGCCACTCACCATTTCCGTTTCGACTTCCCCTTCCTTGCCCGCGTGCCGGGGCGACCGGCGGTCGAGCGGCCCTTCGGCATGCCGGGGGCGCCCGGTGCCGCATCCCGGTTCCGCCCGTGCCTCCGGGGCAGCGCCGGCAGGCCGGAGCGGACGGCGAGGTCGGCCTCCTCGAGGCGCCGGATCTCGTCCCGGAGTCGCGCCGCTTCCTCGAATTCGAGCTCCGCGGCGGCGGCCTTCATGCGTGCTTCGAGATCGGCGATCACGGCCTCGATATTGTCGCCGATGCGATGCAGATCACCCGTCGCGCCGGTGTCGACGGTGACGTAATCGGCCTCGGCGACATGAG
The DNA here is from genome assembly GCA_964484045.1 of uncultured Sphingomonadales bacterium. Classification (GTDB taxonomy): domain Bacteria; phylum Pseudomonadota; class Alphaproteobacteria; order Sphingomonadales; family Rhodothalassiaceae; genus J134. The sequence continues at coordinate 6,387 of CAZAEP010000079.1, forward strand.
AGATGACGTCGGCAATCGCCTTTTTCACGCTCTCCGGCGTGATTCCGTGCGCCGCGTTGTAGGCGAGCTGCTTCGTGCGCCGGCGTCCGGTCTCGGCGAGCGCGCGCTCGATCGAGCCGGTGATCGTGTCGGCATAGAGGAGGACGCGGCCCTCGACATTGCGCGCGGCGCGGCCGATGGTCTGGATGAGCGAGGTCTCCGAGCGCAGGAAACCCTCCTTGTCGGCGTCGAGAATGGCGACGAGACCGCATTCGGGGATGTCGAGCCCCTCGCGAAGCAGGTTGATGCCGACAAGCACGTCATAGACGCCGAGGCGCAGGTCGCGGATGAGCTCGATGCGCTCCACGGTGTCGATGTCCGAATGCATGTAGCGCACGCGGATGCCGTTCTCGTGCAGATACTCGGTCAAGTCCTCGGCCATGCGCTTGGTGAGCACGGTGACGAGCACGCGCAGGCCCCGCTTCGCCATCTCCCGGCACTCGGCCATGAGATCGTCGACCTGATGCTCGACCGGGCGGATCAGCACTTCGGGGTCGGTGAGTCCGGTGGGACGGATCACCTGCTCGACGAAGACGCCGCCGGTCTCCTCCATCTCCCACGGCCCCGGGGTCGCCGAGACGAAGATCGTCTGCGGCCGCATGGCGTTCCATTCCTCGAAGGTGAGCGGTCGGTTGTCGAGGCAGGCGGGCAGCCGGAAGCCGTATTCGGCGAGAGTTTCCTTGCGCCGCCGGTCGCCGCGCGACATGCCGCCGAGCTGCGGCACCGTGACATGGGATTCGTCGACGAAGAGGAGCGCCTCGTCGGGCAGATACTCGAACAGTGTCGGCGGCGGCTCGCCCGGCGCGCGGCCCGAGAGATAGCGCGAATAGTTCTCGATCCCGGGACAGGAGCCGGTGGCGGCGATCATTTCGAGATCGAAGCGCGTGCGCTGCTCGAGCCGCTGCGCTTCGAGAAGCTTGCCCCGCTTCTCGAACCATCTGACGCGTTCGACGAGATCGCGCTTGATCTGCGTCATCGCCTGATCGAGTGTCGGCTTGGGCGTCACATAATGCGAATTGGCGTAGAGCTTGATGCGCTCGAGGGCCGCCGTCTTCTCGCCGGTGAGCGCGTCGATCTCGTAGATCGCCTCGACCTCGTCGCCGAACATCGAGATCCGCCACGCCCGGTCCTCGAGATGGCTGGGGAAGATCTCGATGACGTCGCCGCGAACGCGGAAGGTGCCGCGGCCGAGCACCTGATCGTTGCGCTTGTACTGCAGCGCCACCAGTTGCGCGATCAGGGCCCGGGGATCGACCGTCGTGCCGCTGCGGAGGTCGACGGTCATCGTCGAATAGGTCTCGACCGAGCCGATGCCGTAGATGCACGATACCGAGGCGACGATGATCACGTCGTCGCGTTCGAGGAGGGCCCGCGTCGCGGAATGCCGCATGCGGTCGATCTGCTCGTTGATCGTCGATTCCTTCTCGATATAGGTATCGGTGCGCGGGACATAGGCCTCGGGCTGGTAATAGTCGTAGTAGCTGACGAAATACTCGACCGCATTCTCCGGAAAGAAGCCCTTGAACTCCCCGTAGAGCTGTGCCGCCAGCGTCTTGTTCGGCGCCAGCACGAGCGCCGGCCGGCCCACCGTCGCGACCACCTTGGCCATGGTGAAGGTCTTGCCGGAACCGGTGACGCCGAGCAGCACCTGGCTCTGCTCGCCCGCCCGCACGCCCGCGACGAGCTCTTCGATCGCGCGGGGCTGATCACCGGCAGGGGCATAGTCCGAGGCCAGCCGGAACGGAATGCCGCCCTCCGACTTCTCCGGCCGCTCGGGCCGGCGCGGCGTGAAGATCTCGGGATTGACGGGGGTGACCATGTTCGCCATGGGCCCAATATGCGGTCCCGCGCTGCGGATGGGAAGGGGGTCGGGCATGGCAGAGAACGGCGGCGCCGCCCGGGGGCGACGCCGCACATGTTCCGGACACCGAGCCGATGGACGCTATGCTGTCCGACGACGACGGCGCAACCGGAATCCGATGCCCATGAGCCCGATCCCGAGCAGGCCCAGCGTGGCCGGCTCCGGAATGTCGTAGCCGATGGCATCGAACGCCAGCAGGTCGGCATAGCTCACGCGGCCGAGCTCGCCGAATCCGAAATTCGGATCCATGATGCCGAAGGGCGGGTTGACGACCCCGAAATCGGCGAAGAAATGGCTGGCCTGGCTGCCGCCCAGCGTGATGAGGGTGCTGTCGGGGAACATGAAGTCGATGCCGCCATTGAACCGGCCGGTCGAGAAGGGCGCGATGGCTCGCCGTCCACCATTGATGGAAAAGTAGGGGATATCCGTCCGGTTCGCCAGCCGCTGCGCAAAATCATCGAAGGTGAGCGGGTCATTGACGCCCAGACCGGTGGTGAAATCAAAGCCGATGAAATTGCCGTCCGCATCGAAGGACAGATCCGAATAGCGGAAGAGGTCCAGGGTCGAGAAGATCGCGAAGCCGGACTGCTGGGCGAAGGCCAGCAGGTCGAGGACATTGGTCCCGGCGAAATCGTCCGGGTTGAAGTTGGCATCGGCAAGCGGGCCGCGAATGAAGGCATCCGCAAGGGGACCGGTTCCGGACAGAAGATCGACGATGTCGACCCCGCTCACGAAACCGAGCGCATGACCCAGCTCGTGAATGGCGACGCCGACGAAATCGAAGGCGTCGGGCGCAATGCCGTCGCTGCGGTCGAAGTCGAAATTGAAATCGGAGCTGAAGGTGATGCTGCCGTCCGTGACACCGTCGAGACCGCCGAAACCGAGCGCCTTGAGATTGGCCGTATTGACGTCGAGAAAGCTGTTGTCGGCGCTCGAGATCGTGGTGCCGCCGGAAACGCTGTCAAGCACCGGGGTGAGCATGCTGCCGTCGGACTTGCCGAGCGAATTGGTGATGAAGTCGAAGCTCGCGCCCGTCGGCAGGTTCGACACGGCGGTGGCGTCGGACGTGCTTTTCGCATCGAGAGCAAGCGCCGTCCTGAGGGTGGAATAGTCGACGATGGCGCTCGTCGAGCCGGTGGACCCGAGAACACCCGGGCCGAGCGAGTCGAAACCGGCGTCGATATTGATCGTCACGGGATCCCGCAGCCGCCGCTCCCAGAATCGGGCGGCCTCCTCGAATCCGGCCTGGGCCTGTGCGGCCTTCACCGGATCGACGCCGGCGCCGGCGCTGAAATTGAGGACGATATCCACGGCCGCGGCGGGCGAGGCCGAAAATGCAAGCAGGACGGCGCCGAGCAGTGTCGCCCGGTAACTTCTCCGACTCATGACCAGACTCCCCATAATCTTATGCTCTCTGACACAAGGACTTCTTGACACAAGAACTTCCTGGCTGCGCTCTGCGCGCTGGCAGGGCGGCCCTATGGCCGAAAGCAATTCGGATGCCAGGTCGGGCGGAGACGCCATCCGGGGAAAAACTTCTTTTCCAGACAAGGAATTGTCGCCGCCCGCGCGGCTTCGGCATCCATGACCGGCGCCCAAAGTCGTGATTTCTGGTGGTGGTTGTAAGGAAACCCGACAGGTTCGGGTCGGCAGGCCGAACCGCACGGTCGGCCAATAGACACGAAGACTCAAGAGGTTGGCGGGATACATTTGCTTGCCGGGCAGGCAGTGCACCTGTATAGAATCTTGACACGGTCCGGGTGCTGGGCGTGGGGAAGGCCGTTATGGAGGGCAGATTCATGAAGACGTACGGGCAGTACCTGGCCACCGCTCTTGCCGGGCTTGCCGGAGTGATTTTCATCGGTTCGGCACTCGCTGCCGACCAGGATGGGCGCTTCGCCATCGAAGGGGGCGGGGCGCAGCCCTGCTCCGATTTTCTCGCGGCGGCCGACAGGAAGGGCGAGAGATATTCCTATTATCTCGGCTGGATGCAGGGCTATCTGACCGGGCTCAATCGCTCGGAAGCCGAGACCTTCGATCTCACGCCCTGGCAGGACGGTCGGCTTATGGCGCTCGCACTGCGCGCCTTCTGCGAGAAGAGCCCCGACACGATGCTCGCGCATGCCGTCGAGTATATCGCCCTGTCCCTGCGCGAGCGGCGGTTGGAACGGGCTGCGCCATCGGTGCGCGTGGGAGAGGGGGAGGCTGCGATCGCCCTCTACGCGCCGGT
>CAZAEP010000080.1:0-10422 GCA_964484045.1 uncultured Sphingomonadales bacterium
AAAGTGCATCTTCCTGAGCGCGAAATAGTGGAACTGGAAGCACAGTTCGGGCGTGATTTAGGGATTGGGCGCCTGCTCGTGGGGCAGCACGATATTGAGCCCGATGCTTTCCGCGCCCGCCTCGGCGGCGCCGCGATTGCCGGCCTCCATGATGCCGGGTCCGCCGCCGGTGACCACGACGAGGCGTTCCGGACAGCCGCCCGGCGCGATGGCGATCAGCTCCGCCAGCCGACGCGCCGCCTCATAGTCGCCGCGTCGCGGGTCGTCGCGATTGCCGCCGTCCTCCGGGCGCGGGCTGCGGGCGCTGCCGAAGATCACCACGGTGGCGTCGATGCCGTGTTCCTGGAGCAGGAGCTCCGGCTTCATGAGTTCGAGCTGGAGGCGCACCGGGCGCAGCTCGTCGCGCTTCATGAAGTCCATGTCCGTATAGGCGAGGCGATAGCTCGGCGAGCGGGTCTGCGGCGTGTCGGGCGCCTCGCGCGCCCGCAGGTCGTCTTCGTGGGCGGACGGGAAGGCAAAGGGGCGTCGCGGCGGGGTCATCATGCGATCTCCTTGAGGCCGTTGCTCCGACGCGGAAAACATGCCATGCGACGACGAAAGACGATAGCCGAGGCTGACGCAATGGACGAGCACGCGCAATCGCCGGAACAGCTCGAGACCCCGTCGGGGAAAGGTGCGGCGGACGAGAACTTTCCCGTCGGCTCGCGCCTCATCGCGCCGCGCCTGCGGCCGCATGTGGCGATCTTCTACGCCTTCGCCCGCGCCATCGACGATATCGCCGACAATCCCGCGCTCGCGCCCGAGGACAAGATTGCGCGTCTCGACGCCTTCGCCGAGGCGGTGGCGGGCGGGCGGGCGGCGCCGGGGCTCGAGAAGGCGGTGCGCATGCGCGACAGCCTCGCCGCAACCGGGGTCACGACGCGGCACTGTCTCGATCTCGTGTCCGCCTTCAGGCAGGACGCCGTCAAGCGTCGCTATGCCGACTGGGCCGAACTCATGGACTATTGCGACCGCTCGGCCGCGCCCGTGGGACGCTATCTGCTCGACCTGCATGGTGAATCGCGGGACCTGTGGCCGGCGAACGACGCCCTGTGCAATGCGCTGCAGGTGATCAATCACCTGCAGGACTGCGGCGACGACTACCGGAAGATGGACCGCGTCTATCTGCCCGCGGACTGGATGGCCGAGGCCGGAGCCGAGGTGTCCGATCTCGGCGCGGCGCATCTCTCGCCGGGTCTGCGCCGGGTGCTCGATCGCTGCCTCGAGGGCTGCCGGCAATTGACCGACGCCGCGCGGGCCCTGCCGGCGGGGCTCGGGAGCCGCCGTCTGGCTGCCGAATCGGCGGTGATCCTGGAGATCGCCCGACGTCTGACCGCGCGCCTCGCCCGCGAGGATCCGCTCGCCGGCCGCGTGGTTCTCGGACGCGGGGCGCTCGTCGGCGCCGGCATCGTCGGAATCTTCAGGGTGCTCGCGGGGCGATACCGATGAGCGCTCTTGCCTGGCTCGCGGCAGCGGGGCTCCTCGCCTGGCTCCATCTGCTCTTTTTTCACCACCGCTTCTGGCGTGCCGATCAGAGATTGCGCGCTTCGGCACCGCCCGCCCGCTGGCCCGACGTTATCGCCCTCGTCCCGGCGCGCAACGAGGCCGCGACCATCGCCGCGGCCGTCGCCTCGATCCGGGCGCAGGACTATCCGGGCCGTCTGCGTGTCGTGGTCGTCGACGATGCGAGCGAAGACGACACCGCCGCCCTCGCCCGGGCCGCCGGTGCCGAGGTGATCGCCGCGCCGCCGCTTGCGCCCGGGTGGACGGGCAAGCTGTGGGCGCTCGCGAATGGCGTGAAGCGCACGACGGCGTCCGCGCCGGACTTCTACTGGCTGAGCGATGCCGATATCGTGCACCCGCCGCATCTGCTCGCCCGTCTCGTCGCCAGGGCCGAGAGCGAGGGGTGCGATCTCGTCTCGCTGATGGTGCGGCTGAGGTGCGAAAGCTTCTGGGAGAAGCGGCTCGTTCCCGCCTTCGTCTTCTTCTTCCAGATGCTCTATCCGTTCGCCGCGGTGAATGATCCCGAAAGTCCGGTCGCCGGGGCGGCCGGCGGCTGCGTCCTCCTGCGCCGCGTGGCGCTCGAGCGCGCGGGCGGGTTCGCGGCGATCCGGGGTGCGGTCATCGACGACTGCACGCTGGCCTCCCGCGTGCAGGCGACGGGCGGACGGCTCTGGCTCGGGCTCGCCGAGGACAGCCGATCGCTCCGCGGTCATGCCCGTCTCGCCCCCCTGCTTGCCATGATCCGCCGCTCGGCCTTTGCGCAACTGAAACATTCCGGGCTTCTGCTCGCCGGCACGATCCTCGGCATGGGCGTGGTTTTTCTGGCGCCGCCCGCGGGCCTTCTGCTCGGCCTCGTTCTCGGCGATCATGTGGCGGCGGCGCTCGGCGGCCTCGGCTGGAGCGCCATGACGACGGCCTATCGGCCGACGCTGATCTACTATCTGCGCCCGGCCGGCGAGGCGATCCTGCTGCCCCTTGTCGCCGGTCTTTATCTCGCGGCGACGCTCGCCTCCGCCCGCGACCACTGGCGCGGTCGGGGCAGTTCCTGGAAGGGACGGCAGTACGGTTCCGGCGGCGCGAGGCTTGATCGCGCCGGAGAGGGCGGCTAAGCGAGGCCGTGAAGCGAATACGGAAGGTGCGGGATGACGACAGCGGAGGCTCTGGCGGCGAACGGGCAGGAGAGTGCGGAGACCCGCGCCATCGCCGCCAGGGTGCGCGCCGCCGGCTCCTCCTTCTACTGGGCGATGCGCCTGATGGAGTCCGAGCGGCGCGCCGCACTCTTTGCCATCTACGCCTTCTGCCGCGAGGTCGACGACATCGCCGACGGCGAGGCTGCGGACGCGGAGAAGCGGGCGGCGCTCGCGCAGTGGCGGGATCGTCTGGCGGCGATCTTTGACGGTCGACCCGGGACGCCGCTCGAGCGGGCGCTGGCCCGGGCACGGGCGCGTTTCGACCTCGATCGCGCCGATTTCGAGGCGGTGATCGACGGCATGGAGATGGATGCCGGCGCGCCGATCGTCGCGCCCGATGCGACGGAACTCGATCGCTATTGCGATTGCGTGGCCTCCGCCGTGGGGCGGCTGTGCGTGCGCGTCTTCGGCGCACCCGCCGAGGCGGGGCAGACGCTCGCAGCGCATCTCGGGCGCGCCCTGCAGCTCACCAACATCCTGCGCGATATCGAGGAAGATGCGGCACGCGGCCGGCTCTACCTTCCCGCGGACCTGCTGGCGGCGCACGGGATCACGGGCCGCGACCCGCAGGCGGTGGTGCGGGATCCGCGGCTGATCTCGGTCAAGCGTGAGCTTGCCGCGCGAATCGCCGGCGAATTCGCCGCCGCGCGGGCGGCGCTTGCGGCGTGCGACAGCGGCGATCTCCGGCCGGCGGCGATCATGATGGCGGTCTATGAGAGACGATTCGTGCGCATGCGCGCACGCGACTTCGCGCCGGAGCCGCAATCGCCGCTGCACCGGCTCCTCGGCAGGCTCGAGAAACTCTGGATCGCCCTCCGCCTGGCCATGAAAGGACCGCGATGGCGCGCGTCCATGTGATCGGCGGCGGGCTCGCCGGACTCGCGGCCGCGGTGAGGATCGCCGCCGCGGGCGAGGCGGTCACGCTCTACGAGGCGACCGGGCGCGCCGGCGGGCGCTGTCGCTCCTTTCATGACAGGACCCTGGGCGCGGTGATCGACAATGGCAATCACCTGCTGCTCTCGGGCAATCGCTCGGCGCGGGCCTATCTCGATGCGATCGGCGCCGGGGATCGCCTGGCCGGACCCGCGGAAGCGGCCTTTCCCTTCGTCGATCTGGCGAGCGGCGAGCGCTGGGAGCTGCGCCTGGGCGACGGCCCGATTCCCTGGTGGATCTTCGATCCGCGGCGTCGCGTGCCGGGGACCCGCGCAAGGCACTATCTCGCCGCGCTGCGTCTCCTCTCCGCGTCGCGCGAGACAACGGTGGCGGCCGCGCTCGGCGGTTCGGGCGCGCTCTATCGCCGGTTCTGGGAGCCGCTCGCGGTGGCCGCTCTGAACACGCCGCCCGAGGTTGCCGCGGCGGCGCTGCTGCGTCCGGTGCTGTGCGAGACCTTCGCCCGCGGCGGCGCCCATTGCCGACCGCTCATCGCTCGTGAAAGCCTGGCGCACAGCTTCGTCGATCCGGCCCTCGAGACGCTGCGCGGGCAGGGCGCCGTGGTGCGCTTTCATGCCCGGCTGAGCGCGCTCGAATTCCGCGAAGGTCACGTTTCCGCCATGAAGATCGGCGAGGAACGGGTTGCGCTGGATGCGGGCGAGAGGATCGTGCTCGCGGTGCCGGCGCACATTGCCCGGACGCTCGTGCCCGGGCTGGCGGTGCCGGCGGAGGGCGAGGCCATCGTCAATGTGCATTATCGCCTGCCGAAGGCGCAGCACGCGGGGGTGCGCATCATGGGGCTCATCGGCGGCCTCGCCGAATGGCTGTTCCTGCGCGGGGAGATCGCATCGGTGACCATTTCCGCCGCCGATCACGTGGCCGCACGGCCGGCGCGCGCGATCGCCGCGGACTGCTGGCGCGACGTCGGGCGGGCGCTCGGGATCGATCCTGCCACACCCCTGCCGCGGCATCGCGTGATCAAGGAAAAGCGCGCGACCTTTGTCGCCACGCCGCAATCGCTCGCGCGGCGTCCGGATGTGCGGACGGCGTGGGACAATCTCTTTCTCGCCGGCGACTGGACCGCCACCGGCCTGCCGGCGACGATTGAAAGTGCGGTCCGTTCGGGCCATAAGGCGGCCGAGCATGTTCTTGCTCCGGGGCGGGGTGCCGGACCGCGCGCCGCACGCCGGCGCCCGGACAGTTCCATTGTCAATGCGGGAGCGCACAAGCCATGAGAGGCGAAAGCCCGAGCACATCGAGCCCGTCCGTCGAAGATCTCGATGAGGTGATCGCCGCCGCCGTCAGCGGGCTCAAGGCGCGGCAGCGGGAGGACGGACATCTCGTCTTCGACCTCGAGGCCGATGCCACGATTCCGGCCGAATACATCTTCCTCAACCATTATCTCGACGAGCGCGAGCCCGAGACGGAAGCGGCGCTCGCCGACTATATCCGCGCGATCCAGGAACCGCATGGCGGCTGGCCGCTGTTTCATGGCGGCGAGGCCGATCTCTCGGCGACGGTCAAGGCCTATTTCGCCCTGAAGATGGTCGGTGACGAGCCCGACGCGCCGCACATGAAGAAGGCGCGCGAGCTGGTGCTCGCGATGGGCGGCGCCGAACGGACGAATGTCTTCACCCGCTATGCGCTGGCGCTCTTCGGCGAGGTGCCGTGGGAAGCGGTGCCGGTGATGCCGGTCGAGCTGATGCTGATGCCGCGCTGGTTCCCGGTGACCGTCTGGCGCATGTCCTACTGGTCGCGCACGGTGATCGCGCCGCTGCTCATCCTCGCGACCCTGAAGCCGCAGGCGAAGAACCCCACCGGCACGCATATCCGCGAGCTCTTCCGTCGTCCGCCCGAGACCATCCGCGACTGGCAGCAGAACCCGACCGGGCGCTGGACCGGGGCCTTCTTTCTCTGGCTCGATCGCGTGCTGCGCCGGGTCGAGCCGCATTTCCCGAAGCGCACGCGCGCGCGGGCGATCGCCGTTGCGCGCGATTTCTTCCTCGAGCGTCTGAACGGCGAGGACGGGCTCGGCGCCATCTTCCCCGCCATGGCGAACGCGGTGATGGCGATGGAAGCGCTCGGCTTCGCCAAGGACGACCCGCGGCTTCTGACCGCCAAGCGGGCGATCAGGAAGCTGCTCACCCCGGGCGAGGGCAGGACCTTCTGCCAGCCCTGCCTGTCGCCGATCTGGGACACGGCGCTGGCCGCGCATGCGCTCATGGAAGCCGGCGAAGCACCGCAGGGCGATGCGATCAAACGCGCCTGCGACTGGCTGGCGTCGAAACAGATCCTGGAAGTCAGGGGCGACTGGGCGGTGCAGGCGCCGGATCTCAGGCCCGGCGGCTGGGCCTTCCAGTACGCCAATGGCCACTATCCCGACGTCGACGACACCGCGGTGGTTGCGATGGTGCTCGATCGCAGCGACGGCGGCGCCTATCGCGAGGCCATCGATCGCGCCGCGGAGTGGATCGTCGGCATGCAGAGCGCGAACGGCGGCTGGGGCGCCTTCGACATCGACAATGACGACAGCTATCTCAATCACATTCCCTTCGCCGATCACGGTGCGCTTCTCGATCCGCCGACCGAGGACGTCTCCGCGCGCTGCCTCTCCTTCCTCGCGCAGGCGGGGTACGGGCGCGACCACCCGGCGGTGATCCGCGGACTCGACTATCTGAAGAGGACGCAGGAGCCCGACGGAAGCTGGTTCGGGCGCTGGGGCACGAACTATGTCTACGGCACCTGGTCGGTGCTGTGCGCGCTCAACGCCGTTGGCGAGGACATGGCCGCGCCCTATGTGCGCAAGGCCGTCGACTGGCTGCTCCGACGCCAGAATGCGGACGGCGGCTGGGGCGAGTCGGGGGCGAGCTACTGGCCGGAGACGCGCGACCATCCGGCGCCATCGACCGCCTCGCAGACCGCCTGGGCGCTGCTCGGGCTGATGGCGGCGGGCGAGGTGGAAAGCGAGGCCGTCAGGCGCGGCGTCGCCTGGCTCGTCAAGGCCCGGCGCGAGGAGGACGGGCGCTGGGAGGAGCCCTGGTACACGGCGGTCGGCTTCCCGCGCGTCTTCTATCTCCGTTATCACGGCTACGCGCATTATTTCCCGGTCTGGGCGCTGGCGCGCTATCGCAATCTCGTCCGCGCCAATGAAAAACGCGTGGCCTGGGGCATGTGAGGCTCAGCGGCTCTCGCGCCACCAGACAAGGCCGAGAAGCGAGGCGAGCAGAAGCGCCCACATCCAGGCCGGCAGCGCCGGCGCCGCGTGCACGGACGCGCTGCGGCTGGCGCCGCGCCGCGGCAGTCCCAGCCAGCCGCGTCCGGCGGCGGCGGCGCGTGCAGATGGCCGTCGGATGTCCGGTATCCCGTCCTTGATCCAGAAGACGCCGCCGCCGGTGGCCCGGGCGAGCGGTGCCAGCACCGTGTCGCTCGGCACCACCTCGCTCAGCTCGTGCCCGCCCATCGGGCCGACGCCGGCGACGGCTTCGAGCGGGCCGTCGCTCAGGCGGTAGAAGCCGAATTCGGGCGCCGCGACCCGGCCGCGCGCGATGCCGTCGGGCCCGGGGGTGAGCGTGAGCGTCTCGCGCGTTCCGTCGGGACGGGTGAGGGTCACCGTCGTGGTCCGCTGTTTCAGGCTGCGGCGTTCGACCAGGATCTGGTTGCCTTCGCTGCGCGCAAGGAGCGCCTCTTCCTCGAGATCGGGCTCCTTCATCAGCCAGTGGACGGTGCGGCGCAGGAGCTCCTGATAGGGGCCGCCGCCGGCGACGCCGCGCGCCCAGAGCCAGATCTGGTCCGACATCAGTTCCGCCACGCGTCCCTCGCCGGCATGGTCGAGAAGGAGCAGCGGCCGACCGCTGCCGTCGTCGAGAAGCGTCCGGCCGCGCGTCGCCCGTCCCGGTACGAGACGAAACCAGGGGCCCCAACCGCCGCCCGCGCCGGTGCCGCCGGCGAGGGCCGCGGTCACCGGATGGCGGCGACCCAGCGGCGTCAGTGTCGGCGTGAAGCCCCGTGCCAGCACCTCGCCCGCCGGCACCGCGGGCAGGATGGTGCCGAGCGCGGTGCCGTAGAGGCTGTCGCGGCCGGCGAATTCGGGGCCGTTGGCGATGAACAGTGCACCGCCGCTTTCGACATAGGCGAGCAGATTGCCGAAATAGCGCGGCTCGAGAACGCCGCGCAGCGCGTAGCGGTCGAAGATGACGAGGTCGAAATCGTGGAGCTGCTCGGCGAACAGGCGCTCGGTGGGGAAGGGGATCAGCGAAAGCTGGCTCACCGGCGTCGGGTCCTGGCTCGTCGGCAGGCGCAGGATGGTGAAATGAATGAGATCCACCGCCGGATCGGCCTTGAGCGTGTCGCGCCACACCCGTTCGCCGGGATGCGGCTCGCCGGAGACGAGAAGCACGCGCAGACGGTCGCGCACGGCATTGATGGAAAAGAGCGCGCGATTGTTGACGAGCACCCGCTCGCCCGGCGCCGCGGCGACCGTCGCCTCGACGAGCAGCGTGCCGCGCCGTTCGGGCGTGAGCGTGATGTCGATCGGCTCGTCGGGCCGGACCAGGCGCCGCTCGGACGGCGCGCCGAGGCGGCGGATGCCGAGCGCGATCGGCCCCTTGCTCTCGAGATTGTGCTCGCGCACCCGCAATCGCAGTGTTACCGGGCGGCCAACGAGGGCGAATTCGGGAGCCTCGAGGACCTCGAGGCGGCGATCCGGCAGGTCCGGGTCGCCGGTCAGGAGCGCCTGAACGGGCCGGCCGGCCGCGGCCACGGTGCGGGCCCGCGCGGCATCGTCGATGCGACCGTCGCTGATGACGACGATGGCGGACAGGCGGTCGGGGGCGATTTCCCCGAGGGCGTCGAGAAGCGGGGCGAAGATCTCGCTGCGTCCGTCATCGCGCGCGCTGTCGACGACCTTGAGCGTGCCGCCCTTTTCGGCGACGGCGGCGCGCAGGGCGGACAGGGCCGCCTCCGTTTCCGCCGCGCGGTCGCCGAGGCGGTTGCTGGCGCTGCGATCGACGAGGACGAGCGTGATGTCGTCGAGCGGCCGGCGCTCTTCGCGAACGAGCTGCGGGTTGAAAAGGGCGGCAAGAAGCGTGGCCAGGAATGCCAGCCGCAGGACGCCGCCGCGGGCCCGGGCGATGAGCGCCGGGGCCGAGAGCGCAAGCGCCGCGATCGCCAGCCCGGCGAGCAGCCACGAGGGCAGGACGGGGGCGAAGTCGAGTGCGATATGCTCCACCGCCGTCACTCCCCCAACCGTTCGATGAGGGCCGGCAGGTGGAGCTGATCGCCCTTGTAGGTGCCGGTGAGCGCGTACATGACGAGATTGATGCCGAAGCGGAAGGCGAGCTCGCGCTGACGCGAGCCGCCGCCGAGCGCGGGCACGAGAAAATGATCGCCGGTATCGATCGCCCAGGCCGCCGCCCAGTCATTGCCGCCGATGACGAGCGGGCTCACCTGCGGCTCGTCGCCCGCCGAATCGGCGGTGACCCACAGGGCACGGCCGCTGATGCGTCCGGGAAAGCTGTCGATGAGGTAGAAGGAGCGGGCGAGGATATGCGTCCGCTCCACCGGGATGAGCGGCGGCAGATCGAGCCGGCCGAGAAGCCGCCTGAGCGCTTCGCGCGCCGCCGGGTTCTCGATTCCGAGGCTCGTTTCGGCACGATCGCCGGCACCGGTGTCGAAGATCACGATGCCGCCGCTGGCGAGGAAATCGGCGAGATTGGCGAGCGCCGCGTCGCTCAGACGCGGGGCATCGGCGGGCACCGGCCAGTATATGAGCGGGAACAAACTCAAGGGATCGCGCTCCGGGTCGAGCGCCATCGGCGTACCGAGCCGCACCGCCGTACGCAGCGCGAGAACGCGTCCGAGCCCCCGCAGGCCGGCCTCGGTCAGCCGGTCGATGCGGGCGTCGCCGGTACGGATATAGCCGATGCGCGTCTCGCTCGTCGCGGCGATGGCGAAACCGGTGTCGATCGCGCGCGCGTCCGCCGCCCGGAGCGGCGGGCCCGGGAGGAGGAGGCCGAAGGCGAGAAGTGCACCGGCGCCCGCTCGCCATGGCCGGCGAAGCGCAAGATGGCCGCGCAGGGCGAGACTCGCCACGAGGTCGACGAAGGCGAGGGCGAGAAGAAGGAGGAAGAGCGGCGGGGCCAGATCGCGGTCGACGCGCGCCGCCTCCTCCATCGCCTGCATCGGTTCGGACACCGGGCGGAAGCGGAATCCCGCATCGATCGGCCCCCGCGGTCCCGTCAGATTGAGCGCCAGGGGGGCGGTCGCGGGTCCGTAGAGGCCCGGCGGGTGCGCCGGCGAGGCGACGGTGCGGTCGAAGGCGTGCGCCGCAACGGGAGCGGCCCCCTCGGGGGCGGGTGCAAGTCGTCCGAAGCCGTCGAGCAGGGCCTGCGGCACCAGATTGGCGGGCCCTTCGGCGGCGGCGCCCCGGTCCTGCGGCCGCTGCGCGAAGAGCAGCAGGCGCTTGAGCATGTCGACGAAGAGCCCGGACAGCACGAGGTTCGACCATTCCGCATCGGCGCTCGTATGGACGAGAACAAGCGTCCCGCGCCCGCGCGGGGCGGCGGTAACGAGCGGCGTGCCGTCGGCGAGCCGCGCCCATGTGCGGTCATTGAGATCGAGGTCAGGGACGGCGAGGAGCTGACGGCTGACGGTCACCGTCTCCGGCACCGCGAGGCCGGCGAAGGGACCGGTCTCGGGAAAGGGGCCGAGCGGTTGCGGCTTTTCCCAGGACAGCGCGCCGCCGACCGCGCGGGCGCCGCTG
>CAZAEP010000081.1:0-10217 GCA_964484045.1 uncultured Sphingomonadales bacterium
GTCGCCGCCGGGCTCGCGTCCTCGAAAAAGGAGGTGCGGCGTCTGATCGCACAAGGCGGCGCCCGGCTCAATGATCGCCCGATTGCCGACGAGACCTACCGGGTCACGGAGGCCGATCTCGCCAACGGCGTGATCAAGCTTTCGGCGGGCAGGAAGCGCCATGCCCTCGTCAGGGTGGAGTGACGGTCAGCCACCGGGCGGGGGCTCCGGCACCGCCGTCTTGTCGCCTTCCGGCAGGGTCTCGAGCTTGCCCTTGGCGCCAGTAAAGGGCCGGCGCAGAATCCCCGGCAGCAGTCCCGTCAGGGTGCTGACGCGGATTTCGGGATCGTCCGTCGTCCCCTTGATGCGGTAAGCGAAGGCGAAGAGACCGCCGCCCTTGCCGCCGCTGAAGATTCCGCCGACGAGCGGCAGCCTGCCGAGCGCCGAATTGAGCCAGTAGGCGGGCACGATGAGGCCGTTGACGCTGATCCGCTCGAGGCGGTCGTCGATCTGGCCTTCGAGCGTGACCCCGAGCTTCGGCCCACTGGCGCGAGCGCCCTCGATATCGATCGTCCCGCCGGCCAGTCTGAAAGGCAACAGGATGCGATCGAAATGCAACCCGGAACCGCCGAGGAATGCGTCAAGCCGGCTTTTCGTTTCGGCGTCGCCTTCGATCTCGACATCATCGCTGCGCACGAGGCGGACATCCTCCACTCTGGCCGTGCCGTCCACACGCAGATCCTCGCCGTGCCCCGCAAGCACCGCCTCGACCTCGAGCCGACCGCCTTCCGCCTGATCGAACAGGCCGAGGGCACGAAAGGCCCGTCCCGCGTCGTCCGCCTCGAGACGAAACCGCCGCGTCGACGCCTCACCGTCCGGCAGAAATTCGAGAACGAGGTCGCCATCGCCGGCAAAACGGGCGCGGGTCTCGAGACGCTGCCAGCCGTCGCGGCCGCGCGTGCCGGCGACATGCACCGCATCGAAGCGCTCGCCGGCCAATGCGTAAACGGTCCCGGCGTCGATCGCGAGGGAGAGGGGAGAGAGCGCCGCGGACGGTCGCCCCCTGCCGATATCGAAGCTCTCGAGAAGGCCGCGGGCGTCGATCTGCGGCCCGCTGAAGGCGAGGCGCTCGCCGCCGGCGCCGTCACGTTCATAGCGAATCGCCCCGTCGGTCGCCCCGAGCCGGAAGCGGTCGAAATCGGCCGCCAGGAGTGCACCGTTTGCGACGTCGAGAGAAAGCGAGCCGGCAATGCGGTCGTCCCCGGCGGCGAAGACGATCCGCCGCAGGCGAATGCGTGCCGGGTCCGTGAAATCGAGCGCCGCATGAACCGCCGCCGGCGCGCCGGACACTTTCTGCCAGGCGAGCCTCGTGAACCTCAGGCGGGCGCGCGACAGGTCGAGGGAAAGCGCCCCGGCTTCGAGCCGGGCGCCATTGCCCGTGAGCCGAAGGTCGAGCCTCGCCACCCCGGCGAAATGGTCGGCCGTATCGAGGCCGAGGGCCACGAGATCGTCAGGGGCGAGATCGGCCCGGATCTCATAGCGGCTCGCGGGCCCTGTCCCGGCATCGAAACGCTCGTGCCAGGCGACCCTCAGCGGGATGCCGGCAAGCCGGGCCCGACCGGTCGCCTCGAGACCGTGCCGATCGACGCGCATGTCGAGACGCCCTCCCTCGAGGGCGCGCCCGGCCACGATGTCGGGGATCGCGAGGTCGTCGATCCCGGCCTCGAGATCGAGATCGACATCGTCGAGCCGTGCCTCCTTCAAAAGCGGCAGCGTGATCCGTGCCGACACGGCGACGGTACCCGCAATCATGTCCGGTGCAAGGCCGAAGGCGGTGGCGTAGCCGAGCGGCGGATAGTCGATCAGACGCAGGATGCCGGGCAACGGCCCGTCGAGGCGGAGGTCGATGATGCCGGTATCCGTGCCCGGCGCGTCAAAACCGGCAAGCCGGACCGTCGAGCCGGCGATCGGCATGCCCGCGATCATCCCGTCTTCGAAGCGGAGAACAAGATCGGCCATGCTCAGCCGCCCGCTGCCCGAGGCGTCGCGGAGCGGCGGCATCGGCCGGAGATAATGGCCGAGCAGTCCCGAAAAGCGGAAATCGAGATGAAAGCCGTTGGCGGGGAACGCGGCGCCTTTTTGCGCGAGCGCGGGCAAATCGAGGGTGACCTCGGCACCGTCGATGCGGCCGGACTGCAGATTGGCGTCGATCCAGTCGCGTCCACCATCGGCGAGCGTGCGCGGCCAGTAGGCGACGAGATCGCGCACCGAGAGCGGACCGAAGCCGCCGTCGAGCCTGAGCCGCGCGGGTCCCTCCGGACCGAGCCCGAGGTCACCGGCGAGCTGCAGCGCGGTACCGGCGAAGCCGACCTTCAGGGCATCGACGATGACGGTGCGTCGATCACCGTCATAGACGAGATCGGCTTCGCCGCCGTCGATCGCCACAGGCTCGGGATAATAGGGCGCAAGCCGCAGCCCTCCTGCACCCGCGGTGACGTGCAACCGTGCGCGTGTCAGACGTCCCTCGGCATCGGCGACGCCGGCGATCGTGATATCGAGCGGCAGGTCGATCCCGCCGAGCGCGGCCATCGCGGGCATGGCCTCGCCAAGGCGCGACGGCCTCGCATCCGCAAGCGTGAGTTCGACCGACTTCGTCCCCTTGCGCCGGAAATCCGCCACGAGCGTGATCGCGGCAATTCTTGCTCCCGTCGCGGCAAGCTCCGCATGTGCCTCGAGCGCGAGCCGCCGCCCCGCCCGGTGGGCCGCGAAACGGGCGTTCCGAATCTCGACAAGCGCGTGCATCGCGTCATCGCGGAGAACGAGGTGCGCCGTAGCAATCGTCAGCCGATGCGGCATCGCCCGCACCAGACGGTCAAGGGCTTTGTTGAGCGGAGCGGGAAGCTGTCCGGCGGCAAGGGCGCGATCGGCGGTACCCTGCGGAACCGTCCGCGGCCAATCGGCCTCGCCCTCGAGGCGCCCGATCTCGACCGCCCGCGCCTTGCCGAAAAGATCGAGCGCGATACGCAGCCGCGACAATCGAAGACTGCCCTTGCCCCCGACCTCGAGATCGAGAGCGGGAAGCCGCACCTCGAAGCCGTCAGGCCACCCCCTCCACGCCAGCACCGGATCCTGAATCCGCACCGCCGCCCCCGGAATGCGCGCCGCGATCCGCTGCTCCATCCACGGCGCAAGGCCGCCGATCGCGATCGGCCCGTAGGCAAGTCGGACAACGAGAACGAACGCCGCCATCGAGACGACGAAAAACCCCGCAAAGACCAGTTTCATGCCGCGTTTGAGATGCGCGACCACACGCCTACCCTTTCCGTCTTGACCGTATGAGGCCCGCTTGCGCATGGTGCCCGGACGCGCCGCCGCATGATCCGCGGCGCAGCTTTCTCGCGTCTTTTCGCGGATCCGAATGCATCATGGCCATCGACCTTCGCCGTCTCCCGCAGCCATTCGACCGCAAGAGGGCCGAAGATGCGATTAACGATGTCTTGAACCGCCTTGCGGCGGAGGGCAAGGCGTCACCTTCCCTGAGCGGCGAGGCCCGGGCACTGATCGCCACGCTCGCCGGCAACAGCCCCTATCTCGCGCGCAGTCTGCGTGTCCACCCCTCGCTCTTACCCTCGCTCCTCGAAAAGGGGCCCGACACCCGTTTCGGGGAGGAAATGGCGGAGTTCGAGGCCACGGCGCCCGAGGCGCCCTCGATCGACGCGCTGATGCGATTGCTGCGTCACAAGAAGGCACGGATCGCATTGCTCGTCGCCGCGGCCGACGTCGCCGGGCTGTGGCCGCTCGCCCGCGTCACCGAGGCCCTGAGTGTTTTCGCCGAGCGGGCGTTGGCGCACAGTCTCGCGCATCTCCTCTTTCGCAGCATGAAGCACGGCGAACTCGCCTCGCCCGGCCGCCGTTTCGAGAAACCGCTTCCCGAGATCGCCGAGGGCAGCGGCCTGATCATTCTCGGTCTCGGCAAGCTCGGCGCGCGCGAGCTCAACTATTCGAGCGATATCGACCTCATCGTTCTCTATGACGAGGAAGTCGTGCGATACCACGGCGCGCGATCGCTCGGCGACGCCATGGTGCGCCTGACACAGGACCTCGTCCGCATCCTCGAAGCGCGCACCGCCGAGGGCTACGTCTTCCGCACCGATCTGCGCCTGCGCCCCGACCCCGGTGCGACGCCGATCGCGCTCTCGGTCGGCGCGGCCGAGACCTACTACCAGAGCGTCGCGCTCAATTGGGAGCGCGCGGCGATGATCAAGGCGCGGCAGGTGGCCGGCGATGTCGCCGCCGGCAGCGCCTATCTCGAACGGCTCGCCCCCTTCATCTGGCGCCGCAGCCTCGATTTCGCGGCCATCGAGGACATTCACGCGATCAAGGATCAGATCCATCGCCACCACGGCCATCACGGGGTCGAGCTTCCGGGATACGACATCAAGCTCGGGCCCGGCGGCATTCGCGAGATTGAGTTCTACGCCCAGATTCATCAGCTCATTCTCGGCGGGCGCGACGAGAGCCTGCGCGTGCGCGACACCCTGGGCGCGCTCGATCGCCTCGTCGCCAGAGGCCGCATCGACGCCGACGTGCGCGACGATCTCGAGGCCGCCTATCTTTTCTACCGCACCCTCGAGCATCGCCTGCAGATGATCGACGACGCGCAGACGCATACGCTGCCGCAGAGCGCGGAGGGGATCGCCCATATCGCGACCTTCATGGGCTTTTCCGACGTGGCCGGCTTCGAGGCCACCCTCAGGGCGCATCTCGCACGCGTGCAGCGGCACTATGACGCTCTCCTCCCCCGCACGCGCCCGCCGGAGCGGAAGCTGCACGGCGCGGCCCTCGTCGATCTCCTGCGCGAGGCCGGATTCGCCGCCGCGGAGAATGCTCTCGAGATCATCGCGCGCTGGCGACGGGGACGATATCGCGCGCTCAGGACCGAGCGCGCGCGTCAGCTTCTCGAGGCGATGCTGCCGGCGCTCCTCGACGCCTTCGCGGCCACCGCGGAGCCTGATCAGGGGCTGGCGCGCTTCGACCATTTCCTCTCCCAGCTCCCGGCCGGCATTCAGCTTTTCTCGCTGTTTCAGTCCAACCCCTCGCTCTTCCGGCTGATCGCGCGGATCATGGGCATGGCGCCGGTTCTGGCGGAACGACTCGCGAAACGACCGCAACTGATCGATGCTCTGCTCGATCCCGATTTCTTTGCTCCATTGCCGGACCGTGAGACCCTTGCGCGCGAGTTCGATGCCGCCCTCGCCCGCGCCCGCGACTATGAGGATATCCTCGATATCGCGCGCCGATGGACCGAGGACCGGCGCTTTCAGCTCGGGGTTCAATTGCTCGAATCGCTGGCCGGCGTGCGGGAGGCAAGCGAGGCGATGACGGACCTTGCGGAGGTGTCGCTCACCGGCCTTCTGGGCCCGGTCGGCGCGGCCTATGCCGAACGTCACGGCCGCTTTCCCGGAGGGGCGCTCGCCATTCTTGCGATGGGCAAGTTCGGCGGCCGCGAGCTCTCCTTCGCGTCCGATCTCGACCTCGTGCTGCTCTACGATGTCGAAGGCGATGCGAACCAGTCGGACGGCGCCCGCCCGGTGCCCGCCTCCCGCTATTTCAGCGGACTCGGGCAGGCCCTTCTCACCGCCGTCACGGCACTGACTCCGGAGGGGCGGCTGTGGGAGGTGGATACGCGATTGCGTCCCTCGGGACGTGCCGGACCACTCGTCGTCACGCTCGAAACTTTCACCGGGTATTACGCCGACCGCGCCTGGACCTGGGAGCATATGGCGCTGACGCGAGCCCGGGTCGTCGCCGCGCCGCCCCGTTTCGCCGATCGCATTCGCACCGCCATCAAGGACGTGCTGACGGCCGAGCGCGACCTTGCAGCCCTGCTGCCCGCGGTCGCCGCGATGCGCGAGCGTCTCAGGGCCGAGTTCGGAACCGACAACCCCTGGGCCGTCAAGCACGTTCGCGGCGGCTTCATCGACATGGAATTCGTGGTCCAGTTCCTGCTCCTGCGCGAAGGTGCGCGCACGCCGGGCGTCTTCGCATCGCGGCTCGACGACTGCATCGCCAATCTGGTCGCGAGCGGCATTCTGGAGCCCCGCGCCGGAGCGACGCTGCATGCCGCGCATGCGCTTTATCACGCCGTCCAGGGGCTCTTGCGGCTGACCCTCGGCGAAGCGCCGGATGAAGCCGATTTCACGCCCGACCTCGAATCCGCGCTGGCCCGCGCCGCCGGCGTCGCGAACTTCACCGCCTTGAAATCGACCCTCCTCGAGGCACAAAAAGCGGTCGCCGCGATCTATGATCGGATCATTGCCGGTCCGGCGGCAAAACTGTCACCGCGGAACAAGGAGAATGCACGGTGAATCTCAAGATTGGCGATCCCGCTCCCGATTTCACGCTTCCCGCCACGGGCGATGAAGACCTGCGGCTGAGCGACCTGCGCGGCAGGATCGTGGTGCTCTACTTCTATCCCAAGGACAACACGCCCGGCTGCACGACGGAGGCGAAGGATTTCTCCGCCCTTGCCGACGACTTCGCGGCAGCCGGCGCGATCGTGATCGGCGTCTCCAGGGACAGCATTGCCGCGCACGAACGCTTCATCGCCAGGCATGACCTCAAGGTCCGGCTGGCCGCCGACACGGAGGGCACGGTCTGCGAGGCCTATGGCGTGTGGCAGGAAAAGACCCTCTACGGCCGCCGCTTCATGGGCATCGTGCGATCGACCTTTCTCATCGACCGCGACGGACGGATCGCGCGCATCTGGCCCAGGGTCCGGGTGAAGGGGCATGCCGGGGACGTCCTCGCCGCGGTGCGCGAGATCGCATGACGGCGGACACGCTCGGCGGCGCGGCCGTCGCGGTCCTCCATTGCGAGGATGCCGCGGGCAAGGCGAAATGCAGCCGCGCGGCCGCGGCGGCGTGGCGCGCAGGGGCGCTGCGCCCGCTGTGCGACGTTCCGCCGCCGCCGCGACCGGCGCGCCCGCCGCGTCCGGAACTCCGTGACCCGGCCCGGATGCCCAGGCGCGGCAAGGGTGGAAGCATCGCCAAGCGCATCGCGCTTCTGCATGCGCTGGCGCATATCGAGCTCAACGCGATCGATCTCGCCTGGGATCTCGTCGCCCGATTCGGTGCCGACATGCCGCGTGACTTCCTCGACGACTGGGTCGGCGTCGGGGACGACGAGGCCCGGCACTTCCTGCTCCTCAGCGACCGCCTGTCGGCCTATGGCGCCTCCTATGGCGACCTGCCGGCGCATGACGGCCTGTGGCAGGCGGCGGCGAAGACGGCGCATGATCTGGCCGCGCGTCTGGCCATCGTCCCCCTGGTCCTCGAAGCGCGCGGACTTGACGTCACGCCGTCGATGATCATGCGTCTGAAGCGCGCCGGCGACGTGGAAAGCGCGGCCGTCCTCGAGACCATCCTCACGGAGGAAATCACCCACGTCGCCCGCGGCAAGCGCTGGTTCGACTGGCTGTGCGCGCGCACCCCCTGCGACCCCGCCCGCCACTTCCAGAGTCTGGTCAGACGCTACTTCGCCGCCCCCCTCAAGCCCCCTTTCAATGAAGCCGCGCGCCGCGCAGCCGGGCTCGAAGCGGCGTTCTATCGCCCCCTGGCCACGGGACATCGTTAAAATCTCTTGATTTTCCGGGCGCGTCCGCCTTTTCTTACCGCCGGGAGGAAGGTGGACTTTTCCCCACCCATTAAGGCCTTTTCAAACACCCCCCTGCTATGCTCGGCGTTTCGGGGGCAATATCGAGGCAGGTCGCGCCATTGCGGATCCACAGGGCACATCTCAGGCAGTCGACGCACGCGCTGTTCAAGCGCCTCTTCCCCGAGCGGCAGATTTTTTTCCGCTCCGAAGGCGAGGTGCACTTCAAGCGCCTCTCGCCCCGCTTCCAGATGACGGTCGCGGCCATTGCCGGCTTCGCTCTCCTATGGGTGCTGGCGACCTCGATCTACTATCTCACCGGAGACGTCCGGCTCGCGGCCAAGGATCAGGAACTGCGCTACATGTCGGGCGAGCTCGACGCGCTGCTCGGAGAGCTGACCCGACTGCAGAACGATGCGCTGGCGCGCGCCGAACGGATCGAGCAACGTCAGCGTTTTCTCGATTCGCTGCTCCCAAGCACGCCGGAGGCAGGTGCGGTTCCGGGCCATGACGCGACGCTCCAGGGAGCGACGACCGAGAAGAGCGAAGGATCGCACAAGAGAGAGCAGCAGAGCTTCCTCCATCGCGGCGCAACGGCTCGCGCGCCGCTTCTGGCAACGCTGTTCGGCGCCAATCGTGCCGTCGCCGGGAGCGTTACGGCCACAGACGGTCTCGCCGAGGAGACCGATGCGCTGCTTGGGCGACTTGCCCGCATCGCGGCACATCAGGATGCGCAGGCCCGCGCGCTTGCCGCCCGCGAGGAAGAGCGCCTGCGTACGGCGCAGCGGGTGGTGGCCCGTCTCGGACTCGATTTCAAGGCACTGATCGCCGCGGAGACGGAAACGCGGCGCGGCGTCGGCGGCCCTCTGCTGCCGGTTCCGGAGGAACCGGGCACCGCCGCCTTCCGCAAGCTGCTCGACCTTGTCGGAACGCGGCGCCAGTTCGATGCCGCGGTGCTCAGCATTCCAAGCCGGGTCCCCGCCGACAATTACTATGTGTCAAGCCGCTTCGGCCAGCGCCGCGATCCTTTCCGCAAGACCTGGGCGATGCATTCCGGCGTCGACATGGCGGGCTGGCCCGGAGAGCCGATCTACGCCGCCGGCGACGGCCTCGTCGTCAAGGCCGGACGCGCACCGGCATACGGCCTGATGGTCGAAATCGATCATGGCAACGGCTTTCGCACGCGCTACGGCCATATGCGCAAACTTAAGACCAAAGCGGGTCAGCGCGTCACCCGTGGTACCATCATCGGCGAGATGGGAACCAGCGGTCGCTCCACGAGCACCCATCTGCACTGGGAAGTCTGGTTCCGCGGCAAACTCGTCGATCCCATGCGTTATCTGGAGGCTTCAAAAGATGTTTTCGCGCTCCAAAACCGAGTCCGCACCGATGGCTGAGCTGCCACAATCGAACCGCCGTGAAGGGGGCGACGCCCCCTCGATCATCAGCGCCGGGGTGGTCATCAAGGGCGACCTCTCGAGCGCCGGCGACATTCAGCTCGACGGGACGCTCGAGGGCGACATCCGATGCGCCGCGCTCACCGTCGGCGAAAGCGGCCGGGTGAAGGGAACCGTCCATGCCGACTCGCTCGTCGTGCGAGGCCGGATCCACGGCACCGTCTTCAGCAACACGGTTCGCTTGGACAAGTCGGCGCAGGTGGAAGGTGATCTGACGCAGCGCTCGATCGCGATCGAGGCCGGCGCAAAGATCACCGGCCATATCATCCACCGGGACAAGCCGCTGGATGTGCCGGCGGACGCGCCGGCGGCGAAGGCGGAAAAGCCGGTGCCGAGCGTGGGTGGACAGCCAAGCCTCGGCACGCCCGCCGCGCCCGGAACGCGGCCCGGCCCGCTCCCGAGAACCGCTGCCGGCTCCTAGCTGCACTCCTCCCCCGTCACCCGACACCTCCCGCGTCCCCCGACGATGCACTCTGTCGTCACCCGACGCCTCCCGCGTCACCCGACGGCCCTCTTTCAGTCGTCACCCGACGGCTTGGCCGGCGGGTCCACCGGCAGGCAGGGCGTCCGGCCCGACCATGGATTCGCCGGTCGAGCCGGCGAATGACGCCCCTTTTCAGAGTCCGACGCCCTCTTCCGTCGACGCCCCTCCCCCGTCACCCGACGATGCTTTCTGTCGTCACCCGACACCTCCCGCGTCACCCGACGGCCCTCTTTCAGTCGTCACCCGACGGCCCTCTTTCAGTCGTCACCCGACGGCTTGGCCGGCGGGTCCACCGGCAGGCAGGGCGTCCGGCCCGACCATGGATTCGCCGGCCAAGCCGGCGAATGACGCCCCTTTCCACGGGTGACGGACCTTCTGGCGGGTCATCCGTCACGCCCTCGGCCCCGCTCTTCGCCCGCAACTGCAGCAGCGGTCGCGACGGCGTTCTCGCCATGAATCCGCGCCGCCAGCGCGGCCGCGAGAAAGGGGTCGAGATCGCCGTCGAGGACCTTGTCGGGCTGGCTCGATTCGATCCCGGTGCGCAGATCCTTGACCATCTGATAGGGCTGCAGCACGTATGACCGGATCTGGTGCCCCCAGCCGATGTCGCTCTTTTGCGCATGCGCCGCGGCCGCCTCCTCTTC
>CAZAEP010000082.1:0-10071 GCA_964484045.1 uncultured Sphingomonadales bacterium
GAGGCGCACGACCGGCGCCTCGCTCGCAAGATCGCGCAGGCGCTCGATATCGGTCTCCAGCGTGTCGTCGGCGCTCTCGTCGGCTAGCGCGCTCCCGGTCCCGGCTTGCACCTCGCGGCCGCCGTACAACCGGTCCAGCGCCTGCTCCAGCTCCGTGGGTACGGCGACGCGCGGCCGCACCTCGCGGCCGACGACCAGCGCCACGGCCTCCCGGGCATAGCGATCTCCGGGATCGACCATCGCCAGATCGACCCCGGTCTCGTCACAGCCGAGCGGCAGCACATGCTCCTCGCGCAGGAAACGGGGACTGAGCGCGCCTTCGAGAATCGCCGTGTCGGGATAGGCATCGGGCGCGACGAGCGGCAGGTCATGAATCGCCGCCAGTGCCTGGGCAAGATCGCGCTCGGCAATCAGGCCGAGTTTCAACAGAAGTCCGGGCAGGCGCTCGCCGGTCGTCTCCCCCACGCGCTGCGCCCGCTCGAGCGTCACCGCCTCGATGCGGCCGCTGTCGACGAGAAAACGCGCAAGGCGCTCCTCGTCCGATTCGCTTTCTTCGGCTCGCCGCTCGTCCAGCATGCATCGCACCCGCTATCCCGTCGAGCCCGAGGCGGGCCGACACGCCCCGCCATGTTGCGGCTTCGGTACGTGAAGAGCAAGCGTCCGGCGCATGAAACCGGCGAGTCGGACAAGCATTTCCGGGGGCTTACCACTGCCGCTGGTTCACGTGCCGCGCGGCGCGCTCCGGATACGGGTGTGCGCAAAACGCCTAATGGCTCAACTTTTTTGTGAATTGGAAACATAATTTCCAGTGAAACAATGTGTTATGAGCTCACGAAAGCGTGAAAGAAAAATTTCCCCGTCCCTTGAGACATAAAATTCTTGCCTCTCCCCATCTCCCTTCAAAAGGTCGAAAGCACGCGGCTCAGCCATTTTGAGTTGCGCGACACGACGGTGCCGACGGAGAGATCCTTCGCTTTCCCCGCCGGGGGAGACGAACCTCGCCGCGGGTCGCCGGAGAAAAAAGGGGGCGGAAAAAGGGGGTTCGATTGCATCAGCTTTCACCATCCAGGGCGATTGCCGCTCCGGGCCACGCTCATGCCCTCGTTCGCGGCGCGCCGCCCGGACGCGCACCTGACCACGGTGCGCCCGGGCGGACGGGCGCGCGCAGATTCTTGTCAACCAGGAGGTATCCTCATGCTTAAGAGGCGAGACGCCCTGAAGCTCGGCGCCGTTGCTGCCGGCGCGGGCTTTGCGTCCAAATACGCATTTGCCGGAAAGCAGCATCAGATCGAGCGCTCTCCGGGGAATTTCCCGCAAAGCGGGCTCATCTTTCCCCAGACCTTCCGGCCCTCGCTGGTCTCGCGGCCAAGCCCCAAGGTGACGCCGTTCACGGCTCCCCTGTTCCGAATGCCGGTCGCCCAGGCGATCGACCCGCAGGATCTGCTCAGACCCGATCTCGGCGGGCAGTTGCCCGATCCCGAGCGGCATCAGCGCTTCAACGAGTTCCCGCCGCAGAAATTCTATTACGAGCGCTTCCAGGAAGCGAAATGGGTCTACCACCCCGAGCCGCCCTATAATCAGGGGTCCTGGCACTACACCTTCACGGGACCGAACTTCACCAATATCGCGCCCGGACCGACCTACAAAGCGCGCTACGGCGAGCCGGTCTTCGTGCGCCGGATCAACGAGCATCCCGAGATCGGCACCGGCAAGGTGAATTTCGCGCTGCCGAGCTTCTCGATCCACCTGCACAATTTCCACACCGCCTCGGAATCGGACGGCATTCCGCAGGACTATTTCAATCCCGGGGAATTCTGGGACCACCACTATGCCAATTACGAGGCCGGCGGCGACGAGCGCGAGCGCCTGACCTCGCTCTGGTATCACGATCACCGTCTCGACTTCACGGCGACCAATGTCTATGCGGGCATGTCCGGCTTCTACCTGCTCTTCGACGACAAGGACACCGACAACGAGCGCGACGAGCGCGAGGGCGCCTTCCGTCTGCCGAGCGGCGAGTACGACATCCCGCTGATGCTGCACGATGTGCAGTTCGACGAAAACGGCCAGGTTGTCTGGGACTTTTTCAGTCCTGACATCCAGGAGATCGACGGCGAGTATCTGCCGAGCTTCCAGCACACGACCTTCGGCATGCTCGGCGACATGATGACCGTCAACCGCACCATCCAGCCCTATCTCGATGTCAAACGGCGCAAATACCGCTTCCGCCTGCAGAATGGCGGGCCGACGCGCGTCTATCAGCTCTGGCTCAGGACCGACAGCGCCGATCCGAGAGCCAAGAAGGGCCTCAAATTCATCATCCTGTCGAACGACGGCAACCTCGCCACGCACCCGATCGAGTCCGACAATGTCGAAATCTGGGTCGCCAATCGCTCCGATGTCATCATCGACTTCTCGCATTTCAAGCCGGGCGACAATGTCTATCTCGTCAACCGGCTCGAGATGAAGCCAAGCGGCGAGGGCATCACGGGACGCATTCTGGATGAGGGCGACGCCATCATGCAGTTCCGGGTGCAGGGCGGCGAGGTCGAGGATCCCTCGCGCATTCCCGATCACATGCGCGACCAGCCGGACATCGACTTCACCGAGGTCCGCCGCGAGCGGCAATGGGTCTGGGACTATGACAGCGGTCTGTTCACGGTCAACGGACGGCTGATGGACCCGAACCGGGTCGATGCCGCGATCGAACAGGGCTCCGCCGAAATCTGGACCCTGCGCAACGCCGGCAACACCTGGTCGCACCCGATCCATACCCACATGGAGGAATTCCAGATCTTCGAGATCAACGGCAAGCCGGTGAAGCCCTTCAGCTTCCGCGACATCAAGAAGGACGTCGTTCAGCTCGGTCCGGGCGACGAGGTCAAGTTCTTCGGCCGCTGGCGCGACTTCCTCGGCCCCTATGTCATGCACTGCCACAATGTCGTGCACGAGGACCACTCGATGATGATCCGCTGGGACATCGTCGAGCCGGGTCAGGGCGACTGAGCGCCATCACGGGAATTCCTTCCACAGAGGATGACATCACAATGACTACCACACGACGTCAACTGTTGAACGCATCCGCGGAATGCGGAACCGGAGAGGTGCTCACCCCCACCTCGATCAACGTCATCGATCCCAATGTTCGCTGCGGGTTCCCCGACCTCGTGGCCGAGGCGCACACCGGCGAGACGGTACGGTTCTACGAGGACCGCATCCAGAACAAGGTCTTCATGGTCAACTTCTTCTCCATCGACGACGACGCCACCCACAAGCAGATCGAGAAGATAGCACGCATCGTCGAGCTTCTCGGCGACAAGGTGGGCAGCGTCGTTCACGTGACCTCGCTCAGCGTCGACCCGGTGAAGGATACCGTCGAGCGCCTGGCGGAACATGCCGAGGCGCACGGCGTGCGCGACGGCTGGCTTCTGTTGCGCGCCAAGGGCGAGGACGTCGCCGTTCTGGCGCAGGGCATGTACCACTTCAACCGTGGTGCGAGCGCCGGCATGGGGCGCCTCGTCTTCTATGGCAACGGCATGGGCACGTCGCGCATCTGGGGCACCTTCCCCGCCGCCGTGCGGCCCGAGGACGCCGCCCATCGCGTGAGCTGGGTGATGCCGCAGAAGAAGCCGGCCGCCTTGCGCCGGGCGGGCCCTGCCCGGCCCGGACAGAGCGCCTATCCGTGGAACCACCGGGCCTATGCCTGAGGTCGCCGCCTCGCATGGCCCAGATTTGATGAATGGAGTGACGTGATGACTACGAAACTCGACAGGCGCTTCGCTCTGGCGCTCGCCCCGGCAGTCCTGCTGGTGGCCGCCGGAACCGCGGATGCGCAACCACAGGACGTGACGGAGTTCGCACCCGTTCCGCAGGACCGGACGATGGAGGTCGTGAACGACGGCACCAAGACCATCTACCAGACCGGCTCGGCGGAGGCGCTGGGACTCTTTCCGCAGAGCTATCCCGACGACCAGGATTCCGACGATCCGTCGAACATGTTCCCCACGGTCTACAGGAACGCGCGGGACAGCGCCGGGGTGGAGATGCCCAACACCCTGGCCTCGACGCCGGAGAATCCCTACAACCTCCATCCCGATCCGCTGGTCTCGGATCTCGTCAATGACAACGGCCCCGAAGAAGACCTCGAGCTGATCATCAAGCGGCTCGAGGAGGCGGTCTTCCCCCGCGTCGCCAGAGCGACGAAAAAGACCTTCTTCAGGAACGGCATGGGCGTGCTCAACGACCCGCGCCGCGGGGAAGAGGACCATACGGGGCCGGGTTCGGGCCTCCTGCCGCCGCCGGCGCGGAAGATCGACCTCGCCGACGTGCAGATGGGGATCGACATTCTCGAAGGCAATCCGATTCCGGATCGCGCCTATTCGGGCATGGCGCTCCTGCACTACAAGGGCCCGGAGATGGTGAAGACCGTCGACCCGGTCACCAAGACGGTGGACGTTCACCAGGTCTGGGCGCGCAAGGACATCATGTCGGACACGATGTTCATCGACCCGAGCGCCGTTCTCGACGAGCCCTGGACGGTGCGTTACACGATCGACGTCGTCGATCGCGGGCACGAGGATTTCGCCCCCTTCGTCGTCTATTTCGATGATCCCGCGCTACGCGGCGGCAAGGCCGTGCCGAATGTGGGACTCGACGCCACCTTCTTCCCGATGGAGGAAGGCAAGCGCTACGTCATCGAGCTGAAGATGGCACCGGCGAAATACTGGAATCTCACCTACCACTGGGGCTGGCGGGTCCATCCCTCGCGCATTCAGGCGATCGAGAATGCGCGCAAGGCTCCCGGCGGCAAGAACATCGTTCAGTGGGAACGTGATGTCTTCGGCGATGCCCCCTCGTCGAGCGAGGAAGCCAAGCTCGCGGCCATCGCCATGCTCGCCGACCTGTCTCCGTCGAAGCGCATGTGGAAGGCCTTGCGCACCATCCGCAAGATGAAGGGCAAGGGCAACAAGCGGAAGCTCCGCCGGCTCGTACGGGAAGTCCGGGCCGCCTTCCGCGACTGGCAGGACCGCACCAGGCTGCCGCGCGGTGTCGCGCTCGACTCGAGCAAGGACATCACCATGGTCTATATGAACGACACGCTTTACGGGCAGACCAAGGGCATCGGACGCCAGGGTCAGGAGCGCTGGGAAGCCTGGCGGACCCGCGGCGCCACATTGCACATCAAGCTCTACAACGCGGACTACTTCCCGCACGGCTATGTCAATGTGGACTTCGGCGGACTGCGCGGCTGGGAGAACACCTTCCACAACACCCTGCCCCTCAACGGCCAGGGCCCGTGGTTCACCTTCGGACGCGCCAACTGGATGCCCAACACGCTTGCGCCGGCAATGATACCGGCCGCGGATCCCGCCGTCGTCGCGGCGTCGCTCGACGAAGAGGTCGACGAGAAGTCGCACCGCAAGCACATGTACAGAAAGGCCGATCAGGAAGCGAATCTCGAAAAGCTCAGGAAGAACGGCAAGTTCAATCTGGTCGAGGACGACATGTTGCTCGGCGCCGACTCCGCCGACAGGATGACGACCGAGGGTCTGGGCGAGCACGAGATCGAGATCACCTTCCGCTACGACCCGGCCAAGAGGTTGCGCTTCTACCAGTTCGATCCGTTCCATCACAACACGGACATCTGGTCCGTGCACTGAACCGATCGCCGAGACGGAAACCCGGCTGCCGGGCTTCGGCCCGGCGGCCGTCCCCGTCCCGGCCCCGTTCGCGATTCATATGAGGTGTTCCATGTTCCGATCCGCTCCCGACCTTCGCCCGCTTGCACTGGCCTGCGCGGCGCTGCTCTGGGCCCCGACGGCGCTCGCCGGTCCCGCTCACGACGCTGACGCCGGCGGCGAGATGGCGGTGCAACCGGGCGCGAAAGACGGTCAACTCATGGGGCATGGAAAGCAGAGGTTCTACATGTATACCGGACCCGTGACGCCCGGTGCCGGCTACGACCGGAAACGCGCCCGCTATGCGGTGCCGCACGTCACGCTCTTCAACGAGGACGGCGCCGCGGTCGATCTCGCGCGCCTTCTCCGGCGCCCGGGCCCGGTGGCCCTGCAGTTCATCTTCACGAGTTGCGCCACCATCTGTCCGGTTCTCTCGGCCGGTTTTTCGCAGGCGCAGGCGACCCTGCTCGCGCGCGATCCGACGACGCGGCTGATCTCGATCAGCATCGACCCCGAATATGACACGCCGGCGCGGCTCAAGGCGTATGCGGCACGCTATCATGCGACCCGGAGCTGGATTTTCCTCACCGGAACGCTTGGCGATATTCGGACGGTCATCAAGGCCTTCGACGCCCTCTATCAGAGCGACAGCAAGATGTACCACCGCCCCTACACCTATTTCCGGGCCCGCCCCGGCGATGAATGGGTGCGGCTCGAGGGCCTGTTGAGCGAGGCCGACCTGGTGCGCGAATTCGAGGCGGCCGTCGCCGCGGCTGCGACCCCGGCACATCGGGCCGCCGTTGCAACACAGTAGGGTTTTCTGGGATCTTGGGGGAGGAATTCGTGAGTTCATGTCAGGCTTCCGGCCCGCGCCGACCGCATATCCGCGGCCGGGCCATGGTGTTCACCGCTGTTCTCGGCCTGGTCGCGTCCGCGGCCGGCGCACAGACGCGCGGCGATGCCGCACTCGGCGAACGCCTCTATCGCACGGGAATCGGCGCCAATGGAGCACCCGTCATCGCCCTGACGCAGGGCGACGTGCGCATCGACGGCACGCAGCTCCCCTGCACGAGTTGCCATCGCCCGAGCGGCATGGGCACGAGCGAAGGCGGAACCTATGTGCCGCCGATCACCGCCAATCACCTTTTTGCCGCGCGCGAGGCCAACCGGGCGCTCCGCAACGAACGCTTCAAGGAGGTCTACAAGGAGATTCAGCCCGAGCGTTTCTACCAGGATGTGCGCAAGGCCCGTCTGCGCCCCGCCTACACCCCCGAGGCCCTCGCCGCGGCCCTGCGCGAGGGCGTCGATCCGGCAGGGCGCCATCTCAATCCGGCCATGCCGCGTTACAAGTTGAGCGACGCCGACACGGCAAATCTGGTCGCGTTTCTCTCCACCTTGTCGAAGGGCGACGATCCGGGCGTCGCTCCCGATGAGGTCCATTTCGCGACCATCGTCACCGAGGGCGGCGACGCCGCCCGCACCGACGCTTTCGTCGCGACCGTGAAGGCTTTCGCCGAATGGATCAATCGCGACATTCGCGACGATCTCGCGCGGCCGGGATTCTCCCCCTATTACCGCGACGAGTTCCGCGATTCCTATCGCGAATGGCGGCTCCATGTGTGGCGCCTCGCGGGACCGCCTGCGGGGTGGCCGGCGCAGCTCGAGCATTACTATGCCGAGCAGCCGGTATTCGCGGTCCTGAGCGCACTCGTCGACGGTGATTTCACCCCGGTGGCGGATTTTTGCGACGCGAAGCGCGTGCCGTGTCTTTTCCCGGTCACCGAGCTGCCGCGAACAAAGGGGGCGGAAGGCGCCTACACGCTCTACTTCTCGCGCGCGCTCGAGCTCGAGGCCGATGCCCTGGCCGTTTTCCTTGCCCGCGATGCACACCCGCCCGGGCGCCTCCTCATGATCCACGGCGCCGATGCGTACGGGCGGCGCCCCGCCGACCGCTTTGCGCAGGCCCTGCGCATGCGGCTTCCCGCGGCCGCTCTCGACCGTCGCGAGGCCGCCGATGCAACGGCGATATCCGTAGCCATCGAGGCGGCCGCCAATGGCGATTATGACGCGATCGTCATCTGGCCCGGCCACAACGCCGCCACCGCAGCAGCAGCGCTTGCCGAAACCCCTCCCCGGGCGGCGCGCATCATTCTCCCCTCCGCGGCGCTCGCCGCGGTGCGATCACTGCCCGCGGCGGTGCGGAGCAAGGTCCTCGTCACCTATCCCTATGACAAGCCGGACAGGGTGCGCCCGGACGCCTATCGCGCCCGCGCCTGGGTGCGTTCGCGGCGGCTGCCCATCGTCGAGTGGGACGATCAGCGTCAGGCCTATTTCGCGATGAAGATGACGGAATGGGCGATGGCGCATCTCCTGAGCGACTATCATCGCGATTATCTAATTGAAATCATCGAGCATGAGGTGGAAAATTCCCTCGACCCGGGACCGCAGCCGCAAATGGCGCTCGGTCCCGGGCAACGCTTCGGCTCGAAGGGCGCCTTCGTGATGCGTCTCGATCCCGAAGCGCCATCGGGTCTCGTCGCGGCAAGCGACTGGATCGTACCCTGACGAGGGGATGAGATCGTCATGTTCAATGCAGAAAAGCTGATCCGTTGGGCACTCGGCCTGGCGATCATCGCCGGCGCCATCTTTCTCGGCTGGACCATCGGCCCGAAACACGAAACGGCCACCTCGGAAGAAGCGGCGCTCGATCTCGATGCGCCCGTCGGCGGTCCCTTCACGCTCGTCGGGGTCGACGGCAAACCGGTGAACGACAGCGACTTCCGCGGCCGCTATATGCTGATCGTCTTCGGCTACACCTTCTGCCCCGATGTCTGCCCGACCTCGCTGCTCGCCGTCGGCCGCGCGCTCGATGAGCTCGACAGGAGCAGCCCGGGTCTGTCGCAGAAGATCGCGCCGCTCTTCGTGACACTCGACCCCGAACGCGACACGCCCGCGCAGATGAAGCGCTATCTCGGGAATTTCGATCCGCGCATCGTCGGGCTGAGCGGTGATCCCGGCGCGATCGAACGCATGGCCACGGCCTATGGCGTGCGCTTCGAGAAGGTCGAGGACGAAAGCTCCGGCGACTATCTCCTCGATCACACCACGAACATCATGTTCATGGGACCCGACGGCGCCTATCTCACGCATTTCTCGCCGCTCACGCCGCCGCCGATGCTGGCCAGGGCCATCGTCCGTTATATGGGGACGGGCGGCGCGTAAAGCGCGTCCGGCCTCATCCGGGAACGGCGGCGATCCGGCCCGCCCCGCTTCCCGTCGCTTCCCGGGCCGGCATCAGGGACCCTTTCCCCGCTCCCGCCGGCGACGATAGGCGTGCGGCGTCATGCCGTTCGACGCCTTGAAAGCGCGGCTGAAACTGCGAAAGTCGGAGAATCCCAGCGCTTCGGCGATCTCGTCCACCCGGTCGCCCGCTCTCAGCATCGCCTTTGCCTGCGCATCGAGCACCGCGGCCCGCAGGTCGCGAAAGCGGGTGCCTTCGTCGGCGAGGCGGCGCCGCAGCGTGGCGACGCTCATGCCCAGTTGCCGTGCGACGAAGTGCTGATCGCCGATCCCGCGATCGAGGGCCTCGCAAACGCGAGCCGATGTGCTGCGGCGGCGCGTCCCGCGCTCCTCGTCCTCGATGAGATCGACGATCCGGCGATAGATCGCATTGGGCGCGGGCAGGTCGGCTTCGGCGAGCGCCACCGGCAGCGCGGCGGCGGCGGCGTCGTAGATCAGGGCGTAATAGGGTGAACGGCGCCGAACCGGGACGCCGAGAAAGGCCAGATGGGCGCCGTTCGGCTTACGATCGCGGCGTCTGGTGCAGACCTTGCGCAACGCCTCCTTCAGGGCATCCGACGCGGTCAATGTCAGGGCGCAATGGAGAAATACGAGCACGCATTCGAGCGTAAAGATGATATAGGCGTCGTCGTCGCGGGCGGTGTAGGGAAAGGCACGGTCGTCGACAATATAGGCGAGCCCGTCCTCGCGCAGCTCGACATGATTGTAGCTGCCGCCGTGAAGGATGTTGTAGGCCCTGGCCACCCGCTTCATGGCCTCGAAGAGATTGCGGGCGCCAGCGACGTGCGAGAGCACGAAATGGGTCGAGCCGGGCATCAGCGGGCGGCTCGAGAGGTGACAGGTCTCGTCTCCCACCGCCTGCGCCAGACGATCGAAGATGCGGAAATAATCGGTGAGCGCCAGCTCTCCGGCGGGCGCGGCGTCGAAGAGATCCGCCGGCAGGCCAAGCTCGCCGAGGATTGCCGGCAGAGCGATGCCGGCTTCGCGCGCCAGCGCCGCCAGAGGCCCCAGATTGGCGAGCGGAATGCGATACCCCTGCACGGGCCCTCCTGCTGCCGATGGCGCCATGTCCTGTCGACCCTCTCCTCGTCAT
>CAZAEP010000083.1:0-3944 GCA_964484045.1 uncultured Sphingomonadales bacterium
GCCAGTCCTTCAAGCTGCATGTTCTCCTCCTGTCGAAGACCCGGTTCGCCCGTCCTCTCCTGCCATGCGCGCCGGCGGCCTTCAAGCGTCGGGTGCGGCGGACAGCGATACGCCGCGCCTGAGACGGGCCTCGCGGCGGGCGATATAGAGCGTCGAGGCGGTGATGAGCAGCGCCCCCAGCACCGTCCATGTGTCGGGCACTTCGCCGAAGAAGAGATATCCGGCGAGCGCCGCGGTGAGGATGCGGACATATTCGAAGGGCGCGACGAAGCTCGCATCCGCCGCCCGATAGGCGCGGATGAAGCAGGTCTGCGCCGCAAGACCCACGAGACCGAGAAGAAGCAGCAGCGCCCACTGCGTCCCGTCGGGCGACACCCAGAAGAGGAGCGTCGGTACGCCGCTCATCAGCATTACCGCAAGATTGGTGTAGAAGATGATCGTATTGGGATGCTCGGTCTCGGCCAGTTTCTTCACCTGGATCACCCCCACCGCCATCACCATCGCGACGGCGAGGGCCGCGAGGGCCGCCACGGGCGTCGCGCCGATGGGGCCGAGCGCGGTGGGATTGACCATCACCAGAACGCCGACGAAGCCGACGAGGGTCGCGATCGAGCGCCGCAGGCGCAGACGCTCGCCGAGAAAGAGAACCGCGAGCAGGGTGATGAAAAGCGGTTTCGAGAACGAGATCGAGGTCACATAGGCGAGCGGCAGCACGGTGAGGACCCAGAATCCAAGCACATTGACGACGAGGAGCGTCAGGGCGCGGGCCGCGAGCAGCCCGGGTCGGCGGGAACGGAACACCGTCCGCGGCCGGCGCAGCATGAAGGGCAGGATGGCGGCGACGAGAACGGCCGCCCGCACGGCCACCATCTCGTAGGCCGGCACCGAGCGACCGAGATACTTGACCAGCGCCCCCATGACGGTGACGAGAAGCGCCGTCGCCAGCATCCAGGCGACGGCCCGCGCCGGCGCCGACAGGCGCAGAAAGGCGTGACGGGGGCGGGCGGCGAGCGCGGCGGCGTCGAAACGGCGACTCATAAGCCCTTCCCTGCTCGATCGGGGGGCCCGGCCGGCGTCTTGTCGTGACGCGAGCCGCATGGTCCTCAGTGCTGCACGGCCTCCGGGCCGGGATCGGCACCCCAGAGCTTTTCGAGATTGTAGAAGCTGCGCACCTCGGGGCGGAAGATATGCACGATGAGATCGCCGGCGTCGATCAGCACCCAGTCGGCCTGCGGCAGACCCTCGACCCGGAGATCGCCGTCGCCGGCCCTCTTGAGCGCGGTCACCGCGTGCTCGGCGAGGGCCGTCACCTGGCGCGCCGAACGGCCGCTGGCGATGATCATGAGGTCGGCGATCGATGATTTTCCCGCGAGCGGAATGGTGATGACGTCTTCCGCCTTCTTGTCCTCGAGCACCTTGAGCACGGTGTTGCGTGCCTCTTCCGCCGTCATCGGCGGGGATTTCACGGAAACGCGAAGCGTCGTCGGTCGTATGTGCAAACTCTACTCCTCCAATGCATCCGCTCCGCCACGGTCCCGGCGCACCGCCGGCGCGGCACGACCTTCGCGAAGCGCCGTGGCAGATATGGGATGTCTGCGCAAGCTGATAAAGGTCCAGACCGGTGTCCGTGTCGTTGCAAGGGCCTTCCGGGCTCCCTGGGGCAAACGGCAATGGCGGTATCGCGAGGCGACCTTCCCCGTGAGACCGCGAAAAGCATAGCGGTCGCGGTCGATCACCGCAAGCGGCACCAGGGACAGGATCTCGCGCCAACGTTTCCATCCGGTAAAGCCGACGAG
This sequence comes from uncultured Sphingomonadales bacterium, assembly GCA_964484045.1. GTDB lineage: Bacteria > Pseudomonadota > Alphaproteobacteria > Sphingomonadales > Rhodothalassiaceae > J134. The sequence goes on from CAZAEP010000083.1 coordinate 1,797, forward strand.
ATTGTCGGCCCCCATCAACCAGACGAAATGCGCCCCGGGAACGGCGGCGCGAAGACGTCGCAGCGTGTCCGCCGTATAGCGGGTGCCGAGCCGGCATTCGAGCGCCGTAACATGGATCCGCGGATGACGTGCAGCCGCCCGCGCGCGCGCCAGACGCTCGCCGAGCGGCGCCATGCCGGCGCGCGGCTTGAGCGGGTTCTGCGGACTCACCAGCCACCAGACATGGTCGAGTCCGAGCCGCTTCAGCGCCTCGCCGCTGATATAAAGATGCCCCTCATGGGCCGGATTGAAAGAGCCGCCGAGAAGTCCGATGCGAAGACCGCGCCAGCGCGCCGAGGCCGGCACCGGCGGATGGCCGCGCGGGCGCCCGGCGGTCTTCGGATAGGCGCCGGCGATGAAGCGCCGCACGTCCATCAGGAGGCCCCCGTCGGCGACCAGCCGCCCGCGGCGTCCGCCGGCGCGTCCGCGTCGTCCTCCCGCCGGCGGGCAGGGAGGCGCGCAAGAAGCGCCCGCAGGACCCCCTCCACCCCTTCGCCGCTCACCGCCGAGAGCTGGTGCACCGACGTCCCCGCCGCCGCCTCCAGCGCGCGCGTCCGGGTCCGGCGCGTCGCGGCGTCGAGCGCATCGATCTTGCTCAGCGCCACCAGCTCGGGCTTCTCGGCGAGGCCGCCTCCATGCGCCGCGAGCTCCCGCCGCACCGTGCGATAGGCCGCGGCGACATCCTCGAGCGTGGCATCCACGAGATGCAGGAGAACGCCGCAACGTTCGACATGACCGAGAAAGCGGTCGCCGATGCCGTGGCCTTCGCTCGCCCCTTCGATGAGCCCGGGAATGTCGGCGAGGACGAAGCGCGCACCGTCGATCTCGACCACCCCGAGCTGCGGCGTCAGCGTGGTGAAGGGATAGTCGGCGATTTTCGGTCTGGCGCGGCTGACGGCGGCGAGAAAGGTCGATTTCCCGGCATTGGGCAGGCCGACGAGCCCGGCGTCGGCGAGCAGCTTGAGACGCAGGAGAAACACCCGTTCCTCGGGGGCCCCGCCCGGCGTCGTGCGCCGCGGGGCCTGATTCGTCGACGACTTGAAACGGGTGTTGCCACGCCCCCCCGCGCCGCCGCGCGCGAGCAGCACGCGTGCGCCCTCGCGGGTGAGGTCGGCGATGAGAAAGGCGCCCGTCTCGTCGAAGATCTGGGTGCCCACGGGCAGCTTCAGGACGACGTCGCGGCCCGCCGCACCGGTGCGGTTCCGGCCCTTGCCGTCGCCGCCGCGGCCGGCCTTGATGCGCGGCCTGTAGCGGAAATCGACGAGCGTGTTGAGGCCGGCCACGGCCTCGGCATAGACATGCCCCCCGCGCCCGCCGTCACCGCCGTCGGGGCCGCCGAACTCGACGAATTTCTCGCGCCGGAAGGAAAGGCAGCCATTGCCGCCGGCGCCGGAAACGACATGGATCCTGGCCTGGTCGACGAATTTCATGCGCTCCTCTTTGCCGCATCATCGCAGCGCGCGCGAAAGGCGTCCACCACGGCGGCGTCCGCACGCCGCGGCGGCGGCGAACATTCCACAACGCAGAAAGGGAGATGGACGGCCGCCATCTCCCTCCATCCCTTGCCGCATGCGCTGCGGATCAGCTCTTGCCGGGAGCCTCGAGCGGCAGCACGCTGACGGTCGTCTTCTCACGCGTCTTGTGGAACTGCACGCGGCCTTCGACGGTGGCGAAGATGGTGTGGTCGCGGCCGAGCCCGACGCCCGAACCGGGGTGCCATCTGGTGCCCCGCTGGCGAATGATGATATTGCCCGGCACCACATGCTCGCCGCCGAACTTCTTCACGCCGAGGCGACGGCCGATGCTGTCGCGGCCGTTGCGGGAGGAGCCGCCTGCCTTCTTGTGTGCCATCTCAGATAATCTCCTTCACCTCAGGCCTTGGGCTTGGACGGTGTCTTCGCCTTCGCCGTCGTCTTCTTCGCCGCCGCCTTCTTCGCGGTCGTCCCGGTGGCCGCTTTCTTCGCCGCGGCCTTCGTCGCGGGCGCCGCCTTCTTCGCCGCGGCCTTCGTCGCGGGCGCCGCCTTCTTCGTCGCGGGTTTCTTCGCCGCGGACCTCTTCGTCGCGGGCGCCGCCTTCGCCGCGGCCGGCGCCTTCGTGGCGGAAGAGGCG
>CAZAEP010000083.1:4044-10018 GCA_964484045.1 uncultured Sphingomonadales bacterium
CTTCGTCGCGGGCGCCGCCTTCGCCGCGGCCGGCGCCTTCGTGGCGGAAGAGGCGGCCTTCTTCGCCGCGGTCTTCTTCGCCCCGGCGCCGATGGCCAGCACCTTGAGCACCGTCAGGTCCTGCCGATGCCCGCGCTTGCGGCGGTAATTGTGGCGGCGCTTCTTCTTGAAGACGATGATCTTGTCGCCGCGCGTCTGCGCGACGATCTCCGCCGTCACCACCACGCCGGTCACCGTCGGCGTGCCGACCTTGACGCCCTTTTCGTCTCCGACCAGAAGCACCTCGCCGAGCGTCACCGTCTCGCCGGCCTCGCCCGGGAGGCGTTCGACCGTCAGGACATCGTTCTCGGCGACCTTGTACTGCTTGCCGCCCGTCTTCACGACTGCGAACATGATCTCGTATCCGTTTCCATTCTCCGCCGCGAACAACCGGGCGGGCAGGCTCCCGCGCTTTCAGGGTCGGTTTCCGCAGGCTTTCTTCTCTCTTCGCCCGCCCATTGCAAAGCGGGCACGGCACCCGTCGGCGGCGCCCGACGGGCGCCACCCGGAACCGCGGTTCTCTATCGGAGCCCTCGGAGCGTGTCAAGGCAAAGCCGCCGCCGCCTGCGCACCGCCGGTCCGTGCCCGGGATTAGGCGATTTTTAACCCTGTTGCGACGAGGATGCCGCATCGGGCTCATCGGCGGCGTCCCATGTCACGGCCGCCGGAATCAGGACCTGACGCATGACCTCCTACATCAAGGCCCATTGGGATGCGCGCGCCCGCGCCAAGCGCCAGGATCCGGCGGCCTCGTGGGAGGATGTCCGCGGCATCGATCTCGAGGTCGCGACCATCGCCGCGGCACTGCCGCCCCGTGCGCGTCTTCTCGATGTCGGTTGCGCCAACGGACACGCCACGGTCCGCATTGCGCGCGCGAGCGGGGCGGCGGCGGTGACGGGCGTCGACTTCTCGCAAGAGATGATCGCCGCGGCACAGGCGCGCCTTGCCGCGGAGCGGCCCGTGTCGCCGTTCCGGTTCGAGGTCGCCGACGCTCGCGCCCTGCCCTTCGGGGACGCCGCCTTCGATGCCGTCTACACCACGCGCATGGTGATCAATCTTCCCAATTGGGATGAACAGGCGCAGGCGATCGGCGAATTGTTCCGGGTCTGCCGCCCCGGCGGGCGCATCATCCTCTCGGAGGCCTTCTGGGAGCCCCTGTGCCGACTCAACGCCCTGCGGACGGTGGCCGGCCTTCGGCCCCTCGCCGAGCCCGACTTCAACCGCTATCTCAGGATGCCCCGGCTCGCGGACCTCCTCGCCGCGCGCGGTGTCGAATATCGCGTGATCGAATTCTCCGGTCTCTACTATCTCGGCACCCGCTTCGTGCGCGAGCTCGTGGCGAACGCCGATCTCGACGGCTTCGACACGCCGCTGCACGGCCTTTTCGGCGATCTCGAGGAAACCTTTGACGCGCCCGGATTCGGCATTCAGCAGGCGGTCGTCATCGACCTGCCGGAGGGCGACGCTCGCTGAAGAGCGGTGCCTTCATCGCCAGCAGCTTGCGCCGCTCCACCTCCTCGAGAATTCCTTCGAGCATCGCCTTGCGGTCCGAGAGCTCTTCGAAACGCCTTCGGGCGCGGGCCGATTCGGCATCCCGCAGGGCGGGGTCCCGGGCCAGCGACCGCAGACGCTCGATGAGGGCGGGAAGCGAGGGCGATACCGCCTCCCGACCGGCGACCCAGGCGACATCGCCGCCGTCGAGCGTCAGCACCGGCAGCCCGTCCGCCAGTGCATAGGCCGCCGATGTGCCGCCGCCGCTGCGCGGCGGACTGATGTAGACGTCGCAATGTTCGTAGACGGCGCGGATGTCGCTCTGGAATCCGAGCGCGTGCGTGCGTGTCCGCAGGAGAGGATCGTTCGCCACCAGACGCTCATGGCGCGGGAAGGGGCCGACGAAGAGAATATGAAGCTCGGGAACGGCGGCGATCAGGGCCCGGATCATCTCCAGCGTCTCGCCCGCGATCTCGTCATCGAGCCGGTTGCCGACGATGGCCGCCCGGAACGAATCCTCGGGAAGACCGAGCGGGGCAGGGTCATAGGTCGCCTGCCGGGAGGGCAGGCGGAAGCAGTAGGTGAAGGGGACCAGACGCTGCGGCGCGATGCCGAAGGCCGCGAGATGCTCCCTGTCGGCGGCCGCGGGTTCACTTGTCGTGCACAGCACCTGCCCCTCGCCGATCGGCAGGCGCGCCGACAGCGGAAGGGTGATCACGGTGGTGGCGGCGGCGCAGAGGTCGGCGCCGACCATGCTGCCGCCGATGCTGATCACGGCGCGCGGCCTGAGCCTGGCGACATGGCGCAGAATCTGCTTGAGCTCCCTCTCGTTGGGCATCGCCGCCTGCGCCTGCCACAGGGGCACGGAAAAACCGTCAAGCTCCAGCGCATGACGACCGGCGAGGCGGCGGTTGTAATTGCCGAGGAAGGGCCTGTGCACGGGCAGGAGGGCCTGCGTCGGCAGCTCGGCGGTGCACAGGACTTCGACCTCATAGCCGAGCGTGTGCAGGGTGCGAACATAGTCGAGCGCATCCGCCGTCGGCGCGTGATTGAGCCCCAGAATCTGGTTGGTCATCACGACGATCCTTCTCGCCGCCCGGCGCTCCGGCGGCAGCCAGCGCCGCTTGAGCTCGAGCCGTCGGGCCCATGTCCGCACGATCTTGCGGTGCAATCGTCTGAGACCGAGATCGGCGGCGGCATCGAAGGCGGCGGGCGCGAGAAAATAGAAGCGACTCAGTTGCCAGAAGAGAAAGCTGCGTTCGAGGGGCCTGAGCGTCGCGGTCAGGGCATGCTCGAGGATGCGCCGGGCGTCCTCGGCGCGCCCGCCGACATGCATCGCGAAGCTTGCGAACAGGAGCTCGGCGGGACTCGAGATCGGGTCCGGTCCGGATGCGAGGCGCGCGGCCTCGGTCTTGAGGGCGGCGGGCGCCTCCGTGAGCGCCTCGTCGATCTCGGCGAGCGCCCGCATGAGCGGGGCAGGCGGGCAGGCGTCGCCTTCGCGGGCCGCCGCTTCCCGCCGCAGCCCCGCGAGCCGCGCGAGAACGTCACCGGCCAGAAAAGGCGCCGCGGAATAGAGGGGTGCGGAGGTCACCGGATGCCTCCCCGCTCAGAGCAGCCGACCGTCGAGCGCCACCTCCCGCACCAGCCGTTCGGCCTCGAGGAGGGTCCTGTACCATTCGACGGTGCGGGTCACCGGCCCGTCGTCGACGGTGCCGCATTTCAGCGCTTCATAGACCTCGCGCACGCCGCCGTCGGGCGTGATCTCGGCGACGAAGCCGAGTCCGTCCGCCGCCTTGTCGAAGCGGACGCGGTAATTGCGCCGGTCGGGATCGTCGGGCGCCAGCGCCACTTCGACCATGAAGGGCAGCGCCTCGCGGACGAGATAGGCGAGCGGCCGGATCTGGATATTGGTGAGGCCGATATTGAACACCTCGCCGGCAACCGTCTCATGAGGAGCGTCGAGCGCCGCGAGCGCGGCGCGAGCGACGTCGCGGACATGCACGAAGGGCCGCCACTGACGCCCGCCGCCCATGACGATGATGCGGCTGTCGCGCACCGCATTGAGGGTCATCAGATTGACCGCGAGATCGAACCGCATGCGCGGCGAAACGCCGAAGACGGTGGCGTTGCGAAAGGCGACGGGCGCAAAATCCGCGTCGGCAAGCGGCAGGATCGCGTCTTCCGCCATGGCGTTGCAACGGGCATAGGTGGTGAGCGGCTTCGGCGTGCGCGTCTCGTCGACGACGTCCTCGCCGGTGTCGCCATAGACCGAGCAGGAGCTCATGAGGAGATAGCGCCCGACGCCGGCGGATTTCGCAAGTTCGGCGAGTCGTGCCCGGGCCCTGAAATTGATGTCTTCGGTGAGCATCGGGTCGAGCTCGCCGGCGGGATCGTTCGACAGCGCGGCGAGATCGACGATCGCGTGCACGCCCTCGAGATGCGCCGGCGTGATGTCGCGGACATCGGCCCGCACCGCCGTGAACGTCCCGCGCGCGGCACCATTGAGCGCCCCCACCGCGCCCTCGAGCCGCTCGCGGCCGAAGAAATAGCGGTCGAGCGCGACGACGTCGTGGCCGGCCTCGAGCAGCGCGGGCACGAGCACGCTGCCGACATACCCCCCGGCTCCGGTCACCAGGATGCTTGCCATGCCGTCCCTCCTTCACGTCGTCCGGGCAGGCGAGGACCCCCGGGCACCCGCCGCGTCAAGCTCCTGCAACAGCCGGGCCAGGGTCGCGATCACCGCGTCCTGCTCCCTTTCGCCGAGGTCGGGATAGAGCGGCAGCGACAGCGTACCGCGGCCCCAGCGGACGGCATCGGGAAAGCGCTCCTCCGGGTCGATCGGGCTCAATTCCTTGCGATAGAAGGCGGTTTCGGGCACGGCGCGGTAATTGACGGTGGCTCCGATACCGGCCCCGGTGAGTCGCGCCAGCAGCGTGTCGCGGATCGCGGGCGCGACCGCCACGGGAAAGAGATGATGCGCATGCACACAGTCGGGCAGCCAGCGCGGCAGGCGAAGCGGCAACCCGGCAAAAGCATCCCGGTAGCGCCGGGCAAGGGTTTCCCGGCGCGCGCGCCGCGCCTCGACGCGGGCGATCTGAGCCGGCAGCAGCGCCGCCAGAAGATCGGGCAGATTGGCCTTGGTGCCGAGCCGCACCATGTCCCAGTGGCGATAACGCCCGCCCTGAAAACGGTCCGCCGCCGCCGCCGACATGCCGTGAAGCCGGGTCTCGCGGAGGCGCGCGGCGAGCCCGAAATCACGGGTGATGACGGCGCCGCCCTCGCCGCAGGTGATGTTCTTGGTGGCATAGAAGGAGAAGATCGCGGCGTCGGAATAGGCGCCGGGCCGCGCGCCGGCGCGCTGACCCTCGAAGCAGTGCGCGGCATCCTCGATGATATGGATGCCGCGGGGCCCGAGGCGTGCCGCGAGGGCCGGCATGTCCGCCATCTGCCCGAAGATGTGCACCGGAATGACGGCACGGGTGCGCTCGTTGAGCGCCGCGACCACGGCGTCGGGGGTGACGAGAAGGGTCTCGGGATCGACGTCGACGAAGACCGGCGTCGCCCCGACGAGGCGGACGACATTGGCGGTGGCGACGAAGGTCATCGCCGGCACGATCACCTCGTCGCCGGGACCGATTCCGAGCGCGAGCAGGGTCGCGATGGCGCCGTTCGTCCAGCTATTGGTCAGAAGCGCGTGCGGGACCTCGAAAAAGGCCGCGATCTCCTCCTCGACGGCACGACCGACGGCGCCCGAGGTCAGCATCGGGCCGTCGAGCACCGCCGCGACGGCGGCGGCATCCCCGGCCCGAAGGCCATGCCTGTAGAAGGGAACTTGCACGGTTGACGGGCCCGTCTCTCGGTTGCGCTTCGGGCAAGATGTAGGCCCCGCATGCTTGACAAGCCGTTAACGATGGCGGGAGGGGCGGCCGGCGGCGGGAGAAACGCCTTGAGGGGGCGCGTCCCATGCCGTATAACCCCGCCCCCTCCGCGGAGAGGTGCCGGAGTGGTCGAACGGGGCGGTCTCGAAAACCGTTGTACCCCTTGCGGGTACCGTGGGTTCGAATCCCACCCTCTCCGCCATCTTTTCCCGCTCCGCCATTTTTTCCCTGGGCCGGGTTCCGCCGCCGGGCACCGCTCCTCGCCGCGCTCCCGACAAATGTGCGGTGACAGATGGTTTGAGGTAAACGGGGAAGCGGGATATGGCGGGGAATAACGGGATATATCGGGACGAAGTGAGCGGAATCGTGAAGGAAAGGTGGGGCGGGGGGAGGGGGGGGAGGGGCGACCTAATCTAACCCCAGATCCCCCGAGGAAAAGCTGTAAGATTCGCCTAGGGGGTAACGACAGAAAAGGAACTGTAGGCTGTAGGAATGTTAATGGCTGACAGACGGAAGGGGAAGAAAACAGCGACAACCACGGCTTAGGCAAGAGCGGGACCAAAACG
>CAZAEP010000084.1:0-9830 GCA_964484045.1 uncultured Sphingomonadales bacterium
CGCCTATCATTTCGATGCCGCGCTTTATGCGCGCTATTTGCGCGAATATGCCGAGGCGCGGGGGGTCGTCCGCGTCGAGGGCCGGGTGGTCGATGTCTCTCTTCATGGCGAGAGCGGCTTCATCGAGGGCGTGACGCTCGAAGACGGAACCAGCCTCGCCGCCGACTTCTTCATCGATTGTTCGGGCTTCCGCGCCCTTCTCATCGCCGGCGCGCTCGGGGTCGGACTCGAAGACTGGTCGGACTGGCTGCCCTGCGACCGGGCGGTGGCGGTGGGCTGCGCGCCGGGCGGATCCTTCGCGCCCAGGACCCAGGCCATCGCACGGCCTGCCGGCTGGCAGTGGCGCATCCCCTTGCAGCACCGCATCGGCAACGGCCATGTCTATGCGAGCGACCATATGAGCGACGCGGAAGCGGCACGCATCCTGCTCGACAATCTCGACGGCGAGACGCTCGGCGAACCGCGGTTCCTCAAGTTCCGGACCGGGCGGCGTCGGCGCGTATGGGAGAAGAACTGTCTCGCGGTCGGGCTCGCCTCGGGCTTTCTCGAGCCCCTGGAATCGACCAGCATCCATCTCATCCAGTCGACTGTGATGCGGCTTCTCGCGCTCTTCCCCGACCGCGATTTCGACCCCCGGGTGATCGCGGAATTCAATCGCGTGACGGCGGACGAGATGGCCGGCATCCGTGACTTTCTCATCCTGCACTATCACGCCAACGGGCGCGACGAGCCCTTCTGGCGCGCACGCGCGGCGATGTCCGTCCCCGATACGCTCGCTTGGAAGATGGAGCATTTCCGCCGTTACGGCCGGCTCGTCTCGAAGGGCCCCGAGCTCTTTCTCAACCCGAGCTGGCTTGCGGTCTATATCGGCCAGGGCGTCTTTCCCGAACGCCATGATCCGCTCGTCGATGTGCGCGCGGGCGTCGATCCGGCACGGACACTCGCCGGGTTGCGACGTGTCATCGGCGAAGCGGTGACGGCGATGCCAAGCCACGCCGACTACATTGCGCGACACTGCGCGGCGACATTGCCCTGAATGTCGTCGCGGTGAGGTCCAAGCTCACACGGAGCCGGGAAGGACGCGGAGAGCATGTGGACTGGGGGCGATGGGCACTCCGTTCACCCTTCGACCAGGCCCAGGACGAACGGATTCCCGTTCCGCCTCGAGACGCCGTTCGTGCTGAGGAGGCGCCATCGGCGCCGTCTCGAAGCACGGACCTCAGAACGACGGTGCCGCGCAGTGTTGCGCAACGTAGTCGGCGTGCGCCGGCATTCCGCCCACCGCGCGACCGATCAGGGTTCGGATATTGGCGAAATACTCGTCCATCTCGGTCGCCGTGATGGAATCGGCCAAGGGATGATGGCGCGCGGGCATGATCCCCTGGCCGACCAGGATCTGCAGCCAGCTCGCCTCGGTGAAGAGCTCGTCCGCCCGGCGATGGATGCGGCCGCTGGCGCGGAAAAGCGCGATCCGTTCCGCGAGCCCGGGCGGGATATGCCGCGCTGCCCGTTCGCGCCAGAAGGGCTCGTCGCGCTCGTTGGCGTGATAGTGCAGGATGAGAAAATCGCGCACGGATTCGAACTCGAGGCGCGTGCGGCGATTGTATTCGGCGACGAGATGCGGCTCGCAATGCCGGTCGGGAAAGAGATCGAGCAGGCGCTCGAGCCCCGACTGGATGAGGTGGATGCTGGTCGATTCCAAGGGCTCGAGAAAGCCCGAGGAGAGCCCGAGCGCGAGGCAGTTCTTCTCCCACACCGCCTCGCGCATGCCGGCCTTGAAGCGCAAGAGCCGCGGCTCGCCGAGGGGCTCGCCGTCGAGATGGGCCATAAGGATCGCGACCGCCTCGTCGTCGCTCATATGGGCACTCGCATAGACATGGCCGTTGCCGATGCGATGCTGCAAGGGGATGCGCCACTGCCAGCCGGCAGGCCGTGCGATGGCCTGCGTGTAGGGAAGAAGCGGCTCCGTGCGTGCACAGGCCACGGCGACGGCGCGATCGCAGGGCAACCAGTCCGACCAGTCCGCGAATCCGACCCCGAGCGCGCCGGCGATGAGAAGCGCGCGGAAACCCGAGCAGTCGATAAAGAAATCGCCGGCGACGGGCTCCCCGCCCTCGAGCGCCAGCGCGCGCAGAAAGCCGGTCTCGCCGTCGCGCTCGACATCGACGACGCGGCCCTCGATGCGACGCACCCCCCGACCTTCCGCGTATTGGCGCAAATAGCGCGCATAAAGCGTGGCATCGAAATGATAGGCGTGGTTGATCCCCGGCAACGGGGTCGCGCCCCAGCGCTCGCGGCGCAGGAAGCGACCTGCGTGTGCAGCGGCGGCATTGAGGGAAAAGTCCCACAGATCGAGCTCCCCGCCCTCATGGATGCGACGCAGCCAGTACTGGTGGAAGGGCAGCGTGCCGAGCGGGATTCCGATGCCGCCGAAGGCGTGCATATAGGCGTCGTCCGGCCGCCGCCATCCGCGAAACTCGATGCCGAGCTTGAAGGTGGCTTCGGACGCACGCAGCACCGCGTCCTCGTCGAGGCCGAGAAATTGATTGACGAGGCGGATCTGCGGGATCGTCGCCTCGCCGACGCCGACGGTTCCGATCGCCGCCGACTCGACGAGGCTGATCTCCAGCCTGCGACCGAAGGCGCGGGCGAGGATGGCGGCGGCCAGCCAGCCCGCCGTGCCGCCGCCGAGGATGACCAGCCTCCTGATCGCCGCCGCGCTCATCGTGCCGCCTCCCGCCCCGGTATCGACCGAGCCCTATCGCACCGAGGCGGGCAAGGGCAAGCGTGGCCTCAGAAGCTGTAGGAAGCGCCGAAGAGATAGGTGCGTCCGAAGCTCTGATGATCGATGACCAGCCGCCTGTCGGGCTCTTGGATGGTGACGAAGGGCTCGTCGGTCAGATTGTTCGCCTGCGCAAGGATCGTGATCCCCTTGAACGGACCGCTCTCGAAGCTGTAGCTGAGTTGCGCGTCGAGGACCGATTCGCCGCGTACCGAGCGCAGGGTCCGACCGGCGCCGAAGCCCGCCACCTCGCCCAGGAACTTGGTGCGATAGCGATGGCTGAGGCGGGTCTGGAAACCGTTCTTCTCGTAATAGACGGTCGTGTTGACGACCCATTTCGAGAGTCCGGGCACCGTGGTCGGCTCGGTGCTGTCGCCGAGAAGCACCTTGCTGTCGGTATAGGACCCGCTGACGATCACGCCGAAGCCGAGAAGCGCGGGGGAGAGGACCTCCGCCGGCAGCGAGAGCGTCGCCTCGACGCCGCGGATGTTGCCGCGCCCGCGGTTCGACGGCCCGGAGACGAGACCGAGTGTCGTTCCGAGCTGCCCCCGCAGATCCGGCGGCACCGCGAAGTCGACGAAATCGGCGAAGTCGAAGATCACCGAGTCGTTCGGATTGATGAAATCCTGCAGATCCTTGTAGAAACCGGCGACCGCGAAATACCCCGCGCCGTCGGCGAAATACTTCTCGAGCGAGAGATCGATCTGATTCGAGATCGTCGGCCTGAGCCGCGGATTGCCGCCCGAGGAGCTGAAGAAGGACTGGTTGGGGTCGGTCGAGGTCAGCCGTGTCACGTCGGTGCCGAACTGCTGGCTGGCGTTGAGCTGATCCATGCGTGCCCGGGCCAGCGTCCGCGCGGCGCCGAAACGCAACAGCGTGTCATTGCCGAAATCGAAGATGAGATTGAGGCTGGGAAGAATCTTCGTGTACTGGTCCCCCTCCCGCGCCTCGACGAAGGGGCCGCCCGAGGGATCGCCGCCCGTCGGCGGGCGAATGCCGAAGCCGGTCGAGCTCTGGTCGGTAAAGACGATCTGGGTGCCGATATTGCCGGTGACCGGAACCGCGCCCCATTGGGTGTCGATCTTGCCCATGACATAGCCGACGAGAACGTTTTCGCGCACCTTCCACTGCTTGGTCACCACGTCGGCGCGGGTGTTGGGCACCGAGTCGAGGACGTTGTCGAGGAGGAACAGGGGGTCGAGGGCGATCATCCCGGGGATGCCGATGAAGTCCAGAGACACGCTCTTGTCGAGCAGGGCTGCGGCCGGGATGGCGACGTCCGTCGCACCTCCGGGAGGCGTGAGAAAGCGTTCGTCGACCCGTTTGTTCTTGTTGCGCTGGCTGAGATCGACACCGGCAACGATGCCGCTGAAGGCGCTGTCGTGCAATTCCCGCTCGACGCTGAAGCGGAGATGCGTGAGCTCGTCCCGGGTCCGCGGCTTGTTGAGAAAGCCCGCCTGGGTGAGGCCGAAGAAGCTGCCCCAGCCCTGGGGGTCGGTGAGTCGCAGCAGATTGGAATCGGCATAATCGAGCGTCGGCGAGAATTTCACGACGCCATTGGGCTGGATATCGAAGCCGAGCGCGTCGGTCGCCCCCGTACCGGCGGGCCCGGTTCCCGAGAGCGTCTCGAGCAGGCTGTCATTGCGCCTGGAACGCGAATAGCTGAGATCGCTCTCGAAGGTCCAGTCGTCGGAAAGGTCGACCTGCGCGTTCCAGCCCGCCGTGAACAGTTGCGCACTGCGATCGTCGCGGTCGTTGCGCACGACCGCCTTGACGTCGTCGAAGACACCGTTGACGACGAGTCCGTTCTCGACCGTGAAGCCGGGGCGAAGCTGCGCCGCCGACCAGAAGAGCGGGAACTCGATGCCGCGCAGGCGCCGCGTTTCCTCGAAATCGGAATAGGAGAGATCGAGCGTCGTCCGGAAACTGTCCGAGGGTTCGTATTCGAGCGTGCCGATGACGGCGACGCGATCGAGATCGTTCGACTGTGCGAACGGCTTCGAACCGCCGATGACGAACGCGCCGTCGGTCGTCGGCCAGCCCCAGGCGTTGAAGCGCTCGCTCTGCGTCGGCGTCGACTGCGCCGCGAAACCGAGGGTCACGCCAAGCGTGTCGTCTGCAAATTGATCGATATAGGTGGCACTGGCGCGGAACCCCTTTGACGGGGCATCCGGATTGAGCGAGCCGTCCTCGTTGAATTCGCCGCGCGCATTGACGGTGAAACTGCGCCGGCCGTGTTCGAGCGGACGGATGGTCCGCAGGTCGACCGTGCCCGCAAGGCCCTGGCCGATCAGTGTCGCATCGGGCGTCTTGTAGACCACGACACCGCCCAGAAGCTCGGCCGGGTACTGGTCGAACTCGATGCCGCGATTGTCGCTCGTGGTGACCTGTTCCCGGCCGTTCAGAAGCGCGGTCGAGAAATCGGGACCGAGGCCGCGAATGCTGATGCTCTGCGCACGGCCGTCGAGACGCTGCGCCGTCAGACCGGGCAGACGGGCCAGCGTCTCGCCGATGCTGACATCGGGCAGCTTGCCGATGTCCTCGGCGGAGATCGCCTCGATGATCGAGGTCGAGCGGCGCTTGAGATCGATCGCGCGCTCGATGCTGGGACGAAAGCCGCGGACGATGATCTCTTCGACCTCCCCCTCCTCGTCCGTCGCCGCCGGCGCCGACGCCTTCCGCCGATCCGGTGGCGCCGCAGCCTGGGCCGCCGCCGCATCGGCGACGACGATCGGCGCATCATCCGCTGCCGCCCCGCCCTGCGCGCCGGACGCCGCATCAAGCGTCTGCGCCCCCGCCCCGGGTGCCGCAAGCACCAGCAGGGACGCGCCACCCAATAACGCCGTGCGCCAATTCATTCCGTGCATTCTGGACCTCCCCTTCGCCTCTGACCCCGCCCGTTGCCGGGCGGTTTGCGGGTTTGCTCGTCAAATTTTTGCAATCCTATGGCCCTCCGCCTGCAATTTGCAAGCTCTTTTTTCCGGAATTGCAGGGGCAGGAGCGCCGGCGCGGCCATCTCTCGTTACACCGGGACAGCCGGAACCATGAGACCACCATCTCCTATCGATTTGTTTTCCCTTTATCTTTTCGTACGCTCAGTGGAACGGGGCTGATCTGGGACGGCACCCCGAGGATGGTCCGTGAAATCTATTTTTTGCATCTCTCTTGCTCTTTTTTGCATTATCTGCAAACTACGTGGATCGAATGGGGTGACGGTGATCGCAGCAGGACGGTCGCCGGACAGAATGAGCGACAAGTGCCGGAGGGATGGATATCGTGTCCGAGTGGTGGCGGGGAGCCGTAATCTACCAGATCTATCCGAAGAGCTTTTGCGACACCAACGGCGACGGTGTCGGCGACCTCCGCGGCATTCTCGAGCGATTGCCCTATATCGCCGATCTCGGCGTCGACGCGATCTGGCTCTCCCCTTTCTTCACCACGCCGATGCACGATTCGGGCTATGACGTCTCGGACTTCTGCGACGTCGACCCGATCTTCGGCACGCTCGACGATTTCGACGAGCTGCTCGCCGAAGCCCACCGGCTGGGGCTCAGGCTGATCATCGATCAGGTCTATTCGCACAGCTCGATCGACCATCCATGGTTCGCCGAAAGCGCATCGGGTCGCGACAATCCGAAGGCCGATTGGTACGTGTGGGCGGACCCCAAGCCGGACGGCAGCCCACCCAACAACTGGCAGTCGGTGTTCAACGGCGCGGCCTGGACGTGGAATGCCCGGCGGCGGCAATATTATCTGCACAATTTTCTCGCCGAGCAGCCCGACCTCAACCTCCATAATCCGGCGGTTCAGGATGCGATGCTGGACGTGGCGCGCTTCTGGCTCGACCGCGGGGTCGACGGCTTTCGTCTTGATGCCGCCAATTTCTACATGCACGACCCCGGGCTCAGGGACAATCCGCCGTCCGGTGTCCGCGACGCGCCGCGCCCCTACGACTATCAGGCGCATGTCTACAGCCGCTCGCGGCCCGAATCACTGGCCTTCGTCGCCCGTATTCGCGCGCTGCTCGACAGTTATAGCGCCCGTTTCGCCGTGGCCGAGATCGGCGATCACAGCGCGGTCGACGAGGTGATCTCCTACGCCAACGGCCCCGAGCGCTGCCATTCGGCCTACAGCTTCGTCTTCCTCGAGGCCGAAGCGCCGACGGCCACGCTGGTGCGTGAGGCCATCGCCCCCTGGCAGGAGGTGGCCGCTACGGCCTGGCCCTCCTGGGCGTTCAGCAATCACGACGCTCCGCGCGTTGTTTCACGCTGGGCGCGTACGGCGGCGGAGCGCGACGATCCGCGTTTCGCTGTGCTCCTCAATCACCTCCTGTGCGCCCTGCGCGGCACCGTCTTCCTCTATCAGGGGCAGGAACTCGGATTGCCGCAGGCGAATCTGCGTTTCGAGGACCTGCGCGACCCCGAAGCCGTCGCCAACTGGCCGCATACGCTCGGCCGCGACGGCGCACGAACCCCCATGCCGTGGACCGCAGCCGCTCCCCATGCCGGCTTCTCCACCGCCAAGCCCTGGCTGCCGATGGATGCGGCGCATGTCCCGCTCGCCGTCGACCGGCAGATGGGCGAGTCGTCATCGGTGCTCGAACAGACCCGCGCCTTCCTCCATCTGCGCCGAACAATGCCCGCCCTGACCCGCGGCGCCATGACGATGCGCGCCGCCCCCGAGCCGCTGATCGCTTTCGCGCGATCGGGGACAGGCGGCGAGATTCTCTGCGTCTTCAATCCCGAACCCGCCGAAGTGCGCTGGGAGAAGGCGCTGCCGAACGGCGACCGGCCGCCCACGATCGCGACCCGGGCAGGCGGTTGTCGCTGCGAGGGGGACGACATCGTCCTGTCGGCCTACGGATGGATGCTCCTCTCCCTGTCGTAACCCTTCAGGCCCCACAGGATTCGCGTACGATGAGCTCGGTGGGCAGCATTTCGGAGCGCACGGTCTCGCCCTGCAGCATGCGCAGCAATTTGCGCACGAGCAGTCGCCCGGCGCGGCGCACATCCTGGCGGATGGTGGTCAGCGCCGGACTGGCATAGGCGGCCATATGGATATCGTCATAGCCGACCACCGCGATATCCTGGGGCACGCGGACGCCAAGGCGCATGAAGCCGCGGATGAGGCCCAGCGCGATGAGATCGGAGGCGGCAAAGACGGCGTCGGGATGGACGCTGCCGCCGATCAACTGTTCCGCCGCCTCGACACCGGCATCGAGCCCGAAATGGGCCGGCCGCAGGAGCCCCGGGTCGAACGGCAGATCCGCTTCCTCCAAGGCCCGACGATAGCCCTGGAAGCGCAAGGCCACCTCAGGGGCGTCGGTGGCGCCGACGAAAGCGATGCGACGACGGCCCAGGCGAATGAGGTGACCGGTGGCGCGCAATCCGCCGCGCAGATTGTCGCTGCCGACGGTGCAGTATCTCTGATCGGACATCTGCGCACCCCAGACGACAAACGATGTACCGCGACCGGCAAGCGCGTTGAGATGCTCGTGGATCGTGCTCTGGCCGAGAAACACGACGCCGTCGGTGCGGCGATTCTCGATGATCTCGAGCGTGCCCTCGCGATCGCTCGGCATGATGTGGGAGATCAGAAGATCGCAGTCATGCTCGAGCGTGGGATCGGCAAGCCCGCCGAGAAGGTCAAGCAGGAAGGGATCGGAGATTCGCACATCGCGCCCCTGCGGCGGCGGGATGACGACCGAGATCGTGCGGGTTTCGCTGGCCCGCTCGAGACGTCCCCGCAGACGCCCGGAATACCGATGCACGCGGGCGAGCTGATGGATTCGGCGCTTGGTCCGTTCGCTGACCAGGTCGCTGTCATTGAGCGCCCGCGAGACGGTCGAAATCGACACCCCCGCCAGACGCGCCAGATCCTCGAGGCGATAAAGGCCGCTCTTCTTCGCCCCTGGCGCCGTTCCGACCTCCGGCGCGGCATCCTGCCGCGACGTCGCATCCTCCGGTGCCGATATCTTCTTCCCGCTCAACGCCGTTCGCCTCGCCATGGATCACGCTCGATGAAAGTCGACCTGTGCATGAGATTGCATTTTTGCACGCAAAAGGGAAGAAGCGGCACTCCACAGGCGTCGCAAAAACACCGTTTGCGCTTGCATGGCGCCCGCTGTGCGGGGAAAGTGCCGCGTGAGCCTGCCCCGCCGCTTGCCGAGTGAAGGTGCCTTTCGGAATGCAAAACGAGCAGCCCCTTGGTCTCGTCGCCGACATCGGCGGCACCAATGCCCGCTTTGCGCTGGTCGGGGCGGCCGGACCACGGCCGCGCCTCATCGCGCAACGGCGTTTCGCCTGCGCCGATCATGCCACGCTGAGCGATGCGGTCGCGGCCTATCTCGCCACCGCCGCACCCGAGGCGCGACCGCGCCGTGCGGTGATCGCCATCGCCGGTCCGGTGGACGGCGACCGCTTCCGCATGACCAATATCGCCTGGCACTTTTCGGTCTCCGAAACGGCAAGGGAACTGGGATTCGATTCCCTGCGGCTGGTCAATGACTTTACCGCCATCGCGCATGCGCTCGCGGCGTTCGCGCCCGACGATCTCCGGCCCGTGCCCTCCGCTGCCGCCGCCGAAATCCGTGTCGATCGTTCGCTCGCGGTGCTCGGCCCCGGCACCGGGCTCGGTGTCGGCGGCCTCGTTCGCGAGGATGCGCGCGCCGCGGCCCTGAGCTCCGAAGGCGGCCATATCGGGTTCGCGCCGTACGACGAGAGCGAATGCGAGATCGAGCGAATCCTGCGGAAGCGCTACGGCCGGGTTTCCTATGAGCGCCTGCTCTCGGGGCCGGGACTGCTCGCGCTCTATCGCGCGCTGGCACTGATCGAGGGCTGCGAGGCGACGCACCACACGCCTGCCGAGATCGTCGCCGCGGCAAAAGCCGGAACGGACCCGCTGGCACGCACATGCGTACTGCGCTTTTGCGCCATTCTCGGCGGTTTCGCCGGCGATCTGGCGCTCATGCTCGGCGCCTGGGGGGGTGTCTTCGTCGCCGGCGGGATCGTGCCGAAATTTCCCGATATCCTCGACGCCTCGGACTTCC
>CAZAEP010000085.1:0-9830 GCA_964484045.1 uncultured Sphingomonadales bacterium
GGCTCGATGTCTGGCCCGAGGGACCGGTGCGCCTGCCGCGACCGCCGCTCATGCAGGTCGACGCGGTACGGGTTCTCGATGCCGCGGGGACGGCGACGCTCGTGCCGGCCGGCGACTACGCGGTCGAGAGCCGCGCCGAGCCGGGCTTCCTGTATCCCGGGGGAGCGGCCACGCTGCCGGTGCCCGGGCGAACACGGGGCGGCATCGAGATCGACTTCACCGCCGGCTATGGCAGCGACTGGAACGCGGTGCCCGCGCCGATCCGTCAGGCGCTTCTCGTCATGATCGCCGATCTTTACGAGACCCGCGGCGCGGCTCCGCCGGCAATCGTCGGCGCGGTGCGCAGCCTTCTTGACCCCTATCGAATGATGGGTCTCTGAGATGGCGGACAGGCCGAAGATCGATCCCGGACGGCTCGGCGAGCGGGTGACCCCGCAAATCGCGATCGATGCCCCCGACGGCGCCGGCGGCGCGGTGCGGGCCTGGCAATCGCAGGAGCCGCTGTGGGCCGCGATCCGTCCATTGTCGGCAAGTCCGGAGGTGCGCGCCGGACGCACCGACGCGCTGCGCCGCTACGAGATCACCGTGCGCGGCACCGCCGGACTTCGCCCCGGCATGCGTCTGTTGTGGCGCGCGCGCACGCTTCACATCATCGCCACCCGGTCGCTCGATGCCCGGGAGCGGTATCTCCTGCTTCTTTGCGAGGAACGCCTCTGATGCCCCTCATCGCCAAGGTCGATGGCGTGGACGGTCTTGTGCGCCGCGTCGGCATGGCGGCGCGCACCGCGGAAGCCGCGATCCGTCGGCGCCTTCTCGTTGCCGCCCGCGAGACCGCGGACGCCGCCGCCACGCGGGTGCGCGATCAGCGCAATCCCGCCCGTCCTCTGCCGAGCCGTCTCGCCGGGAGCCTCGTCGTCGAGGCGGCGGGCACGGCGATCACCGTCGCCGCCACGGCGCCCCATGCCGTCTTCGTCGAACTCGGCACGGCGCGGGCGGCCGCGGAGCCCTTTCTCGGCCCCGCCTTCGCAGACGCGACGGCCCGGCTCGCCGCCGATCTGCCGCGCCGGGGCGGCGGTTCATGAGCACACTCGCGAGCCTCGCCCTGCAGCAGGCGATCTTCATGCGTCTGAGCGGCGATGCGGGCCTGATGGCTACGGTCAGCGGTGTCTTCGACCACGTCCCCGAGACGGCGGCGCTGCCTTATGTGCGGCTCGGTGCGGTCTCGGCCATCGACTGGTCGTCGAAGAGCTTCAGCGGGCAACGCCACCGCATCGCCGTGCAGATTTTCTCCGAGGCACCGGGCGAGACCGAGGCCAAGACGCTCGCCGGGACCGTCCACACCCTTCTCGAAGGGGCGCCGCTGACGCTCGCCGGCCATCAGCTCGTGCGTCTCGGCTTCGAAAGCCTGCAGATGCTGCGCGAACCCGATGGAATCCGTCAGGCGCTGCTGCGTTTCGAGGCGCTGACCCACCCGCTTTGACCGTGTTTTTCAAGGAGACCCATTCATGACCGCAGAATCCGGGCGCGGCTTTCTCGTCAAGATCGGCGATGGGGGATCGCCGGAAGCCTTCTCGACCATTGCCGGCATGCGCGCGACCTCGCTTTCGCTCAACAGCGCGCCGGTCGATGTCACCTCGAAGGACTCCGCCGGCTGGCGCGAGCTGCTGTCAGGCGCCGGTCTCCGGCGCATGACGATCTCCGGCGCCGGCGTCTTCACCGACAGCGCCGCCGAAGCGACGCTGCGGGCACAGGCGCTCGCCGGCACGCTCGCCAATTACGAGATCGTGTTCGCCAATGGCGATCTCTTCGCCGGCGCCTTTCTCGTCACCACGCTCGATTACTCGGGCGATCACAATGGCGAACGCACCTACACGATCGCGCTCGAGAGCTCCGGGGCGATCAGCTTCACGCCGGGTCCATGAGCGCGGCCAATCCCCTGCGCGGCGAGGTCGAGATCGACCTCGGCGGCCGCACGCACGTGCTGCGCCCCACCTTCGCCGCCCTGCTCGCCATCGAGAACGAGGCGGCGCCGCTCCTCGTGCTGGCGCAGGAGGCGGCGGAGGGACGGGTGCGGCTTGAGGCGATGGCGACCGTCTTTCACCATTGCCTGTGCGTCGAGGACGCTGTGGCGCGCCCCACCGTCGCGGAGATCGGCGAGACGCTCCTCGCGCACGGCCTGATGCCGGCGCTCAGGGCGTATCGCGCCCTGCTCGAGGCCGTGCTCGTCGGTCCCGGGGAAGGGGCGGAATGAGAATGCCCTGGCGTCGCCTCGCCGGCTTCGCCATGGCCCGGCTCGGCTGGCCGCCCGAGGTCTTCTGGGCGGCGACGCCGGTCGATCTCGCGCTTGCGCTCGAAGCGCTCCTCGAGCGGGCGGGCGGCGCAGGGGCGATGGATCGCGCCGGGCTCGAGGCGCTCTCCAGACGGTTTCCCGACCGCTCGCTTGACGGGCGACGACGCGCCGCCACATAAACGGCCGCGATGGTCAGGAACCTTCGACGCAAGAGCCTGCGCGAGCGGGTGGCCGAACGCGCCGCCGGCCGCGCATCACGCCCGCCCGGGCGCTGGCGACGATGGCTGCGCCACAGCGGCATGGCCTTTCAGATCGTGGCCTTCCTTCTTCTTCTCGTTGAGGCCTTCCGCTTTCTCGATCGCGGCTTTCGCGATCTTCATACGGGACTGGCGACCGCCTATCTCGTCATCTTCTTCGCCGGACGCCTGATGCAGGTGATCGCGAGCTTCCGGCCCCACTGATCGGACCTTGTTCATGACTGTCGAACTCGACGCGCTCGTCGTCAGCCTGAGCGCGGACACGCGGCGATTCCGCGAGCAGATCGCCGATGCGCAGACCACCCTTGGCGAACTCAAGACGATGGCCGAGGCGCCGCAGCCGGTGCTGGCCGAAACGCTCTCCGCCGCCCTCGAGGGCAATGCCGTGCTCGCGGAGTCCGGGCGCCGGCTGTTCGAGGGGCTCGAACGATCGCTCGAGCGCTTCGCCGAGACCGGAAAGCTGAGCTTTTCCGGGTTGCGCAACATCGCGCTCGGCGCCCTGAGCGAAATTGCGCGCGCCGTCTTCAACATTCCGGATTTCGGCTTCGGCGGCGTCGGCGCGCCCGGCGGTCCCGGCCTTCCCGGGGGCATTTTCTCGAGTCTCTTCTCGCTTCTCGGCTTCGCCGCCGGCGGACCGCTTTCGCCCGGGCGGCCGGCGATCGTGGGCGAAGAGGGGCCCGAGATCGTCGTTCCGCGCTTTGCCGCCGAGGTGGTGCCGCGGCGGTCTCCCGATGTCGCGGCGATGCGGCCGATCTCGATCACCGTCAATGTGGCGGGCGAGGCGGCGACCGGCCCGGCGCGCGCGAGCGGCACGCAGATCGCGCTTGCCGTGCGCCGGGCCCTCCAACGCGCCGAACGGCTGGCCTGAGGCCGCTCCCCGATGCTCTGGCGCGCCTCGGCGAGCGACCGCTTCGAGCGGCGCTTCATCACCCGCTTCGACCCCCGCTACTGGACCGTCAATTTTCCCCGCCCGATGATGGCGGCGGTCACCAATCCCGGCGGCGAGGCGCTCGACGTCACGCTCGTCTTCTACGCCAAGGACGACCTCGCCGGGCTCATCTGGGAGAGCGTCGACGCCGTCGACCATCCGCTGCTCGGCTACGAGACCAAGCGCGATTATCGCGGCGTCGTGTTCAGCTTCCGCTGGGTGAGTCAGGGTCTCAAGACACTGCCCGAGGTCAACGGCCCGACGCTGACCATCGAGGGTCGCGATCAGACGGGCGCCGCCCGGACCTGGTTCGTGCGCCTGTGGAACTACGCGGTCGGCAGCGCCGAGGACGCGGTGATCACGCTCGATTTCGACAATCTCGACGGTGGCTTCCTGCTGCCGGCGGAGGCCGACCCGGTGTGGGCCGGCGACATCGATCGCCTGTTCATCTCGATGGTGCCGCCCGAATTCGACGGTGTCGCCACCGGGCCTCTGAGCGCCGGGCGAGTCGAGGCGACGCTCAATCTGAGCGACATGCGGACCACCGGCGGCAACGCCGCGCTCGCGATCGGCGACGATTACATGAAGCCGCACGGAACGCGTCTCGCCAATGGCTATGACGACACCTTCAACATCACGCCGGCGCGGCTGGTGCGCAATCTGCTGCATCTCGGCTATCGCGACTGGCTCACCCATTATGTCGGCATGAGCCATTATTACGGCGTCGCCTGGGATGCGGGCGAGGCACGCTTTATCGTCGATCCCGCGCTGCCCGCCCTCAATGTCGCGACCGTCGCCTGGCATACGGACTTTTTCGCCCGTCTCGCGCGTTTCGGCTTCCGTCTCGCGCTCTCGCTGTCGTTCGAGCTCCTGGCGCAGAACGCGCCCGCCGACTGGGCGCAGCGGGCCTTTGACGGTTCGCAGGCGCTGACCGCATGGGTGCCGCCCTCGACGCTGCTGCAGCCCACGAACACGATCGCCATGGGCTATCTCAAAAGCGTCTATCAGGCCTTCGGCGACCTCATGATCGCCGCCGGGCTCGCCCCGATCTTCCAGATCGGCGAGCCCTGGTGGTGGGTCTCGCTCGATAGCGCGGCGGTGCCCTATTTCTATGACACGACGACGACGGCGCTGTTCACCGCCGAGACCGGGCTTGCGCTGCCGCCGATGCATCAGAGTGCGAGCGAGACCCCGAGCGCCGAGCAACAGGTCTATCTCGACTGGCTCGGCAGCAAGCTCGGCGCGGCGACGCTCGATCTGCGCGACTTTCTCAAGGCCGCCTATACGAACGCGCAGGTGACCCTGCTCTTCTTCGTGCCGCAGGTGCTCGACGCCGCCGAGCCGATGCGCGAGGCGGTCAATTTCCCCACCGCGTCATGGGCCTGGCCGGCCTTCGATTTTCTCCAGATCGAGGATTACACCCATGTCATCAACGGCGACTGGCGGGCGCATGCGCTCGGGCTTGCGAAGGTGGAAAGCGATCTCGGCTATCCGCTCGATGCGACGCAGTTCTTCGCCGGTTTCGTTCTCGACCCCGCCGATACGCAGATCTGGAGCAATATCGCCCGCGTCCTCGACGACGCCCGCAGCCGCGGTTTCGCCGAGCGCGTCATCTGGGCCTATCCGCAGACCGTGCGCGACGGCGTCGTCGTCTTCGATCCCCTGGAGGAGCCCGACATGAGCGGTTTTCACGAGGTGCGGCTGCCGGTCGCGATCAGCTTCGGCTCCACCGGCGGGCCGCGCTTTTCCACCGAGGTCGTCGTCACCGCCTCCGGCCACGAGCGGCGCAATCAGGACTGGCTCGAGGCGCGCGCCGAATACGACCTCACCGGCGGCATCCGCTCCGAGGCCGATCTCGAAACGCTCATCGCCTTTTTCCGCGCCCGCGCCGGACGCGCCTTCGGCTTCCGCTTCAAGGACTGGGCGGACTGCAGCTCCGCCGCTGCGGGCGCGGCGACGAGCCCGACCGATCAGACGATCGGCACCGGCGATGGTGCGAGCACCGACTTTCAGCTCGTCAAGTCCTATGGCGACGGGGCGGCGACGCATCTGCGCACGATCCGCAAGCCGGTGGCGGGCACGGTTCGCGTCGCCATCGACGGTGTCGAGCAGACGAGCGGCTGGAGCGTCGATGCCACCACCGGTCTCGTCAGCTTCGACACGCCGCCCGCCGTCGGCGCCACGATCACCGCCGGCTTCGAGTTCGATGTTCCGGTGCGCTTCGCCGAGGACCGCATCGCCGTCTCGTTCGAGGCCTTCGCCGCCGGCGAGGTGCCGAGCATCCGTCTCCTCGAGATCCGCGAATGAGAGCGATTCCGGCGGCGCTCGCCGCGCATCTCGCCGAACCGGTGACGCAGCTTGCCACCTGCTGGCGCGTGCAGCGGCGCGACGGCATCCTCGTCACGCTGACGAGCCACGACCGCGATCTCGTCATCGACGATGTGGTCTATCGCGCCAATGGCGGTCTCGACGCCATGGCGGCGGAGGAGCGCGGCGATCTCTCGGTCGACAATCTCGAGATCGCGGGCATCCTCTCGGGCGCCGGACTGCCGGCGCAGGACCTCGCCGAGGGCCGCTTCGACGGCGCCCGCATCGACGTCTTTCTCGTCAACTGGACCGATCCCGCCGGCGGCACGCTGCTCGTGCGCCGCGGCACGCTTGGTCCCGTCACCCGCGAGGACGGTGTCTTCCGGGCCGAGCTTCTGGGCCTCAGTCAGGCGCTCAAGCGATCGGTGACCGAGGTCTATTCCACCGCCTGCCGCGCCGAACTCGGCGACGGGCGCTGCAAGCGCTCTCTCGCCGCCTTCGAGCGCGAACTCGCGGTGAGCGCGGTCATCGACCCCTTCACGGTCGACCTTGCCGGGCTCGCCGAGCCCGACGGCTGGTACGATTTCGGGCGGATCAGGTGGCACACGGGCGCGAATGGCGGGCTGGTGAGCGAGGTGCGCCGCTCGCTGGGCATTCGCCTCACGCTCTTTCAGCCGCCGCCCAATCCGATCTCGGTCGGGGACGTCATGACGCTCACCGCCGGCTGCATCAAGACGCTCGCCGTCTGCGAAAGCAAGTTCGACAATGTGGTGAACTTCCGCGGCGATCCTTTCGTGCCCGGAGACGACGCCATCATCGACTATCCGGGTTTGCGCTAGGCCTTTTCGGCATCTCTCTCGGACGCGGCGGCCTCCCCGGCCGCGCCCTCGGCCACGGGCGAGGGCAGATCGTCCGGCGTGGCCGGCGCGGCGTCGGTCGCGGGGGCGTCCGCCGCGTTTTGCATGCCCGCCTGAGGAGCCGGCGTGTCGGTCTGCTGCTGAGCCTGCACCTGTTCCATGATCTGGCGATGCAGGAGGTCGGCGCGGCGACCGATCTCCGCGATCGCTTTTGCGAGATTGTTGAGGTCATAGCCGATGCCGCGGAAGATGAAGATGCGGTTGTCGGTATCGTACATGCGGAAGACGCCATCCTCCTTGAGCCCGGGCAGATTGAGCGTCCTCGCCGAGCCGACGAAATCGAAGAGCACCCGCTCGCCTTTCGTCTCCTTGATGAAATCGTCGAGCTTCTCGTCGGCGCGCTCCCACAGCTCGACGAAGCGCCGGTCCGCCATGCCGTGCTCGGCGGGAAGGCCGAGCTTCTCGCGCAGCACCTCGCCGCGGCGGCGCGCCCGTGCCCGGCTCGGCCACAGGATGGCGGCGACCTGGCTCGCCGAGGTCAGCACCGCCTGGCCGGCAAAGAGGACGCCGTTCGTGGTCTTCTGCTCGAGCGACTGGTTGAACACCGAAAAGGCGGCCTGCGTGTAGAGGCACTGATTGCGCAGTTCGTGCAGATAGATGATGAAGGAATTGAGATCCATGGGTCCTCACTCATTGGCATCGGTGGGCGCGTTTGCCGCCGGCGCGGCGCCGTCCCGGGGTCTGAGCGATAGCACAGGCGCGGGCGGGAATAGAAGGCCCCTGTCGCGGCGCGAGATCGTCGCCTGTGCGCGCAGCCTGCTCGGCACGCCCTATCGCCATCAGGGGCGTCAGCCCGGCCGCGGCCTCGATTGTGTCGGCGTCGTGGTGGCGGTCGCGCGGCATTTCGGGATCAGCGATTACGACATCCGCGACTATCCCCGCCTGCCCGAGGGCGACCGGCTCCTGCGCGAAGCCGGCATCGCCGGCTTCCGGCGCCTGGCGACGGCCGCACCGGGCGACGTCTACTGCTTCCGCATGGTGCATGACCCGCAGCATCTCGCCGTCGTCACCGACATCGGCATCCTGCATGCCTGCGCCCGGCGGGGGCGGGTCATCGAGCACCGGCTCGATGCCGCCTGGCGGCGCCGCATCGTCGCCGCCTTCCGCTTTCCCGGAGTCGCCTGATGGCCACCCTCGTTCTCGCCGCCGTCGGTTCGCTTGTCGCCGGGCCGCCGGGGGCCCTGATCGGCAGCACCATCGGCAGCACCATCGATCGCGCGCTGCTGTTCCCGACGGGCGGCCGCACCCGCGAAGGCCCGCGGCTCAGCGACGCCAGGATCCAGAGTTCGGCGCTCGGCGCCACCATCCCGCTGGTCTACGGCACGGCGCGCGTCGCCGGAAACGTGCTGTGGTCGAGCGGGCTCAAGGAAACCCGCACCGAGACGACGCAGAAGTCGGGCGGCAAGGGCGGCTCGAAAACGACGACGATCGAATTCTCCTATTCCACCTCGGTCGTGGTCGGCCTCTCGGCGCGTCCGATCGTCCGTGTCGACCGCATCTGGGCCGATGGCAAGCTCCTGCGCGACGCGGCCGGCACGCTGCTCTCTCCGGTCACCATCCGGCTCTATACGGGGAGCGAGACGCAGGCGCCCGACCCGCTGCTGCAGGGGGTCGAGGGGGTGAACCGCACGCCCGCCATGCGCGGGCTCGCCTATATCGTGCTCGAGGATCTCGAGCTCGCCGCCTTCGCCAATCGCCTGCCCAATCTCAGCTTCGAGGTGGTCGCCGACACGGCGCCGACGGTGGGCGGCATCCTGGGCGATCTGGCCAGCCGGGCCGGCGTGTCGGCGGTCGATGCGAGTGGCGCCACCGATGCCGTCACCGGTCTTGCCCTGGCCCGCGAGGTCGAGGCCCGGAGCGCCATCGAGGAGGTCCTCTCGGTCTTTCCGCTGGTGGCCAGCGAAGGCGACGGCACACTCCGCTTCTCCCCCCTTCTCGCCACCGCCGGCGAGAGCGCGCTCGCCGACGATCTCGGGGCCCGCCCGGACGGCGGGCCGCGCGCGCCGCGGCTGACGATCGAGCGCGGGCAGGCGAGCGACCTGCCGGCCGAGGTCAGCCTCTCCTACAGTGATCCCGGACGCGACTATCAGGCCGGCGTGCAACGGGCGCGGCGGCAGCTCGGCCATGCCGAACGCCGCGAAAGCCGTTCCACCGCTCTGGTGCTCGATGCCGTGACCGCGCAACGGCAGGCGGACCGCGTTCTGGCGCTGGCCTGGCAGCATCAGGAGAGCCACCGGCTCGCCCTTCCCCTTTCCTTCGCCGGTCTCGAGCCCGGCGACCGGCTCGATTATGTGCTCGATGGTGAGAGCCGCCGCATCCTGATCGAGGAAATCACCCGCCATCCGCTTCATCTCGTCGTCAGCGGCTTTCCTCTGGCGGGGGTCGCCGGGCTTCTGCCCGATGCCGGAGCGATCGGCGAATTCCCGATTCCCACGGTCGTCGATCCGGGGACGAGCGTGCTGCATGTCCTGGACATGCCGGGGCTCGCCGCGACGACCGCAAGCCCGCGGATCCTTGCCGCCATGGCGGGCGCGTCGACGGCTTGGCCCGGCGCCGTGCTCCATGTCTCCCGCGACGGCGGGGCGAACTACGACCGGCTTGCCGCGAGCCCTGCGCCGGCCATCGTCGGCACCGCCCGCGATGCCCTCGGCGTCGGCCCCGGGGCCTTCTGGGACGAGGCGAACAGCGTCCGGATCGACCTTCTTGCCGCGGACATGAGCCTCGAATCGCAAAGCCCGCTCGCCGTGCTCAACGGCGCCAATCGCGCCGTTCTCGGCAAGGAGATCATTCAGTTCAGGAGCGCCGTGCTCGAGGCCGACGGCAGCTACACGCTCTCGGGCCTGCTGCGCGGGCGCGGCGGCACGGAGGCGGCGATCGCGACGCATGCGGCGGGCGAGCGCTTCATCCTCCTCGACGGCGGCGCGGTCCTCGGCCTCGATGTGCCGCTCGACCTCGTCGGTCAGAGCGTGCTCGTGAAAGCGGTGACCGTGAACGGGCTCATCGAGGACGTGCCGGCCGTGACCCTGCCGATCGCCGGCGACGGGCTGAAGCCTCTGGCGCCGGTCCATGTCCGCGCCACGCGCGCCGGCGACGGGTCACTGACGCTCGACTGGATGCGCCGCACCCGCTTC
>CAZAEP010000086.1:0-9681 GCA_964484045.1 uncultured Sphingomonadales bacterium
ACCGCATCTACGGCTGCGACGACTGTCTCGCCGTCTGCCCGTGGAACAAGTTCGCGCGCCGGGCCCGGGAAGCGGCCTTTCACGCCCGCGAGGAGCTCAAGGCGCCCGAACTCGCTCATCTCGCCGGCCTCGACGACGCCGCTTTCCGCGCGCTTTTCACGAAATCGCCGATCAAGCGCACGGGGCGCGACCGCTTTGTGCGCAATGTTCTGATCGCGATCGGCAATTCGGGCCGCACGGCGTTTCTGCCGACGGTGCGGGAACGGCTCGCGGACGCCTCGCCTCTCGTGCGCGCGATGGCGGTGTGGGCGCTCGGGCGCCTGGCGCCGTCCGAAGCGCGGCGGCTGCGCTCACGCCATCTGCGGCGGGAGTCCGACCCTGCGGTGCGCGCGGAATGGGCGACGCTCGACGCGGCGCCGGCGCGGCGCTCAGAAGCGGCGCAGCAGGCGCCGTAGATAGCTGCGTTCCTCGTCCGACAGGTTCGGATCGGAGATGCGTTTGCGCAATTCGTCGAGAATGCGCCGGGCGGCGCGCATGCCGGCCTTGTCGGGCAGCAGATAGTCGCGGGTGGAGAGCCCGGGGCGCGGCCGGCCCAGGGGATCCATGGCGCCCATTCCGGGCATCGAGGCCATGGCCTTGGAGACCATCTCTCCGAGCGCCCGCGCGGCATCGGAGAGCGCCTGCACGGCTTCCGCCTGCCGCCGGATGGCGGCGGGGCCGGCATTCTTCGCAAGCGCGCCCGCCGCCCCCTCCATGGCCGTTTGCGCATCGCCGAGCGACGGCGGCGCCTTGACGCCATTGTCTCCGAGATCACGCCGGACGCCGGAGAGCGCCCGCTCGAGCGCCTGCTGCGCGTCGCCAAGCGCGGAAAAATCGCGCGGCGGCGACCCGCGACGGCCCAGCAGCCGGTTGAACAGCGCCTGCCGGCCGGTGTCGTTGAGGAGGTCGCGTTGCGCCTGCTCGAGCTTGTCGAGCGCCTGCCGGGCGCGGCTCGCCGCCATCATCCTCCGGTAATCCTCCGCCGACAGCGTGCCGGTGCCGGCGTTCTCCATGATCTCGCGCAGCCGGGCGAGCAGTCGCCGCGCCGCCTCGGTCTCCCCGGCGGCCGCGAGATCGCGCATCTGCCGGATCATGTCCTGCAGCAGATCGGCGCCGACGACGGTCATCTCGCCGGCCCGGCTCTGCGCCATCTGCGGCGCCAGTTCGTCCTGCTCGCGCCCCAGTTGGGCGAGAAAGTTCCGCATCATGCGGGCCAGCGCCTCGGCGGCGGCGGCGACGTCCTGCGGTTCGCCCGAAAGCGCCTCCTCGAAGGCCTCGAGCGCATCGCGCAGCGCGCGCGCGGCCAGCGAGACCTGTCCGTCCTCGAGCCGCAGCGCGGTGTCCCACAGCATCGCCGTGACTTCGTCGACCGCCGCGGGATCGTCGTCCTCGATGAGTCGCCAGAAGCTGCTGCGCAGGGCGGCAAAGACCTTGAGATCGCCGTCATAGGCGTCGACATCGCGCGAGATCGTGTCGATCCGCTCGGCGGCGCGGTCGCGCCTGTCGGGAGCCCGCAGGAGACTCTTGCGCACGGCGACGAGCGCTTTCGCCACCGGATGCGTGAAGACCCGCTCCGGCAGGCGAAGGACGACCGGCTCGCTCGCCGCCTCCTGCCCGAGAGCGTCCTGCGCTCTGAGCACGGCGGTGACCTCGCTGCCCGCATAAGGGTGCGCGGTAAGGTCCTCGTAGGCGGTGAGCTCCACCGGCTCGCCATGGGTCTCGGCGCCGCGCAGGTCGATGCTGAGGGGTGCGCCCGCGGCGGCGCGGGGGGTCAGCTCGAGACTCGCATCGACGACGCCGTAATCGTCGAAGAGCGTGTAGTCGATGCGCAAGGCGTGGCGCCGGGTCTCGCGCGGCGGCCGCAAAAAACCGATCACCGGCGGCTGATCGGCGACGATGGTGACGGGCCATGCGGCACGGCGCTGGCGCCCTTGCCGGATCTCGAGCGTGCCGCTTGCATCGACGGGGGCCGTGAGACGGTAATCGGCGGCGCCGGAACGGCTGAAGCGATGCTCCACCCGACCGAGAACCATGCGCGGCACCTTGCCGCCGCCATGAAGACGCGCCATCAGTTGCGCGCCTTGCGGCACGGCGATCGATGGTGCCTGCCGCCCCGGCGTCGGCCCATCGCCGGCGGTGGACAGCACGATCGGGCGCGCCCCGGTATAGTCGGGGGGCGCGATCCAGGCATCGAGGCGCACCGCCGCGCCGCGATCGGCGAAGGTGGGCACGAAGCCCGCAAGCAGGCGTCGCCCGCTGTCGCCGCCGGCATGAAGAAGGCCGACGAGAAGCAGCAGCGCGGCCAGCGCGCGCAGCGCGCGCGGGTCCTCGGCGCTCAGGGACAGCCGCGGCGGACCGGGCCGCAGGGCCCGCGCGCGGGCGGCCATCAGGCGCCGGTGCCGGCGCCACAGCGCGGCTCCCCCGGCGGCCATCGCCGCATGATCGAAGATCGCGTCGAGCGGCCGATGCGGGGCGCTGTTCTCCGCCTCGAGCCGGCGTCGCACCTCGCCCTCGCGCGGCCATCGCACATGATGCCGGCGCCGCCGGGCCAGAACGGCCGCGGAAAGGAGAACCGCCACGAGCAGCGCTCCATGGAGTGCCGCGGGCAGCGCTTCCGGGATTCCGAGGAGCGCGGCGCCGGCATAGAAGGCGAGGAGGATTGCGGCCGGCCACAGGGCGCGCCACAGGCGCTCCAGAACGAGGCTCAGGCGCACGACAAGGAGCCGTCGCCGCATGGCGGCGCGGAGCCGGCTCTCCTCCGTCGATTTCACCGTCTTCGCCATCCTCGGTCTCACCGTTCACATGTCGGCGGCCGCAGGTACCGCGTCAAGCCATGGCGGCACGCTCTCATGCGCGAGCATGTCCGCGACCTCCACCCGCCGGCGGATGACGGCGAATGCCGCTCCCTTGACCAGCACCTCGGGCACGAGAGGACGGCCATTGTACATGGAAGACATGACCGCTCCGTAAGCGCCCGCCGAGCGCAGCACCACGAGATCCCCCTCCGCGAGCGGCGGCAAGGGCCGGGCGCGCGCGAACACGTCGCCGCTTTCGCACACCGGCCCGACCACATCCATCGGCACGTGCGGAACGTCGGGTGCAGGGGCGGCGACCGGCTCGATGCGGTGAAAGGCCTCGTACATGGCGGAGCGCAGCAGGTCGTTCATCCCGGCATCGAGGATGAGACAGCGGCCGGCGGCACCGTCCTTGACATAGAGGACGCGGGCCAGCAGCACGCCCGCATTGCCGGCGATGAGACGTCCGGGTTCGGTGATGATCTCGCAGCCGAGCGGCGCCGCCACCGCCTTGACCATGGCGCCGTAGGCGTCCGGCGACGGCGGTGTCGGGTCCGCGGCGTCATAGGGAATGCCGAGCCCGCCGCCGAGATCGAGGCGCTCGATCGCATGTCCCGCGGCGCGCAGCTCCCGGACGAGGCCCGCCACGCGATCGAAGGCGGCGCGGAAGGGGGCGAGCTCGGTGAGCTGTGAACCGATATGAACATCGATGCCGACGACGCGCACTCCCGGCAGCGAGGCGGCGAGACGATAGGCGGCGTGCGCCCGCTCCCACGGGATGCCGAACTTGGTTTCGGCTCCGCCGGTGGCGATCTTGGCGTGGGTCCGGGCATCGACATCGGGATTGATGCGCAACGCCACCGGCGCCCGGCGGCCGAGGCGGGTGGCGATGGCGTCGAGCCGCGCGAGCTCGGGCTCGGACTCGACATTGAACTGATGGATGCCCAGCGTCAGCGCCCGCTCCATCTCCCCGGCCGTCTTGCCGACTCCGGAAAAGACGATGCGCCGCGGCGGAATGCCGGCCCGCACCGCGCGCTCGAGCTCGCCGCCGCTGACCACGTCCGCCCCCGCGCCGAGCCGCGCGAGCGTGCCGAGAACCGCGAGATTGGAATTCGCCTTGACCGCAAAGCAGATGACATGCGCGATGCCGGCAAGCGCCGCGTCGAAGACCCGGTAATGGCGTTCGAGCGTCGCCGTCGAATAGACATAGACCGGCGTCCCCACCGCCGCGGCGATGCGCCCGAGCGGCACATCCTCGGCATGGAGGGTGCCATTGCGATAGGCGAAATGATCCACGCGTCCTACTCGACCTCGCCGTCTATCCGTGCCCGATCTCTTCCTTGCCGATCTTCTCCAGCCGCGGGTCGGGCGCGGCGCCGTTGGGAGGCACGATGTCGCCCCGCCGCCCGCAGGCGCCGAGCAACACCGTCATCAGACACAGCAGGAGAATGCCGATCCGCATCATTCGAGCTCTTCCTTCGCCCGCGCAATCGCCGCGCGCACCCGCTCCGGCGCCGTCCCGCCGAAACTGTTGCGGCTTCTCACCGAATGCGCGGGGCTCAGCACCGAGTATATGTCGACGGTGATGCGCGGGTCCACAGCGGTCATGTCCTCGAGCGGCAACGCCTCGAGCGGCACGCCGCGTTCGGCGGCGCGGGCGACGATGCGCCCGGTCACGCGATGCGCCTCGCGAAACGGCAGGCCGGCGACGCGCACCAGCCAGTCGGCAAGATCGGTGGCGGTGGCATAGTCGGCGCCCGCGGCGGCGGCCATGCGGTCGCGATCGACCTCCAGATCGGTGATCATGCCGCTCATGGCGGCGAGCGCGAGCATGACCGCCTCGGTGGCCTCGAAGACCGGCGCCTTGTCCTCCTGCATGTCCTTGGAATAGGCGAGCGGCAGTCCCTTCATCACCGTCATCAGCGAGGCGAGGGCGGCGAAGACGCGGCCGAGCTTGGCGCGCACCAGCTCGGCGGCGTCGGGATTGCGCTTCTGCGGCATGATCGAGGAGCCGGTGGAAAAGGCGTCCGAGAGGCGCACGAAGCCGAAACCGCGGCTGGTCCAGAGAACGATCTCCTCGCCGAGCCGCGACAGGTGCATGGCGACGAGCGACAGCGCGCCCAGATATTCGAGCGCGAAATCGCGATCCGAGACGGCGTCGAGCGAATTGCGCATCGGGGCGTCGAAGCCGAGCTCGCGGGCCGTCATCTCGCGATCGACCGGAAAGGAGGTGCCGGCGAGCGCCGCCGCGCCGAGCGGGCACTCGTTGAGCCGCGCCCGGCAGTCGCGCAGGCGCCCGCGATCGCGCCGGGCCATCTCGTAATAGGCCATCAGATGATGCCCGAAGGTAACCGGCTGCGCGCTCTGCAGATGGGTGAAACCGGGCATCAGCGTGTCCGCATGCTCCTCGGCGCGGGCGAGGAGACGGCGCTGGAAATCCCGCAGCGCGGCATCGACCCCGTCGATCGCCGCGCGCACCCACAGGCGGAAGTCGGTTGCCACCTGGTCATTGCGCGAGCGTGCGGTATGCAACCGTCCCGCCGCCGGGCCGATGAGTTCGGCAAGACGCGCCTCGACATGCATGTGGATGTCCTCGAGCGCGGGATCGAACGCCATTTCGCCGGCGGCGATCTCCTTCTCGATGCGATCGAGCCCGTCGAGAATGGCCCGCGCGTCGGCATCGCCGAGGATGCCCCGCCGGGCGAGCATGCGGCAGTGCGCGCGCGAGGCCGCGATGTCCTCGCGGTAGAGATGCCGGTCGACATCGATCGAGGCGTTGATGCGCTGCATGACCGCCGCCGGCGCCGTGGCGAAGCGCCCCCCCCAGAGGCGATTGGCGGCCTCTGCCTTTTTTTCTCCCGAATTCTGGTTTTTGTTGGACTTCTTGCTCATGGACCGGAAAAATCCTCTCGATGAAGAACGCGCGCATCCTCTCCGCCGGCCTGGCGATCCTGCTTCTCGTCGCGGCGGGCTGGGCAGCATATGAGAAGTGGGGCGGCGGCGAAAGCATCTCCGCGCCCTCGGGTCCGGGCGGGCTGTCGGAAGAGCTGCTCAAGGGCCCGATGGCGGTCTTCGAGATTTGGCCCGAGCCGCGACCGCTGCCGCAGGACATGGTTTTCGAGAGTGCCGACGGCCCGGTCCGTCTCGCCGATTTCCGGGGCCGGGTTCTGCTCGTCAATCTGTGGGCCACATGGTGCGCGCCCTGCATCGAGGAGCTGCCGACACTGGACGGATTGCAGAGCGAATTCGGCGGCCCGGATTTCCGCGTCCTGCCGATCTCGCTCGACCGCGCGCCGGTCGAGACGGCGCAGGCCGCGCTGGAGACGTTCGGCGTTTCGCACCTGCGGACCATCGCCGATCGCAAAATGGCCGCGATGGGAGGGCTCGGCATCACGGGACTGCCGACGACCCTTCTCGTCGACCGCCAGGGCCGCGAGATCGGCCGCTATGTCGGGCCCGCCGACTGGTCGAGCCCGGAAGCCGCGGCGCTCGTTCGCGCCGCCATCAAGGGAGGCGCCTGAGTCCCGGTACCACGTGCTCGTCCGTTATCGCTTCGTCCGTGCGGCAGGCATGTCCCAAGATGCGGGCCGACTGACGAGCGGGACCAGGTTCCGTTCCGGCGACGGCGCGATGTCGTCGCTTTCTCATGACAGAAAAGGATCTCTTTCCATGACCCTGATTCGACATTCGCTCGGCCTTCTGGCCGCGCTCACCCTCTTCGCCTTCGCCGCTGCGAGCCAGGCGCAGGAGGCAAGCCCCGACGCCGCCGCCTTCTCGGAGGCCAAGCTCGAGGCCTTCGCCAATGCGGCGGTCAATGTCAGCCACGTGATGCGCGCCTGGCGCGGCAAGATGCAGAGTGCGCAGAGCGAGGACGAGCAGACCGCGATGCTCGAGAAGGCCAATCAGGAGATCGAACAGGCGATCGCCGCCACCGACGGGATCACGCTCGACGAATATCAGGCGATCGCCGCCACGGCGCAGAAAGACCCGGCGTTTGCCGAAAAGCTGAAGACGCGGGTGCTGGCCAAGCTCCGCGCCGCCGCCGCGCCGCCGCAGGAATGACCGGCGCTCAGCCGCGCCAGTAATCGGGATCGAGCAGCACCAGCAGCGTGAAGAGCTCGAGCCGGCCCATCAGCATGGCGCCCGAGAGGATCCATTTCGCGCCGTCGGGCAGGCTCGAGAAGTTGCCCGCCGGGCCGATGATGTCGCCGAGCCCGGGACCGACATTGGCAAAAGCGGTCGCCGAGGCGGAAAGCGCAGTCGTGAAATCGAGGCCGAGCGCCGCGAGCAGCACCGCGGTGAGCGAGAAGGCGCCGACATAGACGGCGAGGAAGGCGAGCACCGAGGCCTGAATGTCGCGGCTGACGGTGAGCCCGCCATAGGACAGGACGTCGACGCGGTGCGGGCGGGTCAGTTGCCGGACATAGGCCCGCACCGCGATCCACAGGATCTGGTGGCGGTAGATCTTGATGCCGCCCGCGGTCGAGCCGGTGCAGCCGCCGATGAAGGTGAGCGCGAAGAAGAGGCCGATCGCCGCCGTCCCCCACAGGGTGTAGTCG
Organism: uncultured Sphingomonadales bacterium; assembly: GCA_964484045.1. GTDB lineage: Bacteria > Pseudomonadota > Alphaproteobacteria > Sphingomonadales > Rhodothalassiaceae > J134. The sequence continues at coordinate 7,394 of CAZAEP010000086.1, forward strand.
GTGCTCGCATAGCCGGTGGTGGTGACGATGGAGACGACGTGGAAGGCGGCCGCCCGCAGTCCCTCCGCGATCCCCATGTGCCGCGCGAGCACGAGATAAAGGGCGAGAACCGCAGCGACGACCGCGAGAAACCCGACGAAGGCACGCACCTGCACGTCGTCGACAAGCGCATGCATGCGCCCGCGCATGAAGCGGATATAGACCACGAAAGGAATGCCCCCGGCCATCATGAAAAGCACCGCCGCCCATTGCAGGGCGCTGCGGTCGAAATAGGCGAACGACGCGTCGTGGGTGGAGAAGCCGCCCGTGGAGATCGTCGTCATGGCATGGTTCCAGGCATCGAAGGGGGTCATGCCCAGCGACCAGTAGAGAACGAAGCAGGCGAAGGTCAGCGCGCTGTAGATGCTGCCGATATAGGTGACGAACTGCCGCGCGCGGGGCACGATGCGGGTCGATCGCTCCGAACTCTCGGTCTCGAAGAGCTGCATCCCGCCGACCCCGAGAAAGGGCAGCATGACGATCGCCATGACGATGATGCCGACGCCCCCCATCCATTGCAGGAGCGAGCGCCAGAGCAGGATCCCCGGGGGATGGCGGTCGAGGCCGTAAAGAACCGTCGCCCCGGTCGTGGTCAGGCCCGAGACGGTCTCGAAGACGGCATCGGCGAAGCTCAGATGGCCGCCATAGGAGAGCAGCGGAAGCGCGCCGACGATCGAGATCGCCACCCAGGCGCTGGCGGTGAGCGCGAAGGCCTGGCGACGGGTGATCTCGAGCGCCCTGTCCGAGCGCGTGGCGAGCACCAGCGAACCGCCGATGAAGGCGGTGACCGCGCCCGAGCCGACGAACACCACCCAGTCGACATTGCCGGCCGAGAGGTCGGCCATGGCCGGCAGGGCCATCGCCGCCGCCATGACGCACATCAGGAGGCCGCAGATGTGCAGGATGGGACGAAAATCGATCATCGGGCGGGCACCGCCGACGCCGGCTCAGACCGGCAGACCGATCGACCGCAGCCGGGCCGCGAGCGCCGCCGGATCGGTAAAGCGGATCCCGAGCATGCCCTTGGCAATGGCGACCTCCACATTCTCGCGCCGATCGTCGATGAAGACCGTCCGCGACGGCGCGACCCCGAAACGGCGAATGGCGCGATCGTATAGCCGCGGGTCCGGCTTGACCATCCCCTCCTCGCCCGACACCACGACGTCGCGGAAGCGGCGCGCGAAATCGAATCGACGGCGAAAGTCGGGGAAGGTCTCGGCGGAATAATTGGTCAGCGCGAAGACCGGAATGCCGGCGTCGTCCAGTCGCTCGAGGATCGCCACGCTGCCCGCGATCGGCGGTCCGATGGTGTCGTTCCAGCGGCTGTAATAGAGTGCGATCAGGTCCGCATGGTCGGGAAAGGCGCGCTGGCGCTCGGCGATGCTTTCGGCGAAGGGGCGGCCACGATCATGCGCGGTGTGCCATTCGAGCGGCACGACCTCGGCGAGGAACCATTCGAGCTCGTCCTTGTCGCTGATCAGCGGTTCATAGAGGAAGCGCGGATCCCACTCGACGAGCACATTGCCGATGTCGAATATGACGGCGTCGACGCCGCCGCCGGTCTCAGCCCTGGCGGGCCTTGAATCGGCGGTTGGTCTTGTTGATGACATAGATGCGGCCCTTGCGCCGGATCACCCGGCAGTCGCGATGCCGCTTCTTGAGCGATTTGATCGAGTTTCTGACTTTCATGACGCCTGTCCGCACAAGAAAAGGGCCGCAGCGCCTGGCGCGCCGACATGCCGGTCCTCCGAAAAGAGCGCGCGACCATAAGAAGCGTCCCGGAAGCTGTCAAGGCTCTCGCCTGGCGACGGCTCGGACGACAACCGGGACAAGAAGGGGCGCGCCGGCATGAGGAGAAGGCGGCCCGGCGCAATGCGGGTCGCCTTCCCATTCCCCGCACCTGGGAAGGCGCGGTCATCATCTGGCGCCCGGATCCGGCCGGCCGGACCCCCGCGCCAGCGAAGGACATGATAGCCGAACCGCCGCCGAAGGTCCGTGATCAAATCTTGCCTGCGGGAAAAAATAGGGCTTGACGACACTGTGTCGCCCATTTTGATGTTTCTCGAAATTTCGCTCCAAGCCACCGATATGAAACAGGACTGCGCAAAATACCGAGTCGCTGAACCGGGAATTGCGCAGTGGCACACGCGGAACGGTCCGTCATCGCGGCACGCGTGCCCGCCGCGCGCGCATCGCCCCGCCGCCCGTGCCCAATGCCCTTGCGCGGGCCGGCGTTCGCGAGCAGATTG
>CAZAEP010000087.1:0-9666 GCA_964484045.1 uncultured Sphingomonadales bacterium
AGGCCTGCAGGATCATGTAGTTGAATTCGAGAAAGGTCAGCGGCTGCTCGCGCTCGAGCCTGAGGCGGACCGAATCGAAGGCGAGCATGCGGTTGATCGTGAAATGGCGCCCGACCTCGCGCAGGAAGGGGATGTATCTGAGTTCGTCGAGCCATGTCGCATTGTCGACGAGGATGGCATCCGTCGGCCCCTCGCCGAAGGTGAGAAAGCGGTCGAAGATGCGGCGAATGCTCGCCATATTGGCGGCGATCTCGGCGTCGTCGAGAAGCCGCCGCGATTCGTCCTTGCCCGAGGGATCGCCGACCTTGGTGGTGCCGCCGCCGAGCAGCACGATGGGCTTCATGCCGGTCTTCTGCGCCCAGCGCAGCATCATGATCTGCACCAGCGAACCGACATGGAGCGATGGCGCCGTGCAGTCGAAGCCGATATAGGCGGGTACGGGGCCGGATGCGCAGAGGTGGTCGAGTTCCTCGGCATCGGTGATCTGATGGATGAATCCACGCTCATCGAGGGTGCGCAGGAATTCGGACTTGTAGCTGCTCATCGGCTCCGGCCATGCTGCGAAAAGGCGGCTCGTGCGGCGCGTCTAGCACGGCGGGCCGGGAGGGAGCAATCGCGCGAATGGAAGGCGGGAACATGGCCGACGCTCGGCGCGCCATCGGATTGATGAGCGGCACATCCCGGGACGGGATCGACGTCGCGCTCCTCGTCAGTGACGGCGAGGCCCTGATCACCACCGGCCCCGCGCTCACCATTCCCTATACGGAGGGCTTCCGTCGCCGCCTTGCGGATGCCGCTTCGCTCGCCCGCCGTCGCGGCCTCGATGCGCGAGAGGAGCTCGCCGAACTCGAGGCGGCGCTCACCGACCTGCATGCAGCCGCGGTTGCGGACATCCTGCGCATTGCGCGTGTGAGACCCGATGCCGTCGACGTCATCGGCTTTTCCGGTCACACCCTCCTGCACCGGCCGGAGACGCGTCTCACCTGGCAGCTTGGCGATGCGCCGCGGCTCGCCGCCGCGACCGGGATCGCGGTCGTTGCGGATTTTCGCTCTCGCGACATCGCCGCCGGCGGCGAGGGGGCCCCCTTGGCCCCCATCTATCACCATGCCCGCTATCGTGCCTATCGCGACCGGCGGAACCCGGTGGCGGTCCTCAATCTCGGCGGTGTCGCCAATGTCACCTGGCTCGATGTCGAGAAACCGCCCGAGGAGGGGATGGTCGCCTTCGATTGCGGACCCGGCAATGCGCTCATCGACGACTGGATCGCCGCCCATGCCGGCCGGCCCTTCGATGCCGATGGCGCACTGGCGCGGCAGGGGCGGGTGGACGAGGCCGTGCTCGCGCGGCTTCTCGCGCATCCCTATTTCACGCAGGCCCCTCCGAAATCCCTCGACCGGGACGCGTTCACCATGGCGGCGCTCGCTGGTCTTTCGACCGCCGACGGTGCGGCGACGCTCGCGGCCCTGACGGTGGCGGCCGTCAGGGCGAGCGAAGGGTATTTTCCGGCTCCCGTTTCGGCCTGGTACGTGAGCGGCGGGGGGCGCCGCAACAGGGCGCTGATGGCGGGTCTCGCGGCCGCACTCGCGGCGCCCGTCGTGCCGGTCGAGGAACTGGACTGGAATGGAGATGCGCTCGAGGCCGAGCTTTTCGCCTATCTCGCGGTGCGCAGCAGCCGCGGCCTGCCGCTGAGCTTTCCGCGCACGACCGGCGTGCCCGAACCGATGACGGGCGGGGTCCGCTTCGCGCCGTGACGGGTTCCGTCGAGACACGACAACCGCGGGGGGGGAGGCCCCTCCCGCGGCGTGGTTTTCATCGCTGTCGACGGGTCCTAGGCGGCCGTGCGCACCACATGCGCCGGCATGCGGATCGCCTTGGCGACCTCGGTCATCGCCGTCTCCATCGACTTTTCGACCTTCTTGGCGAGCACGTCCTGGCCCTCTTCGGCAAGGAGCGCCGAGAAGGTCTCGCCGTAATAGGCGTAGTCGACATGGCTGAGCGTCGCCGCCGCCAGCGCCGGTGCCTTGAACAGACACCGTTCGATCGCCTTTTGCGCCGTTTCGAGATCGGGCTTCACGGTCTTCAGGATCAACCGCTCCTTCTCCGCCTCGATCAGCCGGTGCACGCGCAGTTCCGGCATCGCCAGTGCGATCTCGGCATGGATGGCGGCCGCCGAGTCGGGGAAGCTTTCGACCAGCTTACGCAGCGCCGCATTGCCGCTGTCGAGCACCCGCGACCCGTCGAACGCCATCACGCGGCCGACCTCGTCGCTGAAGAAGTCCTGCGCGATTACCTCCTGCTCGCGGCTTTTGGGGCGCGCCACTCGCAGCACGAGCGGATTGGAGAGCACCGTCCGGCCGTCGATCCCGATCGCCACCTGCAGGAGATAACGTCCGGGTTCGGCGAGATCCCAGCCATTGCGGCCGGCGGCGACGAAGAGCGATTCTTCGATCGACTCGCCGGGCTCGAGCGCCAGCGTCTGCGGCGTCATGAAGTAGCGGGCATAAGGCACCCACTGGCGCGCCGCCGCGCCTTCCTTCTTGATGACCACCGTCATCTGCGACTGCTCGCTGAGGATGCCCCGCGGCACCAGCTTCGCCTCGTTCGTCGCGTTGGTCAGCCTGAGCGTCAGCGTCACCGGCTCGAGGAACTCGAACACCGGCTCCGCCTTGTCGGTGACCAGTTCGAGCGCGAAGTCGTGATTGCGCTCCTCCTCGTCGACATTCTCGAAGCCGTGACGATCGAACCAGGCGGCATTGCCCATCTCGACGAAGCGCCGCGGCGCATGGCGCATGAACAACAGTTCCGGATCGCTGAAGCGGTAGGCGAAGTCGGCGAAGAACGCCCGCTCGCCGCCGCTCACGCGATAGGGATAGTTCATGAAGCTGCGCGCCTCGGGATCCGAGACCAGCGGGATCCACGGCGTGCCGAGATGCTTCTGCCAGGCATGCGCGAGATTGAAGCCGTGCCCCAACTCGTGCACCGCCGTCCAGAAGCGCATCCGCTTGACCCAGGCATCGGGCGCCGGATCGCCGGGCGGCGGATCGGCGATGAAGCTGTGCGAGAAGATCGCCGTGCCCTGCCGCTCGTTGGGCCCGATGTCGTCGAACATGATGCCGCCCAGCCCATGGCCCCAGACATGCTCGCGCGCGAACAGCACCCACAGCGCCCATTGCGGCCGATTGGCGAAACGCGACCAGTAGGTCTGCATCGCGTCGTGCATCTCGGCATTGGTCCATTTGAGATCGCTGCCGGCGCCGCTCAGGGGAACCGAGCCCCTGCGGCTCGTCACCCGGAAACCGGCCCGGGCGAAGACGTCCTCGATCGACAGTGTCTCGTGGCGCAGGATCGCCGGATGATTGGGATGCGCGGTGGTGTCGATCTCGGTCACGGCTTCCGCATTGCTGACCTTGTCGAACTCGAAATCGACAGAGTTGAACCAGCGACGCGCGAAGTGGTAGATGCGCCGCCGGCGGATGCCGCCGGGCCCGCGGAAGGTCACGCGAAGCAGGCGCTGATGCGGAAAGAAGCTCCGGCGGGCGACGATGTCGATGCTGGTATAGGGGAGCCTGCCGCCCTCCTGATACCAGATCGCCCCGCGCCAGCGCGAGCGTGTGATCGCCCGCAGCCGCGCCACCCAGTTCACCCGCGTGCCGAAGCCGCGCACCATGGTGCCGCTCGCCGCCATCTGCGGATAGCGGCCGTCGACATCGAGGCGCAGTTCCTCGCGATCGAAGGGGAAGAAGAAATCGGCGCTTTCCTCCTCGGGAGCCGCAGCGGCCTCCTCCTCTTCGATCCCGACCTCATCTTCCTCCTCGGCTTTTCCTTTCGGGACCGGCTTCAGCGGGAAGGGAATGCGCTCGGGGAGCCGTTCCGGCAGGAGCGCCCTGCGCGTGGAATAGACACCGCTTGCGGCGAGGAAGGGCCGTATCGGCAGTGGAGCGAGGCCTTCGCCTTCTCCGGCGGAGGCCGTTCCGGGTTCGGCTTCGAACGCCAGATCCTCGAACTCGCGATAGTCGTCCATCTCTGCCTCCTCGTTTGTCCGGCCGCGGCGACTGTCGCCTCGACCGGCATGCCTTGGGGTGGCGGACAGAAGGCCGGGGACGAAAGGGCGGCCATGCTCAGGCGTAGCGAAAGGGCCTCTCCTGTACGGCCAGCGTCAGGCGTCCCGTGGAATCGAGCGAAACCCCGACATGGGTCGCGCCCGCGACCGAAATCTCGCGCTCCATGGCGAGGTCGCGCCCCGGCAGGCGGATTTCGATCCTGTGACGACCGGCCTCGACGGGCGTTTCGATGACCTCGGCAACCCCGACCTGCATGCGGGTGCGAACCGCCTCGCCGTGAAAGATCCGGGCACCATCGAGCCTGACGACGACCTCGTCACCATCGAATCCGTCCTGCAGGTCCACACGCAGGGGTGGCACCGCTCTCCGTCCTCTTGTCCTGTCCGATTGCAAATCGCTGCGCAGAAAGGCCGCAGCCCAGTCACCATCGATGAGATATCGACGGCAATCGTAATTTTATTGCTCTGAAGCAGCGGAATTATAACACAACTCCTGCATTTTGCGCACGTAAATTCACATTCCGTTGCGTCTTTTTGCCGCGATCGCGGGATTGCCCGCGATACGCCGTGCCGCCTGCCGGTTCGCGCCGTCGGGCCGCTCCCGCTGTCGCCGCCGCTAGCCCACAGCGGCGTGAATTGACCGGGCGGGAGCGCTCCACTAAGGTCCCCCGCCAGGGCGCCCCCAATTCGTCGGGCGGGCGTTTCTCAATCGGGTTCGGGAGGATCGCGGGGCGATGAATTTCTTTGCCATCATCGGGCGTTTCACGCTCGCCGCCTTCGCCGCGCTCGGTCGTCTTGCGATCTTTACCGGTCATGCTCTGACGCATCTGGTGCGGCCGCCGCTCTATCTGCGCAATATCGGTCAACAGATGCTTACCATCGGCTATTTCTCGCTTCCCGTGGTCGGCCTGACGGCGTTGTTCACGGGTGCCGCGCTGGCGCAGCAGATCTATGTCGGTTCCTCGCGTTTCAATGCCGAGTCGACGGTGGCGGCGGTGGTGGTGATCGCCATCGTGCGCGAGCTTGGCCCGGTGCTCGGTGGACTCATGGTCGCCGGCCGTGTCTCTTCGGCGATGGCCGCCGAGATCGGCACCATGCGCGTGACCGAGCAGATCGACGCGCTGGTCACGCTCTCCACCGATCCGTACAAATACCTCGTCGTGCCGCGGCTTGTCGCCGGCGTCATCACCCTGCCGATGCTGGTCATCGTCGCCAACATCATCGGCGTCTTCGGCGGCTTTCTCGTCGCCACGCAGACGCTCGGCTTCAACCCCGGCAACTATCTTCACACGACGATGGACTATCTCGAGCGGTCCGACGTCTTCTCCTCGCTCGTCAAGGCGGCGATCTTCGGCTTCATCATCGCTCTGATGGGCAGCTACCATGGCTATCATTCTTCGGGCGGCGCGCAAGGGGTGGGGCGCGCGACCACCGATGCCGTGGTTTCCGCCTTCATCCTCATTCTGTTCGCCAATCTCGTCATCACCATCGTGGTCTTCCGCACATGAGCCGGCGCGCCAAAATCGCCGTCGAGGGTCTGAAGAAGCGCTTCGGTCCCAAGGTCGTTCTCAACGGCGTCGATCTCACGGTCGCCGAGGGCGAGAGCCTCGTCGTCATCGGCGGCTCGGGGACCGGCAAGTCGGTGCTGCTCAAATGCATCATCGGACTGTTGCGCCCGGACAGCGGGCGGATCTTCATCGACGGTCGGAACACGCTCGAACGGTCCGCCGCCGAGCGCAAGGCGCAGATGGCCAGGTTCGGCATGCTGTTCCAGGGGGCGGCTCTCTTCGATTCCCTGCCGGTGTGGGAGAATGTCGCCTTCGCCCTGCTGCGTGCGCAACGGATGCGGAAGCGTGAGGCGAAGGCGGTGGCGATCGACAAGCTCGCCCAGGTCGGGCTCGATGCCGCGGTGGCCGAACTCTATCCGGCCGAGCTGTCGGGCGGCATGAAAAAGCGGGTCGGGCTTGCCCGCGCCATTGCCGCCGAGCCCGAGATCATCTTCTTCGACGAGCCGACGACCGGGCTCGATCCGATCATGGCCGACGTCATCAACAATCTCATCGTCGAATGCGTGCGCGACCTCGGCGCCACCACGATCACCATCACGCATGACATGGTGAGTGCGCGCAAGATTGCCCACCGCATCGCCATGCTCCACGACGGGCGCATCATCTGGCACGGTCCGAAGGACGAGATCGACGATTCGGGAAACCCTTATGTCGACCAGTTCATCCACGGCCGCGCCGAGGGCCCGATCCGGATGGCGGTTCGCGCCGGCTAATCCGCTCCGGCGCCAAAGCTCCCCTCTTCGTCCAGATTCGTGAGCACACGGAAATAGCTGAAGCGCACGTGGCCCGCATCGTCCGCGACCGGGACGTGGAGCGCCCGGTAGCGAACATGGGAACGATCGAGAATGGCGAGCGTGCCGATGTCGAGCCGGGGCGCCGCGTTGGTGAAGAACGGTTGCCAGATGCGCGTCATCAACTCGACAGCGTTGGCCCGCGGGATCAGGTCGCGCAACGCCTTGCCGCGTCCTTCCCGGCCGAGCAGTTCGGTGAGGGCCGTGCCCAGGAGACGGACGCGAACCTCATCGCCTGCCGCGGCGAGCTCCATGATCCCGACCCAAGGGAGATGCCGGCGCAGACGCTGCGGCGTCATCCGGGTGCGCGTCGGGACGCTTTCGCCCCTGACAAGTTCCCGCCACAGCCGGAAGAAATCGGCAAGCGCCGCATTCGCCAGCGCGCCCTCGAAGGCGGACACGGCGACATCCTCGCCGAGCCGCGCCGGCGGGGGCCCGAACAGGAACATGTCATCCCCGATGCGAACCGTGTCCGGCTCGCCATCAAATCTTCTGTCGAATTTCAAGATCGGTTCCGCGCCAATACGGCTGCCCACCGCCAGCGCGCTCGCGGTGGGCGATGCGGTGCGACGACGTGCAACCATCATGGGATCGACGCGCGCCGTACCGCTTTGCCTGCCGCTTGTCAACCAGATCTTTGCCCTTGGCGATACGAGAACAAAACGCTAACATCGTGGCATGGCCAAGGACCGGCACAGCTATGCCTGCACCCAGTGCGGCGCCACCTACCGCAAGTGGCAAGGTCGCTGCGATGCCTGCGGCGCGTGGAACGGTATCGTCGAGGAGGCGCCGCTCGGCAGCGCCCGGCCGAAGGGGCTGGGCAAGGGCCGCGGACGCCGGGTGCCGCTCGTCGGGCTCGGCGAGGTGTCGGCCACGCCCGAGCGCCTTGTCTCCGGCATCGGTGAATTCGATCGCGCCGCCGGCGGCGGGATCGTCCCGGGCTCGGCCCTGCTCGTCGGCGGCGACCCCGGGATCGGAAAATCGACGCTGCTCCTGCAGGTCCTCGCCGGGCTCGCCCGCGCGGGGCGCGACTGCGTCTACATCTCGGGCGAGGAGGCGGCGGCGCAGGTGCAGATGCGGGCGGCGCGGCTGGGTCTCGGCGACGCGCCGGTACGGCTTGGCACGGCCACCGACGTACGCGACATTCTGAGCACGCTCGATGCCGCGACGCCGCCCGACGTGCTCGTCGTCGATTCGATCCAGACGCTCTTCGTGGACAGCCTCGACTCGGCGCCCGGGACGGTGGCGCAGGTGCGCGCCGCGACGGCCGAGCTCATCGCTTATGCCAAGCGCCGCGGCACGGCCATGCTGATCGTCGGCCATGTCACCAAGGACGGGCAGATCGCCGGCCCCCGCGTGCTCGAGCACATGGTCGATACGGTGCTCTATTTCGAAGGCGAGCGCGGCCATCAGTTCCGTATCTTGCGGGCGGTGAAGAATCGCTACGGCGCCGCCGAGGAGATCGGTGTCTTCGAGATGACCGGACGCGGCCTTGCGGAGGTGCCGAATCCGTCGGAGCTGTTCCTGTCGGAACGTGCCGAAGCGGTGGCGGGCGCCGCCGTTTTCGCCGGCATCGAGGGCTCGCGCCCGGTCCTGTGCGAGATTCAGGCGCTCGTCGCGCCCACATCCGCCGCCAATCCGCGCCGCGCCGTCGTCGGCTGGGACTCCGGACGGCTGGCCATGGTGCTGGCCGTGCTCGATGCGCGTGGCGGGCTCGGCTTCGGCGGCGCCGACGTCTATCTGGCCGTCGCCGGCGGTCTCAAGGTGAGCGAGCCGGCGGCCGATCTCGCGGTCGCGGCAGCTCTCGTTTCGGCGCTTACCGGGGTGCCGCTGCCGGCCGATCTCGTCATCTTCGGCGAGATCAGCCTGTCGGGCGACATCCGACCGGTCAGCCATGCCGCGGCACGGCTCCGGGAGGCGGCCAAGCTGGGCTTCTCCGGGGCGCTGGTGCCGCCGCGAACCAAGGCCGGCAGGCATGGCCTCGGGCTCGAGACCTGTGGCAGCGTCGCGGCGCTCGCCGATCGATTCGTCGACACCGCCGGTCCTGCCCGACGGCGGGACCCGCGCTCCGGCGTCGCCGCCGATATCCGGGAACGGGTCGGGGATCGGCACGGATGACAAGCCGGCACGACCATGCGATGATGACGGCCGCACGTCCCGCATGTCGGGTCCGTGAGGAGGAGATCGAGGCGGAGGCGGATGTCCGAAACTTGGACCGCGTTTGACGTCATCGTGCTGCTGATCGTCGGCGGCAGTCTGCTTTATGCGCTTTTCAGGGGGTTCACCACGATGGCCCTGACGGTTTTCGCCTGGCTTGGGGCCATCCTCTTCACGCTCTACGGCATGCCGCCGGTTTCTGCTTTTGCGCAGCGTTTCATCGAGCCGCCGACACTGGCCAGCTTCATCGCCCTGCCGGTGCTCTTCGTGGGGGCGCTCGTCGTTCTGAAGATGATCGCCAACGCCATCGGGCGACGTGTTCGCCAAGGCCCGGTGGGCCTGCTCGATCGCTCGCTCGGCGCTGCCCTCGGTCTTGGGCTGGGACTCATACTGATGTCCGCGAGCTACCTCTTTTTCGCCGGCATCGTGCCCGAGCGGCATCATCCCGACTGGGTGCGGAAGGCGCGTCTGAAGCCGCTTGTCGCCTATGGCGCCACCATGCTGGCGAAGACCGGACCGAAGCTGTTCGCGCGCATCGGCGAGACCCCTTCGGGCGATGACCTTATCGAGACCGTCAAGCGCAATTACAGGGCCGGAAAGAAGAAGGCCGAGTCGCTCAAGGAAATCGGCTATGACGCCGTCGAGCGCCGCCTCATGGAAGAAGCGGTCAGGGCGGCGGAGAAAGATCGGGCACCGCCGGAGCCCGGGAGCGGCGGATCCTAGCAATGTCTCTAGGCAGAGGCCGGCTCAGTCCGTATATGGGGGCGGCGGACAATTCGCACGGCCCGCAAGGGCCCGGTGCCGAGAATGACGGCAGACATGGACCTCGAGGGACTGACCACCCATCCTTTTGCGGATGACGAGCTGCACGAGGAATGCGGGATCTTCGGCATCTTCGGAGCCGAGGATGCGGCCGCGCACACCGTTCTAGGTCTGCATGCGCTGCAGCACCGCGGTCAGGAGGCGGCCGGCATCACCGCCTTCGACGGCACCCAGTTTCGCACCGAGCGTTCGATCGGCCTCGTCGCCGACACCTTCACCAGCGAACGCGTGGTGCAGGGGCTGCCCGGTCATGCCGCGATCGGACAT
>CAZAEP010000088.1:0-9665 GCA_964484045.1 uncultured Sphingomonadales bacterium
AGAGCTCTTGCTTCCCAAGCAAGTGACGAGGGTTCGATTCCCTTCACCCGCTCCACCCCGCCCGTCTCCTGTGGAATTGGCCCCGGCCGAACCACGGCTCCGGCGCCGCGCGTGATTTCCCTTTTGAATCCGCGCACTCGCTGTGGCAGGGTGCTTCCGCCCCGTCCCGTCCGTGCACGGGGCGCCGCGATCCGGAACTTGAACTCAGGCCGCCGATGACACCTCAACCGATCGCCGCCGTGATTCTCGCCGCGGGAAAGGGCACGCGGATGAAATCGCGTCTGCCCAAGGTCCTGCACCCGATCGGCGGCCGGCCGATGCTGCATCATCTTCTCGACACGCTCGATCGGCTGTCGATCGCCCGGCAGGTGCTCGTCGTCGGCGCTGCGGGCGATCGGGTGGCGGCGTCGGTGGCGGACCGTGATGTCGCGGTGGTACGTCAGGAGCCGCAATCAGGCACCGCGCACGCGGTCGGCGTGGCGCTGCCGGCGCTCGGGGATTTTTCCGGCGACGTCCTCGTCGTCTATGGCGACACGCCGCTCCTGCGGGCCGGGACGCTTGGCGCCCTCGTCGCGGCCCGCCGCGAGGACGACGCCGGCACCGCTCCCGGCATCGCGCTGCTGGGCTTTCGCCCCCGCGATCCGGGCGATTATGGCCGTCTCGTCCTGGATGAGGAGGGGCGCCTCGAGCGCATCGTCGAGGCGCATGAGGCGAGCGCCGCGGAGCGCGCGATCGGGCTCTGCAATTCCGGCGTCATGGTCTTCGACGGCGCGCTCCTGCCGCGGCTCATCGAGCGCATCGGCTGCGACAACAGGAAGGGCGAGTACTATCTCACCGACGCCGTTGCGATCGCCCGCGAGACGGGGCGCATGACGGTCGTCGTCGAGACCTCGGAGGAGGAGGTTCTCGGTGTCAATTCGCGTGCCGATCTGGCGCGGGCGGAAGCGATCTTCCAGAGACGCATGCGCGAGAAGGCGATGGCCGAGGGGGTGACGCTGACCGCGCCCGAGACCGTCTTCTTCAGCCATGACACGACGCTCGCCGCCGATGTCAGCGTCGCGCCGCATGTGATCTTCGGTCCCGGCGTGACGGTCGAGGGCGGCGCTCATATCGGCGCTTTCTCCCACCTCGAGGGCGCGCGCGTGAAGGCGGGGGCGAGTGTCGGCCCCTTTGCCCGCCTGCGCCCGGGCGCGGTGGTGGGCGAGGGGGCGCGCGTGGGCAATTTCGTCGAGGTGAAGAACGCCGTGCTCGAAGCCGGCGCCAAGGCCGGCCATCTGAGCTATCTCGGCGATGCCACGATCGGTGCCGGGGCCAATATCGGTGCCGGTACCATCACCTGCAACTATGACGGATTTTTCAAGTCGCGGACCGAGATCGGCGCCGGCGCCTTCATCGGTTCGAACAGTGCGCTGGTGGCGCCGGTCCGGATCGGCGCCGGGGCGATCGTCGGTGCCGGCAGCGCGATCGCCAAGGACGTGCCGGCGGATGCGCTGGCGCTCACGCGCGCAAGGCAGGTCACGCGCGAGGGCTGGGCGGCCGCCTTCCGCAGCCGGCGCGCGAAGGAGAAGGCGGCGGCCAAGGCGAAGAAGGAGTAGCGCCACCATGTGCGGCATCATCGGCATCATCGGCCGCGAGCCGGTCACCGGCCGTCTCCTTGCGGCGCTGCGGCGGCTCGAGTATCGCGGCTATGATTCGGCCGGTATCGCGACGCTCGTCGACGGCGGGATCCACCGCCGCCGCGCCGAGGGCAAGCTTGCGGAACTCGAAGCGCTGCTCGCGCGCGAGCCGCTCGAGGGACGCATCGGCATCGGCCATACGCGCTGGGCGACGCACGGCGCCCCGACCACCGTCAATGCCCATCCGCACGTCAGCGGGCGGGTCGCGGTGGTGCACAACGGGATCATCGAGAATTTCAAGGAATTGCGGGAAGAACTGGAAACCGCCGGGCATCGTTTCGAGACCGAAACGGATACCGAGGTGGTGGCGCATCTGCTCAGTGCGGCGCTGGACCGCGGGCTGGCGCCCCGCGCGGCGATGGCCGAGACGCTGGGGCGTCTCAAGGGGGCCTTTGCGCTCGCCATCCTGATCCGGGGCGAGGATCGACGGATATATGGCGCGCGGCGCGGCAGCCCGCTCGTCGTCGGCCTTGGCGCGGGCGAGATGTATCTCGGCTCGGACGCCATCGCGCTCGCCGGCCTCAGCGATCGTGTCGTCTATCTCGAAGAGGGCGACTGGGTCGAGCTCGGCGAGGCGGAGGTCGCGATCTTCGACGAGGCGGGGCGCCCGGTGGAGCGGCCGGTCACGCGCAGCGGCGTCGCCGGCCTGCTTGTCGAGAAGGGCAATTACCGCCATTTCATGCAGAAGGAGATCTTCGAGCAGCCGACGGTGGTGGCGCAGACGCTCGGCGGCTATCTCGATGCCCTCGCCGAGCGGGTCGTGCTGCCCGACCTGCCGTTCGATTTCGCGCGCCTGCCGCGGATCACGCTGGTCGCCTGCGGTACGAGCTTCTATGCCGGCATGGTGGCGCGGAGCTGGTTCGAGCAGATCGCCCGCGTGCCCGTCGAGATCGATATCGCCTCGGAATTCCGCTATCGCGAGCCGATCCTGGAGGAGGGGGGGCTGGCGCTGTTCATCTCGCAGTCGGGCGAGACCGCCGACACGCTTGCCGCCCTGCGCCACGCCAAGGCGCTCGGCCAGCACGTCGCGGCGATCGTCAATGTGCCGGAATCGACGATGGCGCGCGAGGCGGATGTCGTCTTTCCGACCCATGCCGGTCCCGAGATCGGGGTCGCGAGCACCAAGGCCTTCACCTGTCAGCTCGCCGTGCTGGCGGCGCTCGCCATCGCCGCCGGGGCGGCGCGCGGGGCGCGCGATCGCGACGAGGAGGCGGCGCTCGTGCGGGCGCTCGAGGAGGTTCCCTCGCGCATGGCCGAGGTGCTGCATCACGACGAGCGCATCCGCGCCATCGCCGAGGAAGTCGCGCGGGCGCGTGACGTGCTCTATCTCGGGCGCGGTACCGACTATCCGCTGGCGCTCGAGGGTGCGCTCAAGCTCAAGGAGATCTCCTACATCCATGCCGAGGGCTATGCCGCGGGCGAGATGAAGCACGGGCCGATCGCGCTCATCGACGAAACGGTGCCGGTGATCGTCATCGCCCCGGCGGGACCGCTGTTCGAGAAGACGGCGTCGAACATGGAGGAGGTGATCGCGCGCGGCGGTCGCGTCATCCTCATGTCCTGCGCCGAGGGCATCGCCGCGCACGGCGGGAAGGCGGAAGCCACGATCGAGATGCCCAAGGTGCATCCCATCGCGGCGCCGCTGCTCTACGCGATCCCGGTGCAGCTTCTCGCCTATCATGCCGCGGTGCACAAGGGGACCGATGTCGATCAGCCGCGCAATCTGGCCAAATCGGTGACCGTCGAGTAAGCTCCGTCAAGGACCGGGAAAAGGGGACGTGGAGGCCATGGCGGAGCAGCAACCGATCATACCGGTGATCCTTTCCGGCGGCTCCGGGACGCGGCTGTGGCCGGTGTCGCGGCACCTGTTTCCGAAGCAGCTTCTGCCGCTTCTCGGTGAGCGCTCGCTGTTGCAGGAAACCGCGGCGCGGCTTTCGGCCGGGCCTCTCTTCGCGGCCCCGATTCTGGTGGCCAATGAGGAGCATCGCTTCATCATCGCCGAGCAGCTCCGGCAGATCGGGGTCAGCCCGGCGGCCATGCTGCTCGAGCCCGAGCCGCGCAACACCGCGCCGGCGATCGCGCTCGCGGCCTTGCGGATCGCCGAGGAGGACGGTTCGCGGCTGATGCTGGCGCTGCCCTCCGATCATGTCATCCGCGATGTCGCGGCCTTCCACGCAGCGGTCGAGACCGGTGCGCAGGCCGCCGGGAAGGGGCATCTTGTCACCTTCGGCATCGTTCCCGACCGGCCCGAGACGGGCTACGGCTATGTCGAGCGCGGCCCGGCGCTCAGACGCCTGGCCGGCGTGCATGCCGTGGCCCGCTTCGTCGAAAAGCCCGACGCCGCGCGGGCCGCCGATTTCGTCTCCGGCGGCCGGCACTTCTGGAACAGCGGCATGTTCCTGTTTTCCGCCGACGCCTATCTTGCGGAGCTCGAGCGGTATGCGCCGGCGATGCTCGATGCCTGTCGGGCGGCGATGGAGTCCCGCACCCCGGATCTCGGCTTCGAACGCCCCGATGCCGCGGCATTCGCCGCCTCGCCCGCGGATTCGATCGACTATGCGGTAATGGAGAAGACCGACAGGGCGGCGCTGGTGCCCGTCGACATGGGCTGGAGCGATGTCGGGTCCTGGCGGGCGCTGTGGGATCTGGCCGAGAAGGACGCCGCCGGGAACGCCCTTTTCGGCGATGTCCTGGCCGAGGACTGCGCGGGCTCGCTCCTGCAGGCGCACGGTCCCGCCATCGCCGCCCTCGGCCTTGAGGACCTGGTCGTCGTCACCACCAAGGATGCGGTGCTGGTGGCCCCCAAATCACGGGCGCAGGAGGTGAAGAAGCTGGTCGAGCGTCTCGCCGCCGAGGGCCGCACCGAGCATCTCAGCCATCCGCTCGTCTACCGTCCCTGGGGCTCCTATGAGACCACCGACGCGGGGCCGCGCTTCCAGACCAAGCGCATCATCGTCAAGCCGGGCGAGAAACTGTCGCTGCAGAAGCACCATCATCGCGCCGAGCACTGGATCGTGGTGCAGGGCACCGCGCGCGTCACCTGTGACGACAAGGTGATGCTGCTGACCGAGAACCAGTCCACCTATATTCCGCTCGGTGCGGTCCACCGGCTGGAGAATCCGGGCAAGATCCCGCTCCATCTCATCGAGGTGCAGTCGGGCGCCTATCTCGGCGAGGACGATATCGAACGCCTCGACGATACCTACGGACGGCGCTGAGAAAGCAGGCGGGCTCCGGCCCCCCTCCCCCTTTCCGCCTCAATAGTGCAGCGAGACAAAGATGCCGATCGTGCGCGGGCGCAGGGGAACGGCCTGCGGCTCCTCGCCGAAGGTGAAGGGGTTGCCGAAGGCGAAGCTGTCGCGCGCGCTGTTGAACATGTTGCGGAGCGAAAATCCGGTCCGCCAGCGGCCGCGGCTCAGGCTCAGACGGGCATTGGCCAGATGATATCCGCCGATGACGGGGCTCGCGCTCTCGTCGAAGAGGATGGGGGAACGACCGACATAGCGGTCATCGATCGCCGCCGTGCCTTCGAGGCCGCCGAGATGAAAATGCCACTCCAGTTCACCGCTTGCGAAGAACTCGGCGACCCCGGGCAATCGGTTGCCGGGCAGCGCGCCGAGAAACGGATTGCCGCTGCGAAGCTCCGGGATGTTCCAGAAGGCGTTCAGGGAGAGGGTCAGCGTCGCGGTCGGGCGGTACGTCGCCTGCGTCTCGATGCCGATGTTCCGCGAGCGCCCGGCATTGACCGTGAAGCCCAGCCCGTTGGGCAGGAACTGGTCGGTCTGGATGTTGCGCCAGGTGATCCCGTAGGCCGCGGCGTCGAGGGAGAGTCGCCCGTCGAGCCAGCGCCCGTGCATGCCCAGCTCGGCGTTCCACAGCCGGTCGCCGAGGAAGCTGTCGCGTCGGGCGCGTGCTTCGGGATCCGGAAGCAGGGCCTGCACGGGCGTGTTGAGATTGAGCCCGCCGCTGCGGAACCCTTGCGAGACGAGAAGATAGACCGTCGTCCCTCCGTCGCTCCGGTAGCTCAGGGCGACTTTCGGCGACAGGCCGAAGCGGGACAGTCCCTTTCGGCGCAAGTCCGCGGGCAGCAGCGGCGCGCCGGCGCTGCTCGCCCGGGCGACGAAGCGATTGAAAAACCCGCGCAGCCCGAGCGTGAACGAAAATCGCGGCAGCGGCGTCCATTCCACCTCGCCAAAGAGCGCCGCCTGGATCGCCTTTTCGCCCAGCCGGGCGGAAAAGATTTCGTCTTCCTCGGTGGTTCCCGGAGATGACGCGGCGAGACGAACGAAGCGTTCGCTCGAGGGCTCGTCGCGCCAGCGCCCGAAGAGACCGAAAAGTCCCTCGAGATCGCTGCCGGGCGCGGCGTGGATGCGGGTCTCGTGGGACAGAGTCCGGATGCTGCGCCGGGTGGCGAAGAACCCGGGAACGACGGGCCGGGCAGCGATCTCGGCGATCGTGCGGCTCGCATCCTGCCGCTGATCGATATCGCGGTCGAAAAAGGACGTCGCGGAGACGGTCTCGCCCCAGTCCGTCCGCGCCCTCACATCGAGGGCGACGCGCGTGAAACGGTCCCGGTAGGGCTCGGTGAGGCGCGTATCGCGCTCGAACGCGCCGAGCGCGAGATTGCTGTACTGGGCGTCGGCCTGCCGGATGCGTTGGAAATTGACCGCCAGATCGGCGGTCAGGCGTGGCGCGGCGAGCCAGCGAAGGGCGGCCTTGCCGCCGAGAATGTCGACGCGGTTCGTGTTCTCAAGGCCGAGCCCGGGATTGTCGAGGAACCCCGAATCGTGCTCGCGATAGCCGCCGATGCGCAAGGCCAGGCGTTGCGCGAGCAGGGGCAGGTTGACGAGGCCGTCGGCCCAGTTGTTGACGCCGCCATGAGCGGTCGTCGACGATTCCACGCGGGCCGTGGCTTCGCCACGGTCCAGCGCCGGCTTCGTTGACACCAGACGGACGATGCCGCCGATGGCGCCGGCGCCGTAAAGCGTGCCCTGTGGTCCGCGCAGCACCTCGACCCGGTCGATGTCGAACAGCCGCAGATCCGGATCGCCGCCCCGGAAGTTCACCGGGGTCTCGTCGAGATAGAGCGCGATCGTCGATTGCGTCCGCCCCACGAAGACTCCGTCCGACAGACCGCGCAGGAACAGTTTGTTGCGGCCCGGTCCGCTGCCGATGACGGTGAAGCCCGCCACCGGAGACTGCAGATCGCCGCTCTCGACGAAGCCGAAATCGACCAGACGGTCCGCCGTCACCAGGCTCGTGCTCGCCGGCAGGCGCGTGATCGGGAGGCCGCGCTTGCTCGCGGTGATCCGGATCTCCTCCATCGGCGGCGGCCGCGACGACGGTCGCACGCGTCCCCTCCTCCGCGGACCGGTCTTTTCCGGCTTGCCGACGGGCAGAGCGCGCAGGACGGCAAGGGCAGGGCCCATGCGCTCGAATCTCAGCCCCGTTCCCTCGAGCAATCCCGCCAGAGCCCGCCACGGGTCCATCCGGCCATCGACGGCCGCGCTTGTCCGCCCTTCCAGTCGAAGGCCGGGAAACCCGACCGAGATTCCGCTCTGGCGGCTGAAGGCGGCGAGCGCGTCGATCAGGGGCTGAGCGGCGATATGGAAGGTCCGCTTCGCCTCGTCTGCCTGCAGGGGTGGCGCGAAAGCGATGCACAGGAGCAGCATGAAAACCTGCAGCGTCCGCAGAACGGCCCGCCGCACGTTTCCGGGCGGCTTGTCAGTGCCCTGTGCCAATTGGTGTTGCTCCGTCTTGCCCGCGATCGTGCCCATCTTTTTCGCCGCATCCGGCCTATGGTTCAACCGTCGCGAGCAGCAGCCTGTGGCTCAGCCACACCGCCGTGATCATCGGCACCGCGAAATTCGCAATCGTGGGCGGCAGGGTCCCGACGAGCCCGAGCGCGTGGGTGAGCGACTGGGCGAGAAAAACGCCGAAGCCGAGGGTGATGCCGAGGAGGATGCGATGGTCCCGTCCCCCCCTTCTTTGCGGTCGACCCGCAACCGCGAAGGCGAGCCCGGCCATCACCAGCGCCATCGCCGATCCCGCCAGGCGGTGGAAGAGCTCGTTCGCGGCGGCGTGGCGGTCGGGGAGGCCGGCGTGCTGGCCCCGCATCGCCCGGTACAGCGCGACGGTCCCGGTCGTCCGGGCATCCGGCGGCAGGCGGAAGAAGTCCAGCGGCGGGGTCTCGAGCCGATCTCCGGTAAAGACCTGCGGGCCGCGCGTCGCATCGATCCGGGTACCCTCCGCCGCGGCGAGCGACCATTGCGTGCCGGTGCCGACGCTGCTGCGGGCGCGCAGCAGCTCGGTGATTCGTCCCTCGGCGCTCAGACGCAGGAAGAGCGCCTCGTCGAGAGACTGGACACGCCCGAGCTTCCGGACCTTTCGCGCATGTGCAAACAGAGCCTCCGCGGCCCGCCAGACATCATGTCGCTCATCGACGTGCAGCCAGCCCGCCCCGCGGCCGTAGCCGTTCGCCTTCCACGCCGCCAGGTGCGCATTCGCCCGTGGCGCTACCGCGCTCGCGACGAGAAAGCCGATCGCGGCGAACGCCGCGGCCACCAGAAGGATCGGTCGCATGACCCGCCAGGGCGAGGCCCCCGCCACCGATACGATGGTCAGCTCATGGGTCGCCGACAGGCTGAGAAGCGCGAGCAGGCTGCCGAGAAGAAGGGCGAGAGGCAGAAAACGGCCGACCTGTTCGGGCAGGCGCAGCCAAGCATAGCGCATGAGGTCGAGCCAGCGCGCGTCCTTCGCGCCGAGGACCTGCTGCACATGGGTCAGGAGGTCGATGAGCGAGACGACCGCCAGCAGGACGATCAATGTCGCCAATATGAAGAACACCGCGCGCCGGGCGATATAGCCGGTGAGCAGATGGCGACGGATCATGCGGCCTCCTGCCGCCAGATTCTGGATGTGCAGCGCGAGCGTCCGCCACCAGCGCCAGAACTCGCCGCGGGTCCGGGAGAAGCGGGGCACCCCGGGCTGGCGGACGGTGCGGCGGTAGAGGGTGATCGAGAAGGCGCCGAACAGAAAAAGCGCGGCGGCGATCCATTCGGCCGGAATCGTTCCGTGCGCGGCAAGGGCGAGCGCCAGTCGGCCGAGCTCGATATAGCCGACGAGCGAGGCGAGGCCGAGCACGACGCCGACGAAGGAACGCCGTCGCTTGTCGGCGATCCCGAACCCGAAGGCCAGAAACGGCAGCAGCGGGAAAAGAAGGACACCCGACAGGCGGGAGAAGAGGCGCGCGCGATAGTCCGTGCGCTGCGCCTTCGAAAGCGCCCCGTCGCGCTGCAGGGCGCTCCATATTTCCGCCGTGGTCGCTTCCGATCCCACTTCCGGTCGCGGGCGGAAGGCCGACAGCATCGGCAGGGGAATGACCGTGCGCAGGCGGGTGAAATCGACGGGCAGCGCCGGTTCGCCCGCGGACTGCTCGATGAGACCGTGGCCGTCCTCGAGGATCAGTGTCATGTATCCGCGACGCTCGCCCGGCAGGAGCGCGCCGGCCCGGGCCGTGAAAAACTGGCAGCGGCCGTCCTCGCAGGTGGAGAAGAACAGGCCTTCGCCTTCCCGGCCGGTGGCGTCGACCTTCGAGAAGCGCAACGTCACCCTGCCGGGCAGAGACACGAAGGTGCCCGCCTGCAGGCGTGAACCGAGCACGAATTGCTGCATGCTGTAGCCGAGCCTCTGGAAGCGATATTCGCTCTTGGGCTGCAGAAAACCGGTGAGATAGTAGTTCGCGCCGCCGAGCATGAGCGCGATGACGAGGAAGGGCGCCATGATCTGCGTGATCGACAGGCCGGCCGCCTGGATGGCGTCGAGCTCGCTCGTCACCGAAAGGGTCCGGACCAGCAGCAGCATGGCGAGAAAGAAGCCGATGGGCAGCGCCAGCGCCAGATATTCGGGAAAGAGGTTGGCCAGCATGGCGACGACGAGCCCGGGCGGCGCGCCGTTGTTGATCAGCAGATGGAAGAGCCGCACCGCTTC
>CAZAEP010000089.1:0-9551 GCA_964484045.1 uncultured Sphingomonadales bacterium
TGCAGCGGCGCTGGGTCAAGACCGTGCCCCACTTCGTCGATACCGGCCTGTTGCGTCAGGACGAACCCGAGCAGGTGGTCGGCCTCTTCCGCGATCACTACAATATTCCGCTCATTCACCGCGAAGCGGCGGATCTCTTTCTCGGTGCGCTCGCGGGCGTCGCCGACCCGGAAGAGAAGCGCAAGATCATCGGCCGACTCTTCGTCGAGCTCTTCGAGGAAGAGGCGGGCAAGATCGCGGACGCCCGCTTTCTCGCGCAGGGCACGCTCTATCCCGACGTCATCGAGAGCGTGTCGTTCACCGGCGGACCGTCGGTGACCATCAAGTCGCACCACAATGTCGGCGGCCTGCCGGAGAAGATGAAGCTCCGGCTCGTCGAACCCCTGCGCGAGCTGTTCAAGGACGAGGTGCGCGCGCTCGGGCGCGAGCTCGGCCTGCCCGACGCTTTCGTCGACCGGCACCCCTTTCCCGGCCCGGGGCTGGCGATTCGCATTCCGGGACCGGTGACGCGCGAGAAGGCGGACATTCTCCGCAAGGCGGACGCCATCTTTCTCGAAGAGATCCGACTCCATGGCCTTTATGACAGCATCTGGCAGGCCTTCGCCGTCCTCCTGCCGGTGCGCAGCGTCGGCGTGATGGGCGATGCACGGACCTATGATCACGTCCTTGCGCTCAGGGCGGTGACCTCGGTCGACGGCATGACCGCCGACAGCTATCCTTTCGACCACGGCTTCCTCGCCCATGTGGCGACGCGGATCATCAACGAGGTGCGCGGTATCAACCGCGTCGTCTATGACATAACCTCGAAGCCGCCGGGCACCATCGAGTGGGAGTAGGAAAGGGCGCGCGATGAGCACGCAAGGCAAGGATGAAGCGGCGAAGCGGCGCCGGGGCCGCCATACGGTGCCCGAGATCGCGGCCCGCAAGGGCGGCGAGCCGGTGGTCTGCCTGACCGCATACAGTGCGCCCTTCGCACGCCTTCTCGACCCGTATTGCGACCTTCTTCTGGTCGGCGATTCGATGGGGATGGCGCTTTACGGCATGGACACAACGCTCGGCGTGACGCTCGACATGATCATCGCTCACGGTCGCGCGGTGGTGCGCGGATCGGCGCGCGCGCTCGTCGTGCTCGACATGCCGTTCGGCACCTTCGAAGCCTCGCCCGAGGAGGCTTTCCGCAATGCGGCGCGGGCCTTGGCCGAGACCGGGGCGCAGGCGATCAAGCTCGAGGGCGGGGCGGAGATGGCGCCGACGGTGCGCTTTCTCGTCGAACGCGGCATCCCGGTGATGGGACATGTCGGCCTGCGTCCGCAGTCGGTGCACAGCATCGGCGGCTATGCGGCGCAGGGCCGGCGGCGCGCCGAGTGGGCGCCGATCCTGGCCGACGCACAGGCCGTGGCCGAGGCGGGCGCCTTCGCCACCGTGGTGGAAGGGGTCGCCGAGCCGCTCGCGCGCGAGATCGCCGCGAAGACGGCAAACCTGATCATCGGCATCGGCGCCTCGGCGGCCTGCGACGGGCAGATTCTGGTCACCGAGGACATGCTCGGGCTTTTCGATTGGGCGCCGCGCTTCGTCAAGCCCTATGCGGAGCTCGGCGGGGTCATCGCCGATGCGGTGGCGCGCTTTGCGGCCGACGTGCGGGCGCGGCGATTTCCCGGTGACGATCAAACCTACGGGATGCGTGACGAGCAGGACCCGGCCTGAGACGGAATGCCGGCCGCGGGCGGCTTTTCCACTGGCGGCCGGTGCAACGATATGCTAGCCGCGCTAACGGGCGATTTCATCAACGAGAGAATTGCGTGGTCGACGAATCCGATATCATGTTTCGCGAGGTCGATGAGGAGGTCCGCCGAGATCGCCTGATCGCCCTGTTGAAGACGCACGGACCGCGCGCAGCCGTCGTGCTGGCGCTGGTGCTGCTCGCCGTCCTCGGCTATCGCTACTGGGACATGCAGCGCGAGCGTGCCATGCGGGCGGAGGCGGAGCGCTATGTCACCCTGGTCGAGTCCGCAAAGGGCAAGGCGCCGGCCGAGATGGCGAAGATATTCGCCGAGGCGCGGCCCTCCTTCACCGGTGGCTACGCTCTTTTGATCCGTCTGCGCGAGGCCGGTGCCCGCGCCCGGGCCGGGGAGCTTGCCGAAGCCATCGCACTCTATGACGAGGTGGCGAAGGCGGCGAGCGATCCGCGTCTGAGCACCTATGCCGCACTCCTTGCCGCAAGCGGGAGCCTCGAAAGCGATGGGCCCGACGCGGCGATGGCGCGGCTCGAGCCGCTGGCGGCGCCGGAAAGCCCGCTCAGGTTCAGCGCTCTCGAGCTTCTCGGTGCCGCCGAGCTCGCCGCCGGGGACCGCGAGGCTGCCCGCGCCCGTTTCTCCGCCATCATCGAGGACCCCGAGGCGCCGCCTGCGCTGAAGTCGCGGGCGCAGGACCTGCTCGCCGCCATGGGCCCACCGCCGGCGGCGCAGCCCTCTGCGGACGGTGAGGAAGAGGCCGCCGAAGCGCCGGCACCGTCTTCCTCCGGCGCCGATGAGGGGCAAAAGGAGGACGCGCCGTCGTGAGGATGTTGCATCGCCTCGCTCCGCTGCTCGTGCTGTCTCTCGCCGCCTGCAGCGGCGGCGTCGATATCAGCGAGCCCGACGCACCGGGAACCAATCCCAATGCCGGTCGCGAGCGCATTCCCGTTCTGACCTTCGAGCAGCAACTCAAGGCCGACCCGAGCATCGCCGGGGTGCGCGTGATCCTGCCGCGCCCCTATCGGAATGCGAGCTGGCCGCAGTCGGGCGGCGTTCCGACGCATGCGGTGCATCATCTCGCCCTCGGCGATCCGCTCAAACGGGCCTGGCGTGTCGATATCGGCCACGGCTCGGACATGTTCACCCGTCTCATCATGGCGCCGGTGGTGGCCGACGGACGCATCTTCGCGATCGACACGCGGGGCAGGGTGAGCGCCTACAGGACCGCGAACGGAAAGCGCCTCTGGTCGACCGAGCTTCGGCTCGAGGGGGAGAAGCGGGCGCTCGCCTTCGGCGGTGGCCTTGCGGTGGCCGGCGATCGCCTGATCGTGACCACCGGCTTCGGATTCATCTCCGCCCTCGATGTGCGCGACGGCGGCGAAAGGTGGCGCTATCAGGGGCTCGTTCCCTTCCGGGGGGCGCCGACGGTTGCCGATGGCCGTGTCTTCGCGGTCACCCAAGACAATGAAATCGTCGCCCTCGACCTCGACGACGGGCAGCTTCTCTGGACCGAGGCGGGTCTGCCCGAAGATGCCGGGATCCTCGGTGCCGCGTCGCCGGCGGTGAAAACGGACACCGTGGTCGCCGCCCTTTCCTCGGGCGAACTGCTCGCCATGCGAGTCGAGAACGGGCGGCAGTCCTGGCAGGACACGTTGTCCCGTACGCGCCGCCTGACCCCTCTGGCGACGCTCGCCGACATCGACGGCGATCCGATCATCGACCGTGGCCGGGTCTATGCCGTGGGGCACGCCGGGCGCATGGTCGCCATCGACATGCGCAGCGGCGAACGTGTGTGGGAGAACAATGTCGCCTCGGTGGCCACGCCATGGATCGCCGGCGACTATATCTTCGTCGTCACCGTCGACGACGAGGTCGCCGCCATCTCCGCAGCCGACGGCCGCATCCGATGGGTCACCCGCTTGCAGCGCTTCAAGGACCTCAAGGACCGCAAGGGCCCGCTCGCCTGGACCGGGCCGGTGCTTGCCGGCGACCGTCTGATCGTCGTCTCCACGCACGGCGTGCTGCTCACGATTTCGCCATATACGGGTGCCATTCTGGGAGGCGTCGAGCTTCCGGCAAGCACCGTTGCGATGCCCGTCGTGGCCGACG
Source organism: uncultured Sphingomonadales bacterium (assembly GCA_964484045.1). GTDB lineage: Bacteria > Pseudomonadota > Alphaproteobacteria > Sphingomonadales > Rhodothalassiaceae > J134. The sequence goes on from CAZAEP010000089.1 coordinate 3,843, forward strand.
GCACGCTCTATGTCCTCACCGAGGACGCGGATCTGATCGCCTTTCGCTAGGTCTCTCAAAAACTTATATAGACCCCTGAAAGAGAAGAGGAAATTCCGAACGCGGGATTTCGTCGCGGGGTCTTGAAAGCGCGCTACGCCATTCTATCTGGCAAAATGCGGGAGGTCGGCTTTCGACGCCCTCCACGGGAATGGAGGCGGACGGCGCGATGGCGGCTGCGGCCCATGTCGCTTCGCGCGAAGGGTGTGGGTCTCGCTGTTCCTTGATCGCGCCTTTCGGCGTCGCTCGGGGCGCAATGCCCTCGCCGCAGCGACGGCCGCGGCGCACAAGCAGTTCCGCCTTTCCGGACGGGTGCCGGGGCCGGTTGTCCCGCGCGAGCGAACCCGCGCGTGGTCCTGCTGCGCGCGAGGTCGCGGGATCGGATGATGAGAGAGGCCTGTGGTCTGGAAAGGAGGAGGCGCAAATGCTGATGCCCACAATGAGTGCATTCGGCTTTGATCCTTTCGCCGAATTGCGGCGCCTGGAACGCGACATGGATCGTCTGTTGGGCTCGGTTCTGGCCGAGGAGGAGGCCGCGTTCGCGGTCCCGGCGCTGAATGTCTATCTGGCCGACGACAAGGCGCGGGTGGTCGTGCGCCTGCCCGGCGTGAAGCTCGAGGACGTCGATCTGTCGACGACCGGCAATCGACTGACGATCCGTGGCGAGCTTCCGGGCTCGACGGTGCGCGACGACGCGGTGTGGCTGCGGCGGGAGCGGGTCTCGGGTCCGTTCTCGCGGACGGTCGACCTGCCCTTCGAGGTGGATGCCGAGAAGGCCGAGGCCCGCTTCGAGAACGGGCTGCTGATCATCGACCTGCCGCGTCCGGAGAAGGATCGTCCGCATCGGATCGAGATCAGGAAGGTCGAGGACAAGTAGGAAAGGAGGGTGAGACCATGGCACGTGCATTGACCGAAGCACGCGCGACGGCGCTCGAACGCGCTGGCAACGGCTTCGCCTCCGGCATGCCCCTGTTCGAGCCGCGCGCGGACATCATGGAAACCGGAGACGCCTTTCTTCTGCAGATCGAGGTGCCCGCGGTACGCCCCGAGGATCTCGATGTCATGGTCGAGCGCAATGTGCTGACGGTTCGCGGTCGCGCCGGCGCCGTCGAGACCGAAGGCATGACGCCGCTCTACACCGAATTCGAATCCGGTCTCTATGAGCGTGTCTTCGAACTCTCGGAAGACATCGATCAGGACCGGATCGAAGCCCGGCATCGGGACGGTCTCCTGGCCCTCGTCCTGCCCAAGAAGGCGGATGTCCGGGCGCGTCGCATCGCGATCAGCAAGGCTTGATGGCAACTGTCTGGAAAGGAGGGAAGCACCATGCAGATCCGTGATCTTATTCCCTGGAGCCGCAAGAGCGGAGCACCCGCCCGTTTTCTTGCCCCCACGCGCGAAGTGAGCCCGATTCTGTCCCTGCATCGCGAGATCGAGCGGGCCTTCGATGAATTCTGGAGCCGCTTCGAAGGCGACGGCTTCGCTTTTCCGCGGGTCTCCGGATTCGCGGTCCCGGCGGTCGATGTCGTCGAGACCGACAAGGGTCTCGAGGTGACCGTGGATCTTCCCGGGCTCGAGGAGAAGGATGTCGACATCGCGCTGACCGAGGACACGCTGACCATCCGCGGCGAGAAGAAGGAAGAGCGCGAGGAGAAGGAAGGCAACGCCTATCTGCGTGAGCGCAGCTACGGCGCCTTCTATCGGGCGATTCCGCTGCCCGCCGGCATCGACACCGACAAGGCCGGGGCGACCTTCAAGAACGGCGTTCTGAAGGTCGTCCTGCCGCGGGCCGCCGGTGCGGGCGCCAAGGTCAAGCATATCGAGGTCAAGCGCGCGGCCTGAGGCGCGGATTCCGGGCGACTCCGACGGGCGGCTTCGGCCGCCCGTCTTCTTGTGCCGGCGCGATCGGCGATTGGCGTCGTCTTCGCTCTTCGCCTTTGCCCGCAAAGGCGCTACAAGGGCGCGCAGTTTGCTCGGGAAGTTTCGCATGGACGTCACCGTCGCCATCGTCGGCCGGCCCAATGTCGGCAAGTCGACCCTTTTCAACCGCCTTGTCGGGCGGCGGCTGGCGCTTGTGGACGACACGCCCGGGGTGACCCGCGATCGTCGCGAAGGCGAAGGGCGGCTTGGCGACCTGCGCTTCCGCGTCATCGACACCGCCGGTCTCGAAGAGGGCGAGGCGGGGAGCCTCGCACGGCGCATGCGAGCGCAGACCGAGCGGGCGCTTGCCGGCGCCGACTGTGTGCTCTTTCTTGTCGATGCGCGTGCGGGCATCACCCCGATGGACCGTCACTTCGCCGACTGGCTGCGCAAGCAGAGCCGACCGGTCGTGCTCGTGGCCAACAAGGCCGAAGGACGCCGTGGCCTCGAAGGCGCCTATGACGCCTACAGCCTCGGGCTCGGCGATCCGGTCGCCATCTCGGCCGAGCATGGCGAGGGCTTCTCCCCGCTTTATCAGGCGGTCGTCGCCGCCATGGGCGATCGGGCCGCGGCATTGACGGCATCGCATTCCGCCGATGACGCGGATGCCGAGGCCCCGAGGAAGGCGATCTCGATTATCGCTTTGCGGAAGAGGAGGAAGAGAGCCGCGGTGCGCGCCCGCTTCGTCTCGCCGTCGTGGGACGACCCAACGCCGGCAAGTCGACGCTGATCAATCGGCTGATCGGCGAGGACCGTCTTTTGACCGGGCCGGAAGCCGGGCTGACGCGCGATTCGATCGCGGTGGACTGGAATTATGCGGGTCGCGCCGTGAAGATCTTCGACACCGCCGGGCTGCGCCGCCGCGCGCGGGTGACGGGGAAGCTTGAAAAGCTCTCGGTGGCCGATGCCCTGCGCGCCATCCGTTTCGCCGAGGTGGTGGTCCTGCTGATCGACGCCGAGCGCGGCCTCGATCGTCAGGATGTCAAGCTCGCGGCCATGATCGCCGGGGAGGGGCGGGCGATCGTCCTTGCGCTCAACAAATGGGACCTGGTCGAGGATCGCCTGGCTGTCGAGCGCGCCGTCGCCGATGCGCTGGCGCGCTCTCTGCCGCAGCTCAAGGGGGTCCGGACGCTGCCCGTCTCGGCCCTGAGCGGGCACGGAACCGAGCGTCTGATGACGGCGGTGTTCGACGCCTACGAGCTGTGGAACAGCCGTATCCCGACCCCGGAATTCAATCACTGGCTGGCGGCGGTGACCGAGGCCCATCCGCCCCCCTCGGTGAGGGGCCGCGCGACGCGCATGCGATACGGAGCGCAGATCAAGGCGCGGCCGCCGACCTTCGTGGTGTTCACCAACCATCCCAAGGCGGTGCCGGCGAGCTATCTGCGCTATCTGGAAAACACCCTGCGCCACGATTTCAGGCTGCCGGGCGTGCCCCTGCGCCTTGTGCTCAAGACCTCGAAAAACCCCTATCTCTCGAAGCGCAAAACCAAGCGGCGGCGCCTTGCCGAGCGAGCCTCGCGGCGCAATCGCTGACTACTCGCCGCGAAAACGCGGGGGTGTTTTGGTGAGAAAGGCGCTGACGCCGGCGTGGAAATCCTTGCTTCTGCCGAGCACGCCCTGTTCGCGCGCCTCCATTTCGAGCTGAGCGTCGAGATCGTTCTCGAGCGAGGTCCGGACGAGACGGCGGATCGCCGCCAGGGCGCGCGTGGGGCCGTCGGCGAGCTCGGCGGCGAGCGCCATGCTCGCCTCGAGGAGCCGGTCGTCGTCCACCACCTCGTGCACGAGGCCCCACCCGGCCGCCGTCTCCGCGGAAATCTTGTCTCCGCGCATCATCATGCGCGCCGCCCGTGCCGGGCCGATGAGCCGCGGCAGATAGTAGGTCGATCCGGCGTCCGGTGCGAGACCGATCCGGACGAAGGCCTGGAGAAAACAGGCCGAGCGCGCGGCAAGAATGAAGTCGGCTGCCAGCGCCAGACTCATGCCGGCGCCCGCCGCCGGGCCGTTGACGGCCGCGACGAAGGGCATCGGCAGATCGTGCAGCCGCGCGATGAGGGGGTTGTAGCGCTCCTTGAGCAGGCTTTCGAGATCGAGACCCCGGGCACTCTGTTGCGCTCCTTCAACGAGATCCGCACCCGAGGAGAAACCGCGACCATTGCCGGTGAGCACGAGGCAACGAACGCCGCTCGCGGGATCGGCCGCCGCCTCGACCGCCGTCCGGAGTTCGGCCAGCATCGGTCCCGACAGCGCGTTGAGGCGGTCGGGGCGGTTGAGACGCAGCAGACGGACGGCGCCCGCGTTTTCGATCAGCACATAAGGATCGTCGCTCATGATCGCTCCCGGGGCGGTGTGGCGCCGACAGGCGTTGCGGGTCAGTCGCGCTGCCGGCGCGGGCGCGCCGGACGGCGCAGAAAGGCCGGCACATGATCACCGAGTCCGACGACCGGGCGGTCCGGCGCCCTCCGGGACGCGGATTTCGCATCCGGAGCGGTGCGCTCCGGGCGCCGCCGGCGGGGCTCACGGCGCGGCGTCGCAGGTTCCCGTTCTTTCGCACTTTCCTTCGCGGGTTCCGGTGCGGCCCGTGGCGGCTTGTCTTCGGTGGCCGGGGGGGGCGGCGAGGCGTCAGTCCCGGCGCTCGCCTCCCCGGTTTCCGCTTCCCCGGGGGCTTGCCTCCTTGCGGTCGTTTTCGTTTGGCGTCCACGCCCGCCACGCCCGCCACGCCCGCGACGACGTCCGCGAGGGGCATCCTCCTGCCGCTCGTCCGGCGGCGCGATCTCGCGACTCTTGATTCCGTCGAGTGCAATGCGGGGGATCTCCTTGCCGACGAGTCTTTCGATGTCGGTCACCGCTTCCGCATCCTCCGGGGTGGCGATCGTGACCGCCACTCCCTTGCGTCCGGCGCGTCCCGTGCGCCCGATGCGGTGAATGTAATCCTCGGCGTGATGCGGCACGTCGAAATTGAAGACATGGCTGACGCGGGGGATGTCGAGCCCGCGCGCGGCGACATCGCTGGCGACGAGGATCTTGACCTCGCCCCCCTTGAAGCGGGCGAGCATGTCCATGCGATCGGGTTGCGCCATGTCACCATGGAGCTGTCCGACCGAGATGCCGGCCCGCTTGAGGCTCAGATAGACCGACTTCACCTCGACCTTGCGATTGCAGAAGACGATCGCGTTGGTCACCTCCTCGTCGGCGATCAGGGCTCTGAGAGCCCTGGTCTTCTCGCGCGGCCCGATCACGAGGAGACGCTGTTCGACGGTCTCCGCCGGCGAGGCCGGGGGAGCCACCTCGATGAGCTTGGGATCGTCGAGGAACTGATCCGTCAGCCGCTTGATCTCTTTCGACAGCGTGGCCGAGAAGAAAAGCGTCTGATGACGCTGCGGCATCAATTTGCAGATGCGCTCGACATCGGGGATGAAGCCCATGTCGAGCATGCGGTCGCATTCGTCGACGACGAGAATCTGCACGCCGGTGAGCATCAGCTTGCCACGCTCGAAATGGTCGAGCAGGCGGCCCGGGGTGGCGATCAGCACGTCGACACCGCGATCGAGCCTGGCTTCCTGGTCGGCAAAGGACACGCCGCCGATGAGAAGAGCCATCGAAAGCTTGTGGTACTTGCCGTATTTCTCGAAGCTCTCGGCGACCTGCGCCGCGAGCTCGCGCGTCGGCTCGAGAATGAGCGAGCGCGGCATGCGTGCCTTGGTCCGGCCCTCGGCCAGAATATCGATCATCGGCAGCGTGAAGCCGGCG
>CAZAEP010000090.1:0-9475 GCA_964484045.1 uncultured Sphingomonadales bacterium
CCCGGCAGCGGACGCACGGCGCATGCCGTCCCCTCGGCACAGGCCCGGAGGCGACGGCCGTAGACCTGCCAGAAGCCGAAAGAAAGAGAGACCGCCCCCAGCACAAGGAAATAGGGCTTGTACGGTGCAAAAGCGCTCAGCGCGCCGATCCAGGCGCCGCTGACGCCGAGAAAGACGAAGACCAGCGGCAGAAGGCAGCAGGCCGACGCGCCGAGCGCGCCGAGCACGCCGCCCGCCGCGGCCAGACCGCGCAGGAGCGGACCGCGCTCCCTGGTGATTGCTGTTTCAGCGTCGGACATATTTCCCCCCGATCCATTCGGGCACGAAGGTGAGAAGGACGAGCGCGAAGGTACTCCACACGACGATGACGAATCCGTGGGGACCGAGCGAGACGACCTCGGATCCCACGAGCGCCACGGCGATCGCACCGAGAAGCAGGACGGGACCGGAATAAAAGCAGTGCCGCCGTCCACAGCGCCGCGCGTTCAGCACACAGCCGATCCCCATCCAGGCGAAGCCCGCGACCCAGACAAGCGTGATGACCCACATCGGGATGGCGAGAAAACTGGTCGCTAGAACCGCAAGGAGCGGGATGCCCCAGCCGATGAGGAAGCTCACCGGCCGGCCGGCCCGGTCGGCCTGCCGCCCCTCCTCTCGTCCGTTCGAGGACATCGCATTATCGTCGCTCATCCGGGCCTGATCCTTCCGTCGCCGGCGATCGTGCCTTGCCGAATCGCATCCTCTTGCTACACTCTGTAGCGGCTACAGACTCAAGGGGAAAATTTCCGCTCCGAAAGGGCGGTGACGTCATGAAGATCGGCAGGCTCTCCGAGCGGACCGGGGTCAAGGTCGAGACCATTCGCTATTACGAGCGGATCGGGCTTCTCGCCGCGCCGCCGCGCACGCCGGGCGGCTATCGCGATTATGACGACGCGGCGCGCAGGCGTCTGCGCTTCATTCGCCGCGCCCGCGAACTCGGCTTCACGCTCGATGAGGTGCGCACGCTTCTCGCCCTTGCCGACGGCGAGGCCGGGCCCTGCGCCGTCGTCGAGGCCATGACGCGGCGTCATCTCGCCGACGTCCGCACCAAGATCGCCGATCTCGGACGCCTCGAGGCCACGCTCGACGATCTCGCCCGCCGCTGCGCCACCGAGAGCGACCTGCGCTGCCCGATGATCGAGGCGCTGCTCGATGATCGGACTCCGCTCGACAGGGAACCTTGAGCGCGCAGAAGCGAAGGCGAGCCGGTCGCGGTGGGAATGGCGCGCCTCTCGGCCAGCGAGCTGTGCGAGAAGCGTCGCCGCCACGGCTTCCCGCGCGTCAACGACGCGACCGCGAGATCGTAGAGCGGTGTCGGTGCGCGGCAGGCGAGGACCGACGTAAAGTCCTGCATATCGCGCCTCGCATCCTCGGCCCGGCAGGCGCTGCCCGGACCTCAGCTTTGCTCGTGGCGGATCTTCCAGCCCGCCGGCGTCTTCACGAGCACCACCGTGGCCAGCCCCTTGCGCTCACGCGGTTCGCCTCCGACCTCGGCTCTGAGGTGATAGCGGAAGGTGGCATAGGAGAGGGGATCGCCGACACCGACGCGAATATCGTCGATGGTATAATCGCGAATCCGGAAATCCGGGCTCGCGAACTCGGGCGTCAGGTGATTGTCGCGGTAATCCGCCCATCCCCGGTTGACGTGATTGCCCTCGAACACGCTGAAGGCGTCCGAGGTATCGACGAACGCTTCCATGCCCGCAATGTCGGAGCGCGCCACCGCCGCCGCATAGCCCTCGAGCACCGCGCGGATCGCCGCTTCGGCAGAGTCCGCCGCCGCGGCGGCCGCACCGTTCTGCTGCGCGACGGTACCGGCCATCGCGGCCGGCGCCATGACGGTGAGGACGACCGCCATCAGCGGCGTCGCCAATCGTTTCATCATCTCTCCTCCCCTTCGATCCGAGCGGAACGCAGCTATTTGCGTCGCATGCCAGTTTGCATATCCAGCATCAGGCGCTGTTCGGCAACGATCTGTTCCATCATCTTCAGCATCATATCCATGCGCTTGCGCATCATCTGCATGTTCCGGTGCATCATCATGCCGCCCATGTTCTGCATGCCATGGGCCGAACCGTCGGCACCCGCTTTCGCATCGCCCTTGGGGTGATCGTTGTTCCCGCCCCGCATGCCGTCTTGCATCATCATGCCGCGCATCGCCTTCATCTGCTCTTGCATGAGCGTCATGTGCTCGCGCATGAGTTTCCGGCGTTCCTCCGGAGACCTCGCCTTTTCAGCCTGCGCGGCCAGCTCTTCCATGCGCGCCATGCGCTCGGCATTCTGATCCCGGCTTGCCGGCTGCGCCCATGCGGCCGGCGCCATCAGGGTGATCAGGGCAATCGCACTCAGCGTCGAACGAAGTTGCATCGTGGGCCTCCTTTTGGTCCGTACGAAAAGCGAAGGCCGCGCGCGCCGCTCAGGCGCCACGGCGCCGAAAGTAGCGGTAGAGGGGGGCAAAGACGACGGCAATATACCAGCCGTAGAGATAGGACTCGACAAGGCCGATCAGAAAGCCGCGCCATGTCAGCCACTCAAACCCCGGCAGGAACCGCGCCCACGCCGGATTCATCTCGAGGTCCGCCGGCACAAGGAGCCCCCACAGGACACAAAGCACATAGGTGATCGTCAGGAACAACGACAGGGCGTGACCGAGCGGCCAGATGTGCGGGCCCTGGCAATTATGGTCTGTGCCATGCTGATGCTCGCTCATCGTTCCGACCTCCTTCGCCATTCGCCACGACGAGGCGATTTGCTCGCCGTGGCGTTCTTCCGCTTCTTATGACGTCCGCGGGAAGCGATCGTTACAGTCCGCGCCCGCTCGCGCCGTCACGAGGGGGCGGGAGGGAACGTTCCGGCGCCCGGGCGCGGGCTCAGCCCGCGTCGCTGCGCTCCGAACGCGCGTCGAAGAGCGCGAGCTCGTGGCGGACGCACCATTCGACAAGACGCTCATAGAGCATTTCGACGGGCTCTTCCGGCACGCCCATCTCCCGGGCGTGGCCGCGCACCTTGTCGAGCACCTCGCGGATGCGCGCCTCGTCGCGCACCTCTTCGCGCGCCGTCTTCAGCCGTGCGGCGGCCTCGATATAGCCGACCCGCTCGGCGAGAAGCGCGACGATCATGCGGTCGATGCGATCGATGCCGGCCCGCACCTCGGCCATTGTCCGACAGGTCCTCACGCAAAACTCCCCCGACTCGCTTGCCCGCCCTCTTTTCACCGCGCCGGCCGCCGCTTGCGAAGCGGGCAGATGGTCGCAGGCGAGCGGACGCGGCCAGAGAGCGGGACCGGCCCGCCACGACCAGGGATTCGCCCGTCATGGCCGGCGGATGACGAACCTTCTCGCGGGCCGCGAGTCTCTTCCCGACCTCTCGACGGCCCCTCCTCCCTCACCCGCGACCTCTTCTCCGCCACCCGACAGCTCGACCGGTGGGTTGACCGGGAAGCCGGTGCGCCCTCGTGCCGAGTGCCGGGCGCTAGAAAAGGTGGAAGCCGATCTCGAAGCGAAGACCGATGGCGAGCGCATTCCGGAGCGCGGGGTGGGTGCCCGGGTTGATGATGTACTGAACATCAGGCTGCACCGCGAGCCAGTCGTTGATCGGCGCGCGATAGGTGAGCTCGACGTTGAACTCCCGCTTGTCTTCCGCCATGCCGGCGGCTTCGGCCGCGCGCAGGAAGGGCGCTCCGTTCTCGGCCACGGCAACAGCCAGTCCCAGTTGATCATGCGGTCGTTGCGCGAGCAGGCCGGTATAGACGAGACCGCTGCCGATATAGCGCTTGAGCTGATTGACATGGTCGTCCGCGATGCCGTACCGGAGCCATGCATCGAGCCGCCCGGAACCGTCGTCATGTGCGGTGAGAAGCGGCCCCTCGGCGAAAACGTAGATCCCGTTGTTGCCCGACCGCATTTGCGGCGCTCTGTCGTCGAAACCGCTCTCGACCGCTTCGAATTTCGACGTATAGCTCCACAGACCGACGACGAGGCGGAGATCGGGCAAGGGATGCGTGTCGGCTTCCAGAACCAGCAGAGCCCCTTCCCCATCGCTGAAATGGATGGCGGTCTTGCGCGGCTTGTTGCGCGTGCCGGGCACGGCATCGAAGGCGGCAAAGCGCAGGAGCAGCGGCGCGCCGAAGCGGACGTCCAGGCGCGCGCCGGCGGAGGTGATGGGAAAGATCGACGGGCCATTGAGCCCGGTCTGCGAGAATTCGGCACCGATTCCGTGCGAGCTGAGGAGAAACAGCCCGGCGGTCTCGATGGCGTCGAACTCGGCATTGAGGTCGAACAGACCGAGCTTCACCCCCGCCCGACCGGCCAGGAAGCGTTGCTCGTACCAGGCCTCGAACACACGGACATTGTCCTCGTTGTCGATATTGGAGACCACCTGCAGGTCGCCCACGACAGGGCCGGAGAAGGTGCTCTTGTTGTTGTAGAGAACATAGCCGAAGAGCGTGCCGCCATGATAGCCGAAAACCTCCGACGGAACGGTGAGCATAAGGTCGAAATTGTCGAGATAGCGCGCGGCGCGACGAAGGCCGCCACGCGTGTTGCCGAAGACCTCCCCCGTATAGACCGCCTCGATGGCGATCGACTCCGGGTCCGACGCCGCCGCCGCACTTTCCGGCGCAGGGGTCTCCGCCCGAAGGGGGCCATGAGCCGTCAGAAGAAACGCCAGCAGTCCGGATGCGGCGCGCCGCCACACCCTCGCCCGCCCCGCAGGGAGGAGCTTCCCTCGCCGGCGCCGCGCACAAACGTCGCGCCGGCGTTCCGATATCGTCTGTCGTCGCATGGGCATCTCGTCGCGTTTCACTTCACCGGGGGCGATGCGGCTCGCAAGCTGCAGGCCATCGATGCGCCCCGTTTCGCGGGACCACGTTCCGATCGCTGGCATGGTGGAAATCAGGCGGCGGCGGACTGTCCGTCACGCACCCGGGTGAGGAACGATTGCACCTCCCGCCGCAGGCGCTGCGCCTCTTTCGTCAGCTCCTCCGCGGCGGAGAGGACCTTGCTCCCCTCCTCGCCGGTGACGTCGGCGGCCCGGGTCACATTGCCGATATTGTCGGTCACTTCCTCGGTGCCGGTCGCAGCTTCCTGGGTGTTGCGCGAAATGTCCTCGGTCGCCGCGCTCTGTTCTTCCATGGCTTCGGAGATCGTCATGGTGATCTCGTTGACCTCGCGGATCGCCTCCGTGACCTCGGCAATGACCGCGACCGCATCGTGGGTCGCCTGCTGGATGGCCTGGATCTGGGAAGATATCTCCTCCGTTGCGCTGGCCGTCTGCGAGGCAAGGTTCTTGACCTCGCTGGCCACCACGGCGAAGCCCTTGCCGGCCTCGCCGGCGCGCGCCGCCTCGATGGTGGCGTTGAGCGCCAGAAGATTGGTCTGCGCGGCGATATCGTTGATCAGCGCGACGACTTCACCGATCCGCTGGGCGGATTCGGCAAGATGATCGATGCGACTATTGGCGTGCTCGGACTTTTCCACGCTCGTTCCCGCCACGCGTGCCGACTCGCGAACGCGTTCGAGGATGGTGTTGATCGAATAGCTGAGTTCCTCCGCTGCGGCCGCCACCACGGTGACGTTGTTGGCCGCCTGATCGGTGGCTTCGCGGGCGGACAGTGCCGCCGTGCGTACCTTGCCGGTGTTCTCGACCATGCTGCTCGCAGCTTGCCGCATCTCTTCGGACGAATCGGCCACCTGCTCCGCCACCGCGAGGACCGACCTTTCGAACTGGTCGGCAAGGCGCATCAGCTCTTCCTGCTGCTGACGGCGTGCCGCCTCGCGCTGACGCAACTCCATCGCCTTGCGCTCTTCCTCGAGCCGCCGCTGCTCCTCCTGCAGCCGTATTTCCTCTTCGTGGCGGGCGAGTTCCTCGCGGGCGCGTGCGGCTTCCATCTCCGCCTGCTTTTCGAGCAGCTCGCGGAAGCGCCTGAGCGCCTGCGCCATCTTGCCGATCTCGTCCTCCCGGTCCTGAAACGGAATGCGGCGATCCTTGTCGCCCTGCATGACCGCCTCGAGAACCTCGCCGATGCGATGCATCGGACGGGCGATCGAATGCCGCAGCAGGATCGCGCCGATGGCGGCCAGCAGCAACGCGACGGCGCTCAGGGCCAGGGTCTGGGCGGAGAGATCCTGCGACTGCTCATAGGCGGCGTTCACATTGTCGCGCAGCTCCGTCACCCTGGCGTCGGAGTAGCGGTTGACCTCTCCGATAAGCCGCCCCATCGCCTCGTCCATGCGGGCGGCCTCGGCGTCGAATTCGGGCATCATCCGATTGCCGCCCGCCGGACCTTCCTCGACATAGAGCCGGGCCATCTGCTGGCCCGTTTCATAGAAGGGCCCGAACGTCTCCTCGACCTCCTTGAGACGGGCGGACAGTCCGGCAAGGCCAAGCTCGCGGGTCAGATCCTTGGCCCGCTGCATGTCCTGCCTGAACTGCGCGGCGTTTTCCGCCGCCTTCTCGAACCCGTCGTCGAGTCCGTCCTCCGCCCGCGTCGCCGACACATCGGTCAGGAACTGCTGCACCTGGATGACGCTGCGCTGGATCGTGCCCATCAGACGGATAAGGGGCACGACCTTGGTGCCCACGAGATCACTCTGAACATCGACGTCATGCAGGTCGCTCGACTGGCGAACGACGGTCATCTCCGTCGATGCGGCGAGAATGACGAGCGCCGCGGCAAGGAGACCGAATACCGAAAACAACTTGATCGATATGGAAAGGGAACCAAACCACCGACTGAACGAAGACACGACCTTCATGAACGCCACTCCAACTTTTCTTTTCCGCCCTCCCGGATCCGAATCCGGAGCGGAACTGGTATTCGACCCCGCCGTCTCGTCTAACGACGGGCCGTTAATGAAGAGTTGATATGTGTTTTATTCATCATGATTTGCGCCTGCCCCGATACGGTTCGGTTGACATCGGCAATTGTGACGGGCGTCTTCTCGTCTTAAGCTCGATACGCCCGATCCACCGCTTTGCGGAGATGTCGCATGCGCCGCGTCCTTCTTTCGTTCGTCCTGCTCATTGCACCCTTTTCCGCTTCCGCCGAATCGCTCCTTCTCGTACCCGACGCCGTCTTCGATGGGACTGCGCGCCATGCCGGCTGGGCGGTTCTCGTCACCGATGACCGCATCGCCGCCGCCGGACCCGCGACCTCGATCGACGTGCCGGACGGCGTGCAGCGGCTCGATCTCGCCGGCATGACGCTTCTGCCCGGGCTCATCGAAGCCCACAGCCACATTCTTCTCCACCCCTATGACGAGACGTCGTGGAGCGATCAGGTGCTCACCGAATCGCGGGCCGAGCGGGTGGCTCGGGCGACCATGCACCTCGCCGCCCACCTGCACGCGGGCTTCACGACCCTGCGCGATCTCGGCACCGAAGGCGCCGGCTACGCCGATGTCGGCCTGCGCACGGCGCTTGCCAAGGGCGTGATCGAAGGGCCTCGGCTCGTCGTCGCCGGCCCCGCCATCGTCGCCAGCGGCTCCTACGGACCAAAAGGCTTCGCACCGCACGTGGCGGTGCCGCTCGGCGCCGAAGAGGCCGACGGCACCGATCTCATCCGCGTCGCCCGACGACAGATCGGACACGGTATCGATGTCGTCAAGGTCTATGCCGATTATCGCTGGGGACCGAAGGGCAAAGCGCGCCCGACCTTTACGCTCGAGGAGCTGGCAAGCCTCGTCACCATAGCCGCCGATGCCGGACGCCCGGTCGTCGCCCATGCGACCACCGCCGAGGGTATGCGCCGCGCCGCGCTCGCCGGCGTGCGCTCGATCGAACACGGCGACGAGGGCACACCCGAGGTGTTCGCCCTGATGGCCGCGCGTCACATCTTCTGGTGTCCGACTCTCGCCGCCGGGGAGGCGATCGCCGCGTACGGGGGCTGGCACAAGGGCCGCGATCCCGTACCCGCCCGCGTGGCCCGCAAGAAAGCGACCTTCCGCGCCGCCCTCGCGGCCGGGGTCGAAATCTGCATGGGGTCCGACGTCGGCGTCTTCACCCATGGCGACAGCGTGCGCGAGATGGAGCTGATGGTCGAATACGGCATGACACCCGCGGCCGTGCTGACCGCCGCCACCGCGACCAACGCCCGACTTCTGGGGCTCGAAGACGGCATCGGCCGCATCGCTCCGGGATTCGCGGCCGATCTCGTCGCGGTCGAGGGCGAGCCGAGCCGGGATATCGCCGCCCTGCGGACGGTTGCCCTGGTCGTGCAGGGCGGGCATATCGTTTTTCGTCGCGAACGCCCTTGATCATGCACCTCTGCACAAAGGGCCGATGATGCACCGATCCATCCGCGCCGCGATCGTCGCCCTCGGCATGCTCGGCCTGCAGCTTTCGGGGCGTGCAGGGGAGGAATCGAGCGCACCGCCGCCGCCTCCGCCGCCGGCGACGGGCGCGCTCGCGACCTGCCTCGAAGGCCTTACCGATGGTTGGCGGCAATGCGGCACGCCGATCCCGCTTGTCGATCGCGCGGCGGTGCCGCCCATTCTGCAGGTGGCCGGGGGCCCGGATGCCGTTATCAAGGACTGGCAGGGCGCGGCGCATGTCATGGACGAGCTTGGGCCGGCGATGGTTTTCCACGGCTCGGGCGGACATGCGCAATATGGCGGCAACGAGACCTACAAGCTCGATCTCCTGTCGCTGACATGGTCGCTGGTGACGGGCATTCCGCAGGTCTCCGCGTCGGCCACGGCGGCGGACGTCTGCAAGCCGGTCTATCCGGACGGCTCGCCGAACAGCGTCCACAGCTATGACGGCCTTGCCTATGATCCGGACAACAACACCGTCTATCGCTTCGGCGGCTCGGTCTACTGCCCGTGGTCGTCGACCGGACCCAGCCGCAACACCGTGACGCGGAACTACATCTGGGCGCTCTCGCTCGACGGAGCCGTGCCGAAGCCCGCTTCCGCATGGCGCGTGGTGGCAACGGACCTCGATTTCCCGCCGGACGTCGATCCCATCAACGAGATGAATATCGCGTGGAGCGAGTTCGATCCGTCGATCCGCAAAATCTGGTTCGCGAGCCTGTCGCGGCTCTATCTCTTCGACCCCGTGACGGAGACCTTCACGGTGGCGCTGACGAAGCGCTTCGGCATCAGCACGATGGTCGTCTTCGACATGGGTGCGCAGCACGTTCTTGCCATGAACGCGATGAAGAAGGTGTGGCTCGTGGACGTTACGGACCCGCAGACGCCCTTCGTCATCACGTCCTGCGCGAAGCCCGCGAGCATGCAGTTCCCCTCCGGCGGCTTCATCTGGCATCCGGGGATCGGGCGGCTGCTGCTGTCGGCGGGCGGCACGTCGGTGTGGCTACTCGATCCGGCGACCTGTAGCTGGACGCAGCGGGACTGGACGGCGGGGCCGTCGAACGCGGCCAAGGGCGCGGACCGGGTCTTCTCCAAGATCATGTACGTGCCGCAGGTCGATGCCG
>CAZAEP010000091.1:0-9464 GCA_964484045.1 uncultured Sphingomonadales bacterium
CGAGCCCCATCGCCTCGACCGCCTCCCTGAGCGCGCTCTCGGCACGGTCCCAGGTCGCGTCTGAACCGGCGCGCACCGGCGGCCGGTCGGAGAACTTGATCGTCACCTCCGCGAAACCGAGATCGCGATAGATCTCGAACAGAAGCCGGGTGAAGGTCTCGGTCTCGGAGCGGATCTGCGCCTCGGTGCAGAAGATATGGGCGTCGTCCTGGGTGAAGGCGCGCACCCGCATCAGACCATGCATCGCCCCCGAAGGCTCGTAGCGGTGGCAGGAGCCGAACTCGGCGAGACGAAGCGGCAGCTCGCGATAGCTGTGCAGACGGCGATTGAAGACCTGCACATGGCAGGGGCAGTTCATCGGCTTGATCGCGTAGTCGCGCTCGTCGATCGAAAGCGCGTACATGTTCTCGCGGAATTTCTCCCAATGCCCGGACCGCTCCCACAGCACGCGGTCGACGATCTCGGGGGTCTTGATCTCGAGATAGCCGGCCCGATCGAGCTTGGCCCGCATATAGCGCTCGAGGGTGCGATAGATGGTCCAGCCCTTGGGGTGCCAGAAGACCATGCCCGGCGCCTCTTCCTGGAAGTGGAAGAGCTCCATCTCGCGCCCGAGCTTCCGGTGATCGCGCCGCTCGGCCTCCTCGAGGCGGTGGAGATAGGCCCCGAGCTCCTTCTCGTCGCGCCAGGCGGTGCCGTAGATGCGCTGCAGCATGGGATTGCGATGATCGCCGCGCCAGTAGGCCCCGGCCACCTTGGTCAGCTTGAAGGCATGGCCGACATATTTCGAGGACGGCATGTGCGGCCCGCGACAGAGATCGAGCCAGTTCGCGCCGTGACGATAGATCGAGATCTCCTCGTCCTCCGGCAGGTCCTCGATGATCTCCGCCTTGTAGGCTTCGCCGATGGCGCGGAAATGTCGGATCGCCTCGGCCCGGTCCCAGACCTCGCGGCGGATCGGCTCGTCGCGATCGACGATCTCGTGCATGCGCGCCTCGATCCGCTCCAGATCCTCCGGCGTGAAGGGCTCCTCGCGCGCGAAATCATAGTAGAAACCGTCCGCGATCACCGGACCGATGGTCACCTGCGTGCCGGGATAGAGCTCCTGGACCGCCTCGGCGAGAATGTGGGCGCAGTCGTGGCGGATGAGCGCGAGCGCATCGGCCTCGTCGCGCCGGGTGACGATGGCGACCTCGGCGTCCGCCTCGATCGGCCGGTCGAGGTCGCGCAGTTCGCCGTTCACGCGCACGGCAAGCGCCGCCCTGGCGAGACCGGGACCGATGTCGGCGGCGATCCCGGCACCCGTGACCGGAGGGTCGTAGCGACGCGTGCTGCCGTCGGGAAGGGTGATGACGATCGCTTTCGATCGGGCCTTTGAAGAGGAACTATCCATCCCGCGCGTCCTCATCGCGAACGGCCCGGGCGCCGCATCGCGGCAAGCGCCCTGAACGGATCCCGGCACGTCGTGCCATGGCCATGACGGGGGCGGACGGGCATCAGGACGGGAGGCGGCGATCCGACGCACCGGCGCCGGGGGATCGAGGGCATCGACGGATCATGGTCCAAACCCGCATGGGATCGCTCGTCTCTCATGGAACACCGCGCCTTCTCTATGTCACTTCCCGGCCCCGTGCAAGAGGGGTGGACGCCGCACGCGGCCCGGAGCGCGACACCGCCTCCGCGCGCCGGGCGGGCGTCAATCCTTGCGGGCCGTCAGCAGATGCCAGACCGCTTCCCCGGGCACGGCCACCTCCTTGCACCCGGCAAGCGTCAGCCCGGTCTCGGCAAGAAGGCGCGCATATGCCTCCCGACTCCGTTCGCGACCCCCCCACATCACGAGCAGATGCAGATCATGGGCGCAGTGGGCCAGCCGATCGGGCGCATCGGGCGGGGGCATCAGCGTTTCGACGATGACGAGTCGCGCGGACATGGTCATGCGATCGCGGCAGCGTTCAAGGAGATGCCGCACCATATCGTCGTCGAAATTGAGCAGGACGCGGCAGAAGAGATAGACATCGGCTTCGGGCAGCGGATCCGTCCGCAGGTCGCCGCCAAGAGAGATCACCTTCCCCGCGACGCCGAGACGTGACAGATCGGCATGCAGATGCGGGAGCATGTGCGGCAGGTCCATGAGAATCGGCCGCATGTCGGGATGCCGGCGCACGAGTTCCGCCGCAAGGGCGCCGCCGCCGGCGCCGAGATCCGCAATCCGCTCGTCGCCCCGCAGCGCCAGAGCCGTCACGGTCGCCGCAGCCCGGCGGCCGGCAATGGCGCCATTGCGCATTGCCCAGCGCGCCGCCTTCTCCGGATGTCGCGCCGCATAGTCGTGGAAGGAGGCGCCGTTGGCGGCCTCGAACGCGTTCCCTTCGCCGCGCAACGCCACGGTCATCGCCGCCCATGCCTTCAGGGCCTCCGCCCCCTCGACGATATTGTCGAGAGCATCGAGCCCGGCACCCGAAGCGGTGGCGACGACGACGCCCTCCGCGCTCGTCTCGACAAGGCCGAGTGCCTCGAGAAAAGCCAGAAGACGATGCAGCACGGACGCATCGAGGCCCGCATCGGCGACGAGGTCGGCAACCCGCACCGGGCCCCGGCGAAGGCGGGTCCCGAGGCCGATGGCGACGGCCGCCTGCACGGCGCAGGACAGCTGATAGGCGTTGACGAGCCGCCGGAGACGTTCGTCGGGGGCGAGGGCGGTCATTGAACGGGATTACCTTTCATGGTTAGATCAATCACTTTTATCACCCATGATTGCAGCTTCCCGGTGCCCGATGGAACAGGTTTTTGCAACGCTTGCAGCGCTCGTGGAGACCATTCTTCCGTCCGAGGACGGTGCCGGCGGCGCGGAATCCGATGCCGCACGCTTCGTCGCCCGTGCCCTCGAGGCCGATGCACGCCTTGCCAGCGGCGTGCCCTTCGACGATCTGAGCCCGCCGCAGCGGACCCTGGTCCTGAAACGACCGCTCTCGACCGAGCCGGCGCCGCCTGAGCGTGCCATGCGCCTTCCGATCGCCCTTTCGCTGGACGGGTTTCTCCGTCACCCGCACCGGGGCGGCAACCGCGACGGAAGCGGATGGGCCTGGCTCGGCTTCCGCCCGCGGCCCTGAGGGGCGGGGCCGATGCGCTGTGACGTCGTCATCATCGGCAGCGGAGCGGGGGCCGGACCGCTGGCTCTGCGCCTGGCGCAGGCGGGGTGGAAGGTGCTCGTGCTCGAAAAGGGACCGCGCCTGACGGCGGCCGACTACGCGCATGACGAGATCGCCATCGAGCGCGGCCTCTTTCTCCCCGACCCCAAGGCCGATCCCCACACGGTGGTCACGCGCAGGACGAAAAAGCCGCTGCGCACGATGCTGGGCTGGACCGCCTCCTGCGTCGGGGGCGGCACCGAACATATGGGCGGGTATTTCTACCGCTTTCACCCGGTGGACTTCCGCATGCGGTCGCATTTCGGCGACCGTTACGGATTCGCCGACTGGCCGTTTTCCTATGACGATCTCGAACCCTATTATTGCGAAGCGGAACGGGAACTGGGGGTCTCGGGGCGTGCCGGAGGCAACCCCTTCGAAGGACCGCGAAGCGCGCCCTATCCCCTGCCGCCCCTGGCCGCTCATCCGATCGCGAGAACGCTCGAGGCGGCGTGCGCGGCGCGCGGCCTGACCGCGTTCCCGACTCCGCGGGCGGTCAATTCCGCCTCGTATCAAGGTCGCCCGGCCTGTGCCTACTGCCATGTCTGCGCCGGCTATGGCTGCCCGACGGGCGCCCGCGGCACCGCGCAGTCGGCACTCCTGAGACGGGCGGAAGCGACGGGGAACTGCCGCATCGAAGCCCACGCAATGGTGCACACCATCCGTGTCGATTCCCGCGACCGTGCCACCGGCTGCGTCTACTGGAATGGCTCCGGCGAAGAGATCGAGGTCGAGGCGGGCGTGACCTGCGTCTGCTGCTCGGCCATCGAATCCGCGCGTCTCCTTCTGCTCTCGCGAACGCCGCGCTTCCCCGACGGGCTGGCCAACCGCAACGGCCTCGTCGGCCGGTATCTGCAGTTCCACGCCGTGACCATGGGCGAAGGCACGCTGCCGCCGGCGGCAGCGAATCCGCAGGCGGCGGACGCGGCACCCTTTCTGGGGCGCTCGGTGATGGACTACTACTTTCTCCCCCGGGGGGTGTCCGATCTCGACAAGGGCGGGCTCCTGCGTTTCGGTCTGGTGCCGGGGACGCCCCTCGCAAGCGCCCGCGAGGTGCTCGAACGCCACGCGTCGCCCCGCTGGGGACGGGCACTCAAGGAAGATCTCCGCACGGCCCTCCACGGCAGCCGCAAGGTCTATTTCGAGGCCTTTCACGACTTTCTTCCGAGCCCCGACACCCACGTCGGACTCGACTCCGAAGTGCGCGACGGATGGGGCCTGCCGGTAGCGCGCATCTCCCTCGACCCCCATCCGCACCATCGCGTCGCCGGCGAATGGCTGGCACGCCGGGGCGGCGATCTGCTTTCCGATCTCGGAGCGCAAGCCCTCTCCTTCCCGCATGTCGGCGGGACCTCCTCCTATCTCGTGATGGGCACCTGCCGCGCCGGTCTCGATCCCGCCACCTCGGTTCTCGACGGCCATTGCCGGACCCACGAAATCGACAATCTCCATGTGGTCGACGGCAGCTTCATGCCCTCTTCCGGCGGAGCACCACCCACACTCACAATTCTTGCAAACAGCTTTCGTGTTGCAGCATATCTTGCAAGACATGACAGATATGCTACCATTCGCTGATCGTCTGTCAGGAATAACGCGCAATGTTAGGCGCCGCTTTCGTGATCCTGTCGAAGTGCAGCGGGGCCTTCACGGCAGACGATCGGTCGTTCCTGTCCGTTTCCGGAATCGTCCGGAACCTGTGGCGTGCGCCTGACCGACGGCCGGAGCACAGGGCTTGTCGGTCATGTTCCCCCGACCGGAGCGCGCGTGAAGCGTGCGGCGCTCGGGGTCTCCGGCGGGACGTCCGTCCTCTGTTCAACCATGGTGAGAAGGAAGGGAGCTACACGATGAAAAAGACATTTGGTGCCGCAAAGCGTGACCACTCCGGCAGCGTCGCGGATCACGACATGCCGCACGCGGACCCGGCGGGCGCGCTCCTCGATATCGACGACGAGGTGCTGGCCAGCGTTGCCGGCGGCTGCTGCTATCCGGGGCAGACAACCGCCCTCTGTTCGCCCTGCCCGCCCCAGTATTGTCTCTGAGCAAGCGTGCGAAGGCCGGCATTGACGCCGGCCTTCGTCCGTCGTCCCCGAAATGGCGGACGAGCCGGCACCTCGCGCCGACCGCTCCTGCGTGAGCGCACGCGGCCATGTCCCGTCGGGCCATGCCCTGGGCCTCATGGATCGTGTCGCCCGGGTAGAGGACGGCGGCGGCACGGCGGACGCGAATGCGGCGCTGCTCCGTCGCTGGAAGACCCGGAAGCCGTTCGCCGACCCCGCTCTCTTCGCGCAGCGCCTCGCGGCGGCCGGGCTCACCGAGGCGGTGTTCGCAGCCGCGATCGGCATGGACCCCGCCCATGCCGGATCGGGCGCCCGCGGCATCGACGACATTCTTGCCGCCGACCTTGCGGCGCGGCAAAGACATCCCGACTGGCGCCGGCGCCTTCGCACCGTCCGCCCCCATGCGGCCGAGGGCATCGATGCCTTTCCCGCCCTCGTCGGACCGCTCCTGGTCACCGCATATGAGCGTCTGCTCGACACGGCGCGCGACGCATCGCGTTCGGCGCCGCTCGCGGCCCGGTCCTTCGCCCGGTCGGCCTTTGCCCACCTCACGGGACGGGTAGCGCGCATGGCGCAGCGCTGCCTGCTGCGTGCATTGCACCGGGCACGCGAGGACGGCCGTCTGCTCGGCGCATCACCGGAGGAGCGGTTCCGCCATTTCTGCGCGCTGCTTGCGGATCGCGCCTATGCGGTGGGGATTCTCGAAACCTACCCCGTCCTCGCACGCCAGCTCGCCCGTGCCGTCGCGCAATGGGAAAGCGCGACGACCGAGCTGCTGTGCCGCTATGTGAGCGATCGCCACGCCCTGGAACGGACGTTCGCGCCCGCGGGCCGCCTCGGAAGGCTTCAGGCGGTACGCCTGGAAGCCGGAGACCACCACCGGGACGGCCGGACGGTCTCCATCCTGCACTTCGCCGGCGGCCGTCGTCTCCTCTACAAGCCGCGGTCGTTGGCGATCGATGCCGCTTTCGGCGATCTTCTTTCCTGGATGCGGGACGCAGGCTGTCCGGTATCCCTGAGATCACCGCAGGTCCTCGATCGTGGCGACCACGGATGGGCGGAGTTCATCGGGCGGGCCGACTGTTCCGGCGCCGCCGGCGCGGCGCTCTTCTTCGCCCGTCACGGTGCCCTTCTGGCGCTCTTCCATGTCCTATGCGCAAACGACGTCCATCATGAGAATCTCATCGCCTGCGGTGACTTCCCGGTTCCCGTCGATCTCGAGACACTGTTCCAGCCCGATCTCAGTCTTCTCGATTCGAGCGGCGGACTTGCCGCGCCGGGCAACGAGATCTTCGGCGCCGTGACGCAGACGGGACTGCTTCCCGAGCGAATATGGGAGAGCGGACCCGAGGGGGCGGGAATCGACCTCAGCGGGCTCGGCGGCGGAGGCGAGCTCTCGCCGATGCCCCTGCTCGTGCTCGACGACGTCGGCAAGGACACGATGCGCCTCGTCCGGCGCCGCCTGCCGGTGCCCCCGGGACGCCATTCGGCGATGTGCGACGGGAGGCCGGTGCGCGCGGCGGATCATGTGACCGACATTCTCCGCGGCTTTGCCGAAACCTATGACTTTCTCGCCGCAAACCGCGACCGCCTCACCGCCCCCGGCGGCCCGCTCGACGCGTTCGCGGGCGTGGAGACGCGCGTTCTGTTGCGGGCGACCTATTACTATGCGCTCATCCTCTCGGACTCCTTCCACCCCGCCGTCCTGGGCGACGGTCTGGAGCGTGACCTCTATTTCGATCGCCTGTGGATGCAGGTGCCGAAGCAGAAGGTTCTGGCCCGGGTCGTCGAAGCCGAGCGTGCGGATCTGTGGGCCAACGACATCCCGTCCTTCACCCTTCGTCCCGAGGCGCCGCATCTGTGGACGAGCCGTGGCGAGAAGGTCGCGGATGTCTGGCCACAGACGCCGATGGCCCGGGTCAAGGCGACCCTCGCGCGCCTGGGAGCGGAAGACCGGACGCGTCAATTGTGGCTCGTGGAAAAGACGCTCGGAACGCTGCGCCTGCGCGAGGCCGTGACAGGGCACGACCGCTATCCCGTGAACCGGACGGCACCGGTGCGTGCCGCGGGCTCGTTCCTCGTCGAAGCCGAGCGGATCGCCGCGCGATTGAAAGTGCTCGGCTTTTCCGCCCCCGACGGCAGTCTCTCCTGGATGACGTGCCTTCCGGCCGGCAAGGGCGGCTGGAGCTACCGGCACGCCGGCAGCGATCTCTATAACGGGCTCGCCGGCATCTGCCTCTTTCATGCCTATCTCGCTGCCGTCACCGGGCACGCCGCGCATGAACAGGTGGCCCGCGGCGCCTGGCGGACGGTGAGGCACATCCTGGGCCGGTCGGAATGCGACCTCGCCGGACCCGGCGCCTTCACCGGCTGGGGCGGGCTCCTCTACGCCGCACATCATCTGAGCCGGATATGGTGCGACGGGCGCGTCCTTGCCGGGATACTGGAGCGCCTGCCATCGGCGGACGCGCTTGTGGAGAGCGACCGGGCATATGATATCGTCGACGGCGCGGCGGGATTCATCGCGGTCGCGCTCGATCTCGTCGCCGCGGGTCATCGCGGGCTCCTGGATAGCTGCATCGCCTGCGGCGAGCACCTGCTGGCGCATGCCCGCACAACGGAAACCGGACTTGGCTGGCCCCTCGCGTCTGCCGGCGACACGCCCCTGGGCGGCTTTTCCCACGGCACGACGGGCATCGCCTGGGCGCTTCTGCGGCTCGCCGCGACGACGGACGATCCGCGCTATCGGGAAGCCGCGCTTGCCGCACTCGCCTACGACCGAAGCCTCTATTGTCCGCGCGAACGGAACTGGAAGGATCTCCGCGAGGGACCCCGCCCGGGCGAGGTGGAGGCCCGTGGCGACCATTTTGTCGTCGCCTGGTGCCATGGCGCACCGGGGATCGGACTTGGCCGTCTTCTGATCCGGGATCACCTCGATGACGCGGCGATCGACGAAGAGATCGCGATCGCCGCCGCGACGACCTTGCGGGAGGGATTCGGCAACACCCACAGCCTGTGCCATGGCGACCTCGGAAATCTCGAGTTCCTGATGCGGCTGGCGCAAAGCCGGGGTGACCGGGCGTTGGGCGCACGATGCCGCCGTCTCGCCGCCGGCATTCTCGAGAGTATCGGCAAGGAAGGCTGGCGGACCGGCTATGCCCCCGGGACCGAGCCCCTCGGACTGATGGTCGGCCTCGCCGGCATCGGCTACGGGCTGATGAAATGGGCCGCCCCCGCCCGCGTCCCCTCGCTGCTCGCGCTCGAGCCCCCGTCGGAGGCCTGATGCGGTCTCCGCCCGCTCCCGCTTGACCTGCCGTCGTCCGGGGTCGAGCATGGCGCTCCCGATGAGCCGCTCGCCGGCGCGACAACGGAAAGGAGCGAAATGGCCGATCCCTCATTTCTCGACGCCCCGCACGGCGCCCGCCTCGCCTGTCGCCGCACGCCCGGCGCAGCGCCGGGCGTCGTCTTCCTGGGCGGCTTCCGCTCCGACATGACCGGGACCAAGGCGACGCGGCTCGAGGCCTGGGCCCGTGCGCGCGGGCAGGCCTGTCTGCGTTTCGACTATTCCGGCCACGGGGCCTCGTCGGGACGCTTCGAGGACGGTGCCATCAGCGACTGGCTGGCCGATGCCCTCGCCGTGCTCGACGCCCTTACCGAGGGTCCGCAGATCCTCGTCGGCAGCTCGATGGGCGGCTGGATCGCGCTCCTTGCCGCCCGCGCCCGTCCCGCGCGCGTCGCCGGTCTCGTGCTCATCGCGCCGGCGCCCGATTTCACCGAGCGCCTGATGTGGGACATCCTCCCCGAGACGGTGAAGCGCGAAATCCTCGAGAAAGGCTTTCATGCGCGCCCGAGCGCCTATGACGATGCGCCCGACATCATCACCCGCCGCCTCATCGAGGACGGACGCCGGCACCTCCTGCTCGGCGGCACGATCCCCATAACCGCGCCGGTGCGCATTCTCCACGGCATGGCCGATGCCGACGTTCCCTGGCGGCTGTCGATCGAACTCGTGGAAAAACTCGCCGGGCGCGACGTCGAGCTGACGCTCGTCAAGGCGGGTGATCACCGCCTGTCGAGCGCGCCGGATCTCCGGCGCCTCGAGACGACGCTCGATGCGCTCGTCGACCGCATCGGGTGCGACGAATAGCTCTTTCTGATCCGTGCCCGCCTGACTAGACTTCTCCGGGCAATGGGCCTTGAACGGGGGAATGATCATGCGTGCAGC
>CAZAEP010000092.1:0-9374 GCA_964484045.1 uncultured Sphingomonadales bacterium
ATCTCGCGCGATTGAGCAGCATGAAGGCGAAGCAGGAGGCCGAGCGCCGGCGCATCCAGGCCTTCGTCGACCGCTTCCGCTACAAGGCAAGCAAGGCGCGCCAGGCCCAGAGCCGGCTCAAGATGCTCGAACGCATGACCCCCGTCGTCGGCGTCATCGAAGGTCGCGCGCCCGCGATCCATTTTCCCAGACCGGCGCCGCTCTCGCCCCCTCTGCTCGCGCTCGAAGGCGTCGATGCAGGGTACGGCGGCAAGCCGGTCCTGCGCAATCTCGACCTGCGCATCGATCCCGATGATCGCATCGCGCTTCTTGGCGCCAATGGCAATGGCAAATCGACCTTCGCCAAGCTGCTCGCCCGGCGTCTCGCACCGCTGCGCGGCCGCATCATCGCGCCGCGGACGCTCAAGGTCGGTTATTTCGCGCAGCATCAGGAGGACGCGCTCAGGGCGGAAGAGACGCCGTACGAGCACATGCGCGCGCGCCTGCCGGACCTGACGGAAAGCAGGGTGCGCGCGCGGCTCGGCAGCTTCGGATTTTCCGCCGATGCCGCCGATCGCCCGGTCTCGACGCTCTCGGGCGGCGAGAAGGCGCGACTGCTGCTTGCGCTGATGGCCGCCGAGGCCCCGCACCTCCTGATCCTCGACGAACCCGGCAACCATCTCGATATCGACAGCCGCGAGGCGCTCATCCAGGCGCTCAACGATTATGACGGGGCGGTGATCCTGATCAGCCATGACCGGCGGCTCGTCGAGGCCACCGCCGATCGCCTGTGGCGTGTCGGCGGGGGGAGCGTGCGCCCCTTCGACGGCGATCTCGAGGCCTATCGTGCGGAGATCCTCAAGGCGCGCGGCGCGCGCGGCAATGGGGGCAAGGTAAGCGAGGGCGATGCCCGGCGAGAAGCACGGCGACGGGCGGCCGCCGAACGTGCCCGGCTTGCGCCTCTGCGTCGGCGCGCGGCGGACGCCGAGGCGCAACTCTCCGTCCTCCATGAACAGGCCGCGCGCATCGAGCAGGCGCTCGGAAATCCGGGGCTCTATGACGGCTCGATCGCGGACGGTGCGGCCAAGGTCACGCATCTGCGCCGGGAGCAGGCGCGCCTTGCGCGCGCGATCGCGGCCGCCGAAGAGAACTGGCTCGCCGCCCATGCCGCCCTCGAGGAGAAGGGCGGATAGCGAGCGACCGCTCAGCCGGCGCCATTCCCGTCCGCAAAGAGCCGCGCGAAGCGGCGGGGTTCACGGCCCCGCCAGTGGCCACGGTGATAGGCGTCGGACGCAATGAGCGGCACCACCGTCGTCGCCTCCGCGAACACCATCTGCTCGTGGACGGTATCGACCTTGCCCCAGGACGAGGCCTCCTTGAGCGTCGAGGAGGAGCAGGCGCCGTCGCGCACATCGGCGACGGTGATCTGGATCGCATATCTGTGCATCTCCGCCGCGATGCCGAGCACCTCGGCGCAGACCACCGTGTCCTGCACGAAATTCTTCGGCACTCCGCCGCCGACCATGAAGAGCCCCGTGGTGCCGGCCCTGATCTTGATCTCGGTGAGCTCGCGGAAGTCGGCGATGGAGTCGATGGTGAGACAGGGTTTTCCGGCCTTCATCCGTGCGACCTGATGCGCAACCAGACCGAAACCGGCCGAGGAGTCGGTGAAGGCGGGACAGAAGATCGGCACCTCATGATCGAAGGCGGTCTCGATCAGACTGCCGGGCTTTTTCGCATGGCGCTTGAGCCAGCGCCCCATCTCGCGGATGAAGGCGCGGCTCGACCAGGCCCGGGGCGCGAGGCTGTCGGCGATCTCCTTGATCGTGTGATCGCAAACCTGCAGTTCCTTCTCGTCGATGAAGGTGTCGTAGATGCGGTCGATATAGAGGCGCCGCAGCGCCCCGTCGTCAGCGGTCGGATCGCCGCGATAGTGCCTGAAGCCAAGTGCCTCGAAGAAATCCATGTCGACGATCGAGGCGCCGGTGGCGACGATGGCATCCACCATGCCGGCGGCGACGAGATCGCGATAGACATGCATGCAGCCACCCGCCGAGGTCGAGCCGGCGAGCGTCAGAATGACGCTGCACTCGCGATCGGCGAGCATGCGATTGTAGATGTCGGCCGCCCGCGCGGCATCGCGGGAGGAAAAGGACATTTTCCGCCATGCATCGATCAGCGGTCGGGCGTCGAAGGCGGTGATGTCGATATGCTCGATCGGCGTCTCGAGAAGCGCCGCCTTCGCATTCTCCTTCGCCTTGGTCTCGGCCATCGTGCAACTCTCCCGAAGAAAGAGGATCAGCGCGCCGCCGCCGAAGCGGCGAGCCGGCGCGGAAACGGAATAATGTCGACAGCGGCGGCCTCGCCGGGACGGATGGCCACCGTGTGCTCGGAATAAAAGCCGTTGAAGCGCGAGCGCATGGCGATGCCATAGGCGCCGAGATTGCCGATCTCGATCCAGTCGCCCTCATTCACATCGTCCGGCAGCCAGAAGGGGCCGGGCATGGCGTCCAGGCTGTCGCAGGTGGGGCCGTAGAAGGAGAAGGGGCGCAGCGGTGCCCGCGATCCGTTGTGCGGGCGCACCAGTCGCACGGGATAGCGCCAGGCGATGGCGCCGGCATCAAAGAGCGCGCCGTAGGTGCCGTCATTGAGATAGAGCCGCTCGCCCTTGCGGAGCTCGACCCGCGCCAGAACCGAGCCGCCTTCGGCAACGAGCGCGCGCCCGGGCTCGCACAGCAGCGGCGCGTCACCGAAGCCGTGTGCGCGCACCGCTTCGTCGATGGCGACGAAGAAGCGTTCGAGCGCGGGCGGAGTCATTCCCGGATAGGCCACGGGAAAGCCGCCGCCGACATCGAGACTGTCGATGGCGATTCCGGCGGCATCGACGACCTCGCGCACGCGCGCGATCGCGGCGGCGAAGCTCCGCGGCGTCATGCACTGCGAGCCGACATGGAAACTGACGGCAAGCCGTCGTGACCGCTTGCGGGCATGGCGCAAGAGGGCCACGGCCTCGTCGCCATAGACACCGAACTTGCCCGACAGATCGAGCGCCGCCTCGCCCTTCGGCAGCCCGAGGCGCACGAAGAGATCGAGATCCGTGGTGCCGGTCTCTTCCTCGATCTTGGCAAGCTCGGCCATGCTGTCGAGTGCGAAGTCGCGAATGCCGGCGAGCCAGGCATGGCGGATGGCGCTGCGACTTTTCACCGGATGCATGAAATAGAGCCGCGCCTTGGGCACCGCCCGCCGCACGGCCTCGATCTCGGCGATCGAGGCGACGTCGAAATCACGAATGCCGGCGCGCGCGAGGAGCGCGAGAACGGCCGGCGTCGGATTGCATTTGACGGCGTACATCACGGTGCCGGGAAAACCGTTGCGGAAGGCCCGCGCCGCCGCGGCGATCCGCTGCGGATAGAGGCAGTGCACGGGCCGGTCGTCGCCACAGACCGAGACCGCCTCTTCCGCCGAGGCGAAAGCGGGAACGGCGATGTCGAAGCCGGTATCGGGATCGGGACTCGGCCGGGAAAAAGCTGCGGTCATGGAACGGTCCTCGAAAAGATTCGCTCTGCATCCACCGGCCGCGCGCGGCGGGGCGGCCCTGCTTGTCCCGGACGCCTTTCGCTCCGCCGGCGTCATGCGCAGCAGGCGGTCCGGGCAAACCCGCACCAAGGCGGGCTAGGACGCGTTCGGACTATGCTTGTCGAGGACGATGAAGCGCCAGCGCCAATAGCTGCGGTCGCGCGTGAAGGTCTCGAATCCGCGGGCGGACAATCCACCGGGACGGCGCACTTCGCTGGAGGCCATCGGCGTCTCCCTTCATCAATCAGCGCCGGTCTCGCACACGGATCGCCGGCCCAACCAACAAAAAGAGCACGCGTCGTTACGTAACCGCTCCAACGGGACAGAGGCACGTGCGCGTGACACGGCGCGCTAGATGACCCAATCGGGCCGCCATTTCAAGCCCGAAAATTCACCTTTCTCCGAATTCCCCCATCCCCTCCATTGGCGCTTTGACAGGTCGTCGACGCCGGCTAGACTGACACCGGCCCGCGCGCGCATCCAAGGGGGAGACTTGCACCATGTCCATCGGCCGATATCTGAAGCCGGTCGCTCTTGCCGCGGCCTTTCTCGCCATTCCAGCGCAATCGGATGCTCAGGATATGACCTATTCGCTCGCCATTCACGGCGGTGCCGGCACCATCACCCGCGACCGCATGACGCCGGAGCTCGAGGCCGCCTACCGGGAGAAGCTTGCCGAAGCCCTGCGCGCCGGTCAGAAGGTGCTCGCGAAAGGTGGTCCGGCACTCGACGCCGTCGGCGCCGCGATCACGGTGATGGAGGACAGTCCGCTGTTCAACGCCGGCAAGGGCGCGGTCTTCACCAATGAAGGGCGCAACGAACTCGACGCCGCGATCATGGACGGGGCGACGCTCAATGCCGGTGCCGTCACCGGAGTGACGCGGATCCGCAATCCGATCCTTCTCGCCCGGGCGGTGATGGACAAGTCGCCGCATGTCATGCTGGCGCAGGAAGGGGCGGAGGAATTCGCCCGCGAGCAGGGCTTCGAGCTCGTCAATCCGCTCTATTTCTGGACCGAGCGACGATTCAAGAGCCTGCTCGCGGTCCAGGCCGAGGACAGCCACGCGCTCTATCTCGATCATGACGAGACGCACAAATACGGCACCGTCGGCGCGGTCGCCCTCGACAGCCACGGCAATCTTGCCGCCGGCACCTCGACCGGCGGACTCACCAACAAGATGTGGGGGCGCATCGGCGACTCTCCCATCATCGGCGCCGGCACCTATGCCAGCAACAGGTCCTGTGCCGTCTCGGGCACCGGAACCGGCGAATATTACATCCGGCTCACCCTCGCCCGCGAGGTCTGCGCCCTGATGGAGTATACCGGCGCGTCGGTGCAGAAGGCGGCCGATGTCATGATCCACGAGCGGCTGACCGGGCTCGGCGGTGACGGCGGTATCATCGTCGTCGACAAGGACGGGCGGATCGCCATGAGCTTCAATACGGAAGGCATGTACCGCGGCCGCGTCACCAGCGCCGCGCCGGAGCCGGTGATCGCCATCTACAAGGACGAGTAGAACGACCAGGCCGGCGGGCAACGACGGACGAGCACGGCGAGGCACGAGGGCGGGGATCGGGTGACGACGGTCGCGGGCGGTACAAGGATGGAGACCCGCAAAAAGGCGGTCAGTCGTCGACATGTGAAAAGGTCCGTCATTCGCCGACATGTGAAAAGGCCCGTCATTCGCCGACATGTGAAAAGGCCCGTCATTCGCCGGCGTGGCCGGCGAATCCATGGTCGTGCCGGGCGCCCTGCGACCCCGGTGGACCCGCCGGTCACGCCGGCGGGTGACGAATGAAGAGGGATCGGCGGGTGGCGAAGGAGGGGGCGGCGCTTGCCGGCGGACGAGCACGGCGAGGCACGGCGGACGAGCACGGCGGGGCACGACGGACGGGCGCGGCGATTGACCGCGGATGACGGACAAGGGCGGGATCCCTCCCCCGCCCCGACGGCCTCAGCGCACCTCCACGGGGCCGATGCCGAGCGCTTTCACGCTGTCCTCGATCTTCGCCCGGTCGCCGACCACGATCCAGACCAGACGCTCGGGGTGCACGACCTCCGCGGCCGCGGCCTCGATATCGTCGAGTGTCAGGCGCTCATAGCGCGCCTTGAGACTCTCCTGATAATCGAGCGGACGGCCGAAACGCGCATTCTCGAGCATCGCGTCGAGCACGGCACCGGCGGTCTCGAAGCGCCCGGGCAGGCTGCGCACATTGTTTTTCACCGCCTGCTCGAGCTCTTCGGCCGTGGGCGGCCTGCCGTGGTTGATCGCATTCAATTCCTTGATGATCTCGGCGATCGAGACCGCCGTCTTGTCGGTCTGCACCGGCGCGTAGAGGAAGAAGGGGCGCTGTCCGCGGGCATCGCTCATGAAGGTGAAGGCGCCGTAGGACCAGCCCTTGTCCTCACGCAGGTTCATGTTGACTCGTGCTGTGAACTGGCCGCCGAGAATATCGTTCATCGCCGCGATGGCGATATCGTTCTCCACTCCCGTCGGCGGCGCCAGCGCGCCGGCGAGGATCAACGACTGTGGCGAGTCGGGACGATCGACGATGATGACGCGGCTCGCCTGCGGTCCAGCGACCGGATCGATGACCTTGTGCGGCAGCGGCTCCGCCGGCGCCTGCCAGGTGCCAAAAGCGGCTTCCAGCAGGGGCTGGATTTCCGCCATCGTCGTATCCCCGACGATGAAAATCGTCGCATTGTCGGGCCTGATCCACGCCTTGTGGAATGCCGCGAGATCATCGCGGGTCATCGCTGTCACCGAATCGATCGTGCCGCTGCCGGTAAAGGGAATGCCATAGGCGTGCCCCTCGCCGTAGAGGATCGGCGGAAGCTGCCGGAGTGCGATCGAAATCGGCTGGTTCATCTCCTGCTGAATGCGCGCGAGCCGCTGCTGCCGCAAACGCTCGAGTTCTTTGGCATCGAAGGCCGGATTTTCGATCACGTCGGCAAGAAGATCGAGCGCAGGCCCGAGCCGGGACGTCAGTGCCGTCATGCTCACGATCGAGGTGTCGAGGGTCGAATCGGTGCGGAGCGTCGCGCCGAGCGATTCAAGCTCGCGCGCGATATCGAGCGCCGAGCGCGAGGTCGTGCCTTCGTCCAGCATGGCGAGCGTCAGCGAGGCGGTGCCGAGCCTGGCCCCCGCCGAATCCGCTGCATAACCGGCATCGAACATGAGCGCGACATTCACGAGCGGCACCGCATGCCGCTCGGCAAGCACCACCTTCATGCCGTTCGAGAGCGTGGCGCGCTCGACGGCGGGAAAATCGAGATCGGGTGTGCTTTCCACCGGCGGCAGCCCGGCCGTGCGGACGATGTCCTTCTTCGATGCCGAATAGCTGCCGAATGGAACGATATCGAGTTGATAATAGCCGCGCCTGAGCCAGCGTTCGGCGGTGGCGTGAATTTCTTCCGCATCGGCCCCGTCGACCCAGGCCAGTTCCTGCTTGAAGAATCCCGGGTCGTCGGCATAGACCGCACCCTGCGCCAGCGTCACCGCCTTGCCGCCGAAACCGCCGACCTTCTCGAGCCCCTTCACCGCGTCGGCGACGATTGTCGTCTGCGCCCGCGACACCTCGTCCGCGGACGGTGCCGACTTGAGGAAATCCGCGAGCACCGCATCGAGACGGGCGTTCACCTCCGCCACCGATTCACCGGGCTTTACGTCCACCTGGATGAAGAAGAGGCTCGATAGCTCGAAGGGAAAGATCCCGGCCTCGACCCCGGTCGCGATCTGCCGCTCGTAGACCAGATCCCTGTAGAGCCGCGAGGTCTTGCCGCCGCCAAGGATATTGGCCGCCACCTCGAGCACGGTGGCGTCCTTGTCGATGCGGCCGGGAATCGCCCAAGCGCGATAGATGCGCGCCTGCGGCACGCGGTCCTCCATCGTCTCATGGACATTGTCCTCATGCTCGGGCACCCACGCCTTCGCCTTGGTGAGCGGCGGGCCCGCGGGGATCGATCCGAAATAGGCCTCGACCAGCGGCCGTGCCTCCTCGGCGCTGATATCGCCGGCAAGCACAAGCACCGCATTGTTCGGCCCGTAATAGGTCTTGAACCAGTTTTTCACATCCTCGAGCGACGCCGCATTCAGATCCGCCATCGAGCCGATGGTGCTATGATGATAGGGATGGCCGACCGGAAAGACGCCCTCCTGCAGACGGTCGAAAGCGCGCCCGTAGGGCTGGTTCTCCCCCTGCCGCTTTTCGTTCTGCACGACACCGCGCTGATTATCGAGCTTCTCCTGCGTCACCGCGCCGAGAAGATGGCCCATGCGGTCGGATTCGAGGAACAGAACGCGCTCGAGCGCCGGGGTCGGCACGGTCTCGAAATAATTGGTGCGATCGAGCCAGGTTGTACCGTTGACGTCGGTAACGCCGACCTCCTCGAGCGGCTTGAAATACTCGCCGTCATGATGCTCCGAGCCGTTGAACATCAGATGTTCGAAGAGATGGGCGAAACCGGTCTTGCCCGCGGGCTCGTCCTTGGAGCCAACGTGATACCAGACCGAGACGGCCACCACCGGCGCCTTGCGGTCCTCATGGACGATCACGCGCAGACCGTTCTTGAGCGTGAACTCGGTGTAGGGGATGTCGATCGTCGGCAGCGGCTCCGCTTTCTCCGCGGGCGCCGACGGTCCGGTGTTCTGCTCGCAGGCTGCAAGGCCGAGGCCGAAAAAGAGCGCTGTCGCCGCTATCCACAGTCGTCGCATCATTGGTCCTCCCGCGAGGCAAACCCCAAGGCGAGCAAATGTGGACCACGCCCCCGGGTCATGGCAAGGCGTGCGTCGCGCACGCTAAACCGAAGTTGATGCGAAGTTCCGGTGCGACGTTTGCCTTTTGCAGGCGCTCCGCCTAGCCTTTTCTCAATGACCTCAGGCGCCAGGGGGAAACCGGGAATGCGCATTCACACAGTCTTGGTCGCTCTTTTCCTCACCGGCCTGCCGCTTGTCGACCTCCGTGCCGGCGAAGATGCAGGCGCGGCGACCCTCTTCGAGCCGCTCGACGTCTTCGCGCTCGAATGGGCGGACGCGCCGCAGTTCATGCCCGACGGAAGGACGATCCTCTATCTGCGCAGCGGATTCGACATCATGCACGATCGTCGCCGTGCGCGGCTGTGGCGGATCGCCATCGACGGCACGGGACATCGCCCCGTTTTCGACGACGTCGGCGACATGCGGTCGCCGCGCCTTTCGCCCGACGGCACGCGGGTCGCCTATGTCGCCGAGGTCGACGGCAGGCCGCAGATTCATGTGCGCTGGCTCGCCGGAGGCGAGACGGCCGTCTTGACCGACGTCGCGCACGCACCGAACGATCTCGCCTGGTCGCCGGACGGATCGATGCTGGCCTTCACCATGCGCGTGCCGGCCCCGCGAAAGCCCCTGGGCAAGATGCCGAAGGCCCCCGAGGGCGCGCAGTGGGCACCGCCGGTCAAGCTGATCGATAGTCTCATCTACCGCATAAACGGCGCCGGCTATGTTCCGACAGGTTACATCCAAATCTTCGTTGTGCCAGCCGATGGCGGAACCCCGCGGCAAGTGACGTCGGGCGCCTTCAATCATGGCGGGCCGCTCGAATGGATGCCCGATGGCCGCCACCTTCTCTTTTCCGCCAATCTCAAGCCCGACTGGGAGTATGATCTCACCGACAGCGATGTACAGCGACTCGATATCGAAAGCGGCAAGATCGCCACGCTGACCCGGCGCAAGGGGCCCGACAGCGACCCCAGGGTCTCCCCCGACGGGCGCCGCATCGCCTATCTCGGTTATCAGGACGAACGCCTCGGTTATCAGCCCAATATCCTCTCGGTGATGGAC
>CAZAEP010000093.1:0-9307 GCA_964484045.1 uncultured Sphingomonadales bacterium
GGTGCTCTCGGGCGGCGCGGTGGCGCGCGTCGGCGCCAGCGTCCTCGAGGAACTGGTGATCACCGACTCGATCCTCGCCACCGAGGCGGTGCGGGTCTCGAGCAAGGTGCGCTCGATCACCATCGCCCCGCTGATCGCGGAAGCGATGAACCGGATCAGCCACGAGACCTCGGTCTCGAGTCTGTTCGACTGATCGCCCTCAGTCCCGGAGCAGACCGAGCCGCGGGATTTCCTTTGCCGGACAGCGGTCCATGACGACGGTGAGCCCCGCTGCGCGCGCCCGCTCCGCGGCCGCCTCGTCGATGACGCCCTCCTGCATCCACACCGCCCCGGCGCCGATTCGGATCGCCGCATCGACGACCGCCCCGGCCTCTTCCGGACGGCGGAAGATATCGACCATGTCGATCGGCTCGCCGATGTCTTCGAGCGCGGCATGAACCTCTCCCATATCGGCGACTGTCCGGCCCGCATAGCCGGGGTTCACGGGAAAGATGCGGTATCCTTGGCGGGCGAGGAACCGCGCCACGCGGTGGCTTGGACGCTCGGGCCTTGCGCTCCAGCCGATCAGCGCAATCCTTCGCACGTCGCGCAGGAGACGGACGACCTCCTCGTCACTCGGGTTGCGAAACATCCTCCGTGCTCCGTTCAGCCAGGACACCGCGCGCCGACAGGCGGGCCCGCACCGCCGCGGCGAGATCGCGGAACGCGGCAGCCTCCATGCTGCCGGGTGCGTCAAGAACGATCGGCGCCCCGCGGTCCGAGGTCTCGCGAATGCGCATCTCGAGCGGGATCTCGCCGAGGAAGGGCACATTGAGCGCAGCCGCCGTCTCGCGCGCGCCGCCATGTCCGAAGATGTCGGACGCCGTGCCGCAATGCGGGCAGACGAAGCGGCTCATGTTCTCGACGAGGCCGAGAATCGGAACCTCGACCTGCCCGAACATCGCGATCGCCTTTCTGGCGTCGATGAGCGCCAGATCCTGCGGTGTCGAGACGATGACCGCGCCGGCGAGCGGCACCCGCTGGGCCAAGGTGAGCTGCGCATCGCCGGTACCCGGCGGCATGTCGACGACGAGAATGTCGAGCGCCCCCCAGGCGACGTCGCCGAGAAGCTGCGACACCGCCGACGCGACCATCGGACCGCGCCAGACCATCGCTTTCGCTGCCGGCACCAGATAGCCGATCGACATCGTCGCCACGCCATGGGCGGCGAGCGGCAGCAGGCGCTTGCCCTCGACCTCGGGCTTTTTCTGATCGAGGCCCATCAGGCGCGGCACGGAGGGGCCGTAGATGTCGGCGTCGAGAAGCCCGGCGGCAAGCCCGGCCCCGGCCAGGGCCACCGCGAGATTGGCGGCCACCGTCGACTTGCCGACCCCGCCCTTGCCGCTGGCGACGGCGATGATCGCGCGCACCTCGGCGATGCCGGCGAGCGGCGGATGCCGGGGCGGAGCGGACGCGGCCCCGGGCGGGCGCTCGGCGGTAAGGACAACGGTCGCACCGAGCACGCCGGGCAGGCTCCTGACGACGCTCTCGGCCCGCGCTCTCAGGGGCTCTTTCGCCGCCGCATCGGGATCGTCTCCGAGATCGAGGGCGAAACCGACATGGCCGTCGCGCACCACGAGGCCGCTGACATAGCCGAGCGAGACGATGTCCCGCCCCGCGACCGGATCTTCGACGCGCGCCAGCGCCTCGAGCACGTCTTCCTTGGTGATTTTCATTTCCGATTCGAAGCTCCAGGGTCGACGACCCGTGCATTTTTTGCGACATGTAGGGAGGCGCGCCGTTGCGGCGCCGCGCGACCTCCCATATATAGCGAGGCGGCACCGCATTGCAAAAGCTC
The DNA here is from genome assembly GCA_964484045.1 of uncultured Sphingomonadales bacterium. Taxonomy (GTDB): domain Bacteria; phylum Pseudomonadota; class Alphaproteobacteria; order Sphingomonadales; family Rhodothalassiaceae; genus J134. Next base: position 1,838 of record CAZAEP010000093.1, read on the forward strand.
GTCGCACGACGTGGCGGAAGAGGGTTCGTGCCCTCCGGCGGCAACAGGAGACAAGCGCATGCCCTGGCAGAATTCGGGCGGTGGATGGCAAGGCGGCGGCCGTGGCGGCGGCCCATGGGGCGGCGGACCTCAGGGACCGCGACGCCCCGGCGGCTCGCCCCCGCCGAACATCGACGATCTGGTCAGAAAGGGTCAGGAGCGTCTGCGCAGATTGCTGCCGGGACGCGGCGGCGGCAGCGGACTGATCGCCGTTCTCGTGGTCGCCATCGTCCTGTGGAGCCTGACCGGCTTCTATCGCGTCGGTGTCGACGAGCAGGGCGTCGTGCTGCGCTTCGGCAGATACCAGGAGAGCACGCTGCCGGGCCTGCACTGGCATCTTCCCTGGCCGATCGAGACCGCGCTCACGCCCTCGGTGACAAAGCGCAATCAGGTCGATATCGGCTTTCGCCAGGGCATGGGGCAGCGCGGGCGCCCCTCCAGCCTGCTCGATGAAAGCCTGATGCTCACGGGCGACGAGAATATCGTCGACATCGCCTTCACCGTCTTCTGGCGCATCAAGGACGCCAAGGAATATCTCTTCAACATCCAGCCGCCGCAGTCGGTGACCGTCAAGGCGGTGGCCGAAAGCGTCATGCGCGAGATCGTCGGCAAGACCCCGATCCAGCGCGCGCTTACGGAAGGTCGTCGCGCCATCGAGGAGTCGTCGCGCAAACGGATCCAGGAGGTGCTCGACGGCTATCAGGCGGGCATCCGGATCCTCGAGGTCAAGCTGGAAAAGGTCGACCCGCCCTCGCAGGTGATCGAAGCCTTCCGCGACGTCCAGGCGGCGGAAGCCGACCGCGAGCGCTTCCGCAACGAGGCCGAACGCTATGCCAACAAGATCATCCCGGCGGCGCGCGGCAAGGCCAATCAGATGCTGCAGGAGGCCGAGGCCTATCGCGAGCAGGTGATCGCCGGTGCCGAGGGCGACGCCGCCCGCTTCCTCTCCGTCTACGAGGAGTACCGGCAGGCCAAGGACGTGACCAGGCAGCGCATGTATCTCGAAACGATGGAAGAAATCCTGAGCCGCGTGGACAAGGTGATTCTCGACGAGAAGGCGGGCGACGTGGTGCCCTATCTCGCCTTGCCCGAGCTCGAAAAGCGCCGGCGCGGTGCGCCGTCCGGCAGCAATCGGGGAGGCGGGCAATGAGCGTTCGCGGTTTCGTCCTCATCGCGCTCGGCTTCGTCGTCCTGCTCGTCCTGAGCGCCGGCATGTTCACCGTCCGGGAAACCGAGCAGGCGATCGTGATGCAGTTCGGCGACCCGAGACGGGTGGTGCGCGAGGCCGGTCTGCACTGGAAAATTCCCCTGGTGCAGCAGGTCAAGTATCTCGAGCGGCGCATCCTCAATCTCGACATCCCGGCGCAGGAGGTCATCACCTCCGACCAGAAGCGGCTCGAGGTCGATGCCTTCGCCCGCTTCCGCATCCTCGACCCCCTGCTCACCTACCAGACGGTGGGAACCGAGCAGCGCGCGGCGCTGCAGCTCATGAACATCGTGCAGTCGACCGTGCGCCAGGTCCTGGGAGCGGAGGCGATGCGGACCATCGTGTCGGGCGAGCGCGAGGCGCTGATGGCGCGTATTCGCGATTTCGTGAACAAGGAAGCCAAGGGCATGGGAATCGAGATCGTCGACATGCGGCTCCGTCGCGTCGACCTGCCGGAAGCCAATTCCAAGGCGATCTACGAACGCATGCGCACCGAACGCGAGCGCGAGGCCGAGGAAGCCCGTGCCGAGGGCCGCGAACAGGCAGCGCGCATCCGCGCGCAGGCCGACCGCGAGCGCACCGTCCTGCTTGCGGAAGCGCAGCGGGATGCGCAGCGGATTCGCGGCGAAGGTGATGCCCGCGCGGTCAAGATCTTCGCCGACGCCTTCGGCAAGGACCCGGACTTCTTCGAATTCTATCGCAGCATGGCGGCCTACAGGAACGCGCTCGACAAGGACAACACGACGCTCATTCTGTCCCCGGACAGCGAGTTCTTCGACTATTTCGCCGGCCGCAACGGCCGACGCCGCAATGAGAAGCGTTGATGAGCGTCGATTGGAGCGACCTCGGCGTCGCATTCGGCTTGCTGCTCGCCATCGAGGGCGCGGCCTATGCCCTCGCCCCCGACCTGATGCGGCGCCTGCTCGCCATTCTGCTCGGCGAGCCGGTGCCGCGCCTGCGGCTCATCGGCACGCTGACCGCACTGGCCGGACTGTTGGTCGTCTGGTTGATCAGAACATAGCTCTCGAGAGCATCGGGTGGGACGTTTGCGGACGGATTATTTTGACGCACGGGCGGCGGTTCCCGCCGTCGGCTCGGCAGGACAAGGCAATTCGGGACGATCAAGAAAGGAGTGGCTCGTGAGCCATATCAAATCGACGGTATTCACTGGCAGGTTTTCGCCCTGGCACCCGCTACGCACGGTCTGGCTGCTGGCAGCCGTCCTCCTCGTCTGGAGCATGACGGTCGCCGCACCGGCCTTTGCCCGCGGCGGGCCCGAGAGCTTCGCCGATCTGGTGGAGAGACTCTCGCCTGCGGTGGTCAATATCTCGACCGTTCAGACGGTGACCACGCAGCAGCGCAACCCCTTCCCTCCGGGATCGCCCTTCGAGGAGTTCTTCGACGAGTTCTTCGGTCGCCGCGGTCAGGACGGACAGCCGATCCGGCGCCGCCTGCAGAGCCTCGGCTCGGGCTTCATCATCGATCCCTCGGGGCTCATCGTGACCAACAATCACGTGGTGAAGGACGCCGATCAGATCACGGTCCGCACCGAGGACGGCGAGGAATACGAGGCCGAGGTCGTCGGGCGTGATCCGGACGTCGATGTCGCACTCCTGCGCATCAAGGCGAAGAAGCCGCTGCCGAGCCTGAAATGGGGCGACAGCGACGCCGCCCGTGTCGGCGACTGGGTGCTCACCATCGGCAACCCCTTCGGCCTTTCGGGGTCGGTCTCGGCGGGCATCATCTCGGCCCATCACCGCGACATCTCCGGCGGGCCTTATGACGACTTCATCCAGACCGACGCGGCCATCAACCGTGGCAATTCCGGCGGGCCGATGTTCAATGTCGAGGGCGAGGTGATCGGCATCAACACCGCAATCTACAGCCCCACCGGCGGCAGCGTCGGGATCGGCTTCGCCATCCCCTCGAACCAGGCGCGCCATGTCATCGAGCAGATCGAGAAATACGGCTATGCGCGACGGGGCTTCCTCGGCGTCAGCATCCAGGGCATCGACAAGATGACCGCCGAGGCCCTGGGCCTCAAGGACGCCAAGGGCGCCCTCGTCGCCTCGGTGACGCCGGACAGCCCGGCCGAGAAGGCCGGCATCCAGCCCTATGACATCATCGTCGAATTCAACGGCAAGGAGGTCAAGACGAGCAGCGATCTCGTGCGCATGGTGGGCGATCTCGGCGTCGGTCAGAAGGCCAGGGTCGTGCTCCTGCGCAACGGCAAGCGCAAGACGGTGACGGTGGTCACCGCCGAACGGCCGCGCTCCGACACGCAGAAGGAGGAGGCCGGCCCGGCGGAGGACGAGAGCCTCGGCGTCACCTTCACCGACATCACCCCGCTCCTGCGTCAGCAGTTCGACCTCCCCGAAGACCTCGACGGGGCCCTCGTGGTGCAGGTGCCGCCGGATCTGCGCCGGCGTCTTGCTCGCGGCGACGTGGTGACCGAGGTCAATCGCAAGCCGGTGAAGACCGCCGACGACGTGACCAGGGCGATCGCCGGGCTCAAGAAGGAGGGCAAGACGGCGGCGCTCTTCCGCATCTATCGCAATGGCGATCAGCTCTTCATCCCGATCCCGCTCGAGGACGAGGACGAGGACAAGAAATGACGCCGGACACCGCCTGAGATGAGGAAAGGCCGGCCTTCGGGCCGGCCTTTTTCAGGCTCTCGATGAAACGAATTCGTCGCGGCGATAGCCCTGGAAATACAGCAGCGCCGTCAGGTCGCCATGGCGGACGACCGCATCGGCGAGGGCCGCGACCCGCGGCTTGCCGCGATAGGCGACGCCGAAGCCGGCGGCTTCGATCATCGCGATGTCATTGGCGCCGTCGCCGACCGCCAGGGTCTCGTGCCGTGCGACGCCGGTTTCGGCACGAAGGTCGAGAAGAGCCGCCCGCTTCGCCGCGGCATCGACGATCGGGGCCGCAACGCTTCCGCTGAGGCGGTCTCCGACGAGCGCGAGGCGATTGGCCCGCACCGCGTGAAAGCCGAGGCGCGCGGCCACCGGCTCGGCAAAAAGCGTGAAGCCGCCAGAGACGAGCAGCGTGCGCGCCCCCGAGGCCGCCATCGTGCGGACCAGCGTCTCGGCCCCGGGGCTCGGCTGCACGCGTTCGTCGAGGCAGCGCCGGATGTCGCTCAACGACAGTCCGGCGAGCAGGGCGACACGCGCGCGCAGGGCGCCGGCGAAATCGATCTCGCCGCGCATGGCGGCTTCGGTCACCCGCGCCACTTCCGCCTTGCAGCCGATGAGATCGGCGAGCTCGTCGATGCATTCGACGGTGATCATCGTCGAGTCCATGTCGGCAACGAGCAGCCGTTTGCGGCGCCCTTCTCTCGGCTGCACCGCGCAATCGGCACCATGGGCCTCGGCGATCCCGCGCGCGATGGTCCGGGCGCATGGCAGCGGCAGGCCGGCGAACGGAAGGTCGGCCGCCTCGGGGCCAAGGCGATCGCGCCGCAGCAGTGCCGCCCCGGCTGCGCGGAACGCCGCCTCGAGGGCGGCCATGGCGGCCTCGAGCGACTCCGGCTTGACGACGAGCGTGGCCACGCTATGCAGAGATGCGTTCGGCATGAAGGCGGGAATCCCGGTGTGAACAGGCGCGCGGTTCTTATCGCAGGGCCGACGGCGAGCGGCAAGTCGGCGCTCGCCCTTGCCCTCGCCGAGCGGCACCGGGGCGTCATCATCAATGCCGACTCGATGCAGGTCTATCGTGATCTCGCGATTCTCACCGCCCGCCCCGATCCGGCAGCCATGGCGCGCGTCCCGCACCGTCTCTACGGCTTCCTCGATGCCGCCGACGCCTGCTCCGCCGGGCGCTGGCACGATCTCGCGAGGGCGGAAATCGCGACCGCATGGGAGGCCGGGCGCCTGCCTGTCCTGGTCGGCGGCACGGGGCTCTATGTCCGCACGCTGCTGCACGGCCTCGCACCGGTGCCGCCGATCCCGGGCGAGGTGCGCGCGCGCATCCGCGACCGTCTCGCCATGGAAGGCCCGGAGGCCCTCTACCATGCGCTCGCCGGCCGCGACCCGGCAATGGCGGCGCGGCTCCGCCCCACCGACTCGCAGCGCATCGTGCGCGCATTCGAGGTGATCGAGGCGACCGGGCGTTCACTCGCGGACTTTCAGCGGAAAAGCGGGCCCGGCGCCTTGAGCGCGGCGGACCGGGAGGGCCGCGTGCTCAAGCTGGTTCTCGAACTGCCTCGCGAGGCGCTCTACGAACGCATCGATGCGCGTTTCGCGGCGATGATCCGGCAGGGTGCGCTCGATGAGGTGCGGCGTCTCGTCGCCCGCGGCCTCGACCCCGGGCTGCCGGCGATGAAGGCCCTCGGCGTCGCGCCCCTCGCCCGCCATCTCGCCGGCGCGATCGACCATGAGGAAGCCGTCCGCCTCGGCCAGCAGGAGAGCCGGCGCTACGCCAAGCGCCAGATGACCTGGTTCCGCACCCAGGCCGGCGATTGGCCGCGCCTCGCCGTCGGGGATAGGAGACAGGCCCTGGCCCGGCTCGAACGCCTGCTCGATGCGACGGCGGGAAACGGGAGTGACACGGCATGAAGGTCTATCGCGACGCCGATATCGAACACAGCGTGCTCGAAAGCCGCACCGTCGCCGTCCTCGGCTACGGCAATCAGGGCCACGCCCACGCCCTCAATCTCCGCGATTCCGGCGTCGCCGTCGTCGTCGGCGCGCGCGCGAACTCCCCCTCGGGAGCGCGGGCGCACGCGGCCGGTTTCACCGTTCTCTCCTACGGCGATGCCGCAGCACGCGGCGATGTCGTGATGATGACGCTGCCCGACGAGCACATCCCCGACGTCTATGCGGCCGAGGTCGCGCACCGCCTGCGCCCCGGCGCCGCGCTCGGCTTCGCCCACGGGCTCGCGGTGCATTTCGGCCATGTCGCGCCACGCGACGACCTCGACGTCTTCCTCATCGGTCCCAAGGGTGCGGGCCGCTGGCTGCGCGCCGAATACGCAGCCGGGCGCGGGCTCGCCTGCCTCTATGCCGTATATCGGGACGCCACCGGTCGGGCGAAGGCGATTGCGCTCGCCTATGCCGCCGCTCTCGGCTGCGGTCGGGCCGGCATCGTCGAGACCACCTTCGCCGAGGAGTGCGTCTCCGACCTCTTCGGCGAGCAGGCGGTGCTTTGCGGCGGCATCCCGGCTCTCATCGAGGCCGGCTACAGGACCCTCGTCGAGGCCGGCATCAGCCCCGAGATGGCCTATTTCGAATGCCTGCACGAGGCCAAGCTCATCGTCGACCTGATGTTCGAGGGCGGCCCCGCCTATATGCGACGGGCGATTTCGACGACGGCGGAGTACGGCGGCTATCTCGCCGGCGAGCGGCTCGTGACCGACGCGACGCGGCAGGAGATGCGGCGCATTCTCGAGGACATCGTCTCCGGCGCCTTCGCCGCGCGCCTGATCGCGGACACGCGGGCCGGCGGCAAGGAGCTTGCGCAACTCCGGCAGCGACAGGATGCGGACATCGAGCCGGTGGGGGAACGGATTCGCGCACTGATGCCGTGGCTGGCGCCGAAACCGGACTGATCCGCCGGGACGGATCGCGATGCGAGCGAAATCTTAACCATATTCGCCGAGGCTCAGCTTCCAGCGCCTGCCGGGGCCCGGACAGGAAGGGGGTCGACTATTGCAGCCGTCTCCCAACTGTGCTCAAAGGCGTGTGAACGGCACGGAAGAACGGCGTTAGACCGGCGATGCCGCGGGCGTGCCGGTGATTTTTTGCAAAGGCGTGAGAGAGCATGTTTTCGAAGATTCTCGGCCTGTTTTCATCCGATATGGCGATCGACCTCGGGACGGCGAATACGCTCGTCTATGTCAAGGGCCGGGGCATCGTGCTGAACGAGCCCTCGGTGGTGGCGATGAAGTCCGCCGGCGGCCGGCGTCAGGTCCTTGCCGTCGGCAATGAGGCGAAGATGATGCTCGGCCGCACGCCGGGCAATATCGAGGCCATCCGGCCGCTGCGCGACGGCGTCATCGCCGATTTCGAGATCGCCCAGCACATGATCCGCCACTTCATCCGCAAGGTCCACAACCGCGCCTTCGCGAGCCCGGAGGTGGTGATCTGCGTGCCTTCGGGCTCGACCGCGGTGGAACGCCGGGCGATCCGGGAAGCGGCCGAGGAGGCGGGATCGTCGAAGGTGTATCTGATCGAGGAGCCGATGGCGGCGGCGATCGGCGCCGGCCTGCCGGTGACCGAGCC
>CAZAEP010000094.1:0-9268 GCA_964484045.1 uncultured Sphingomonadales bacterium
GCCGGCTCGTCGAAGGTCGAGGAGACGACCTCGCCCTTCACCGAGCGCTGCATGTCGGTCACCTCCTCGGGGCGCTCGTCGATCAGCAGCACGATGAGAAACACCTCGGGATGGTTGCGGGTGATCGACTGCGCGATGTTCTGCAGGAGCATCGTCTTGCCGGTGCGCGGCGGCGCCACGATGAGCGCGCGTTGGCCCTTGCCGATGGGGGAGACGAGGTCGATGATGCGCGCCGAGAGATCCTTGACCGTCGGGTCCCTGGGATCGAGATTGAGTCGCTCATCGGGATAGAGCGGCGTCAGATTGTCGAAATTCACCCGGTGTCTGGCGCGCTCGGGTTCGTCGAAATTGATGCGGTTGACCTTGAGCAGGGCGAAATAGCGCTCGCCGTCCTTGGGGGCGCGGATCTGTCCCTCGACGGTATCGCCGGTGCGCAGACCGAAGCGCCGCACCTGGCTCGGGCTGACATAGATGTCGTCCGGTCCGGGCAGATAGTTCGCCTCCGGCGAGCGCAGAAATCCGAAGCCGTCGGAAAGAATCTCGATCACCCCGCCGCCGGAGATCTCCTCGCCGCGCTCGGCGAGATTCTTGAGGATCGCAAACATCATGTCCTGCTTGCGCAGATTGCTTGCATTCTCCACGCCGTGCTCCTCGGCGAGCGCCAGAAGCTCGTTCGGCGATTTCTTCTTCAGTTCGTCCAGATTCATGGCTGCTTACCCGGCAGAAATTCGATTGGCGCTGTGGGACACACACGAAAAAGGTGGGAATGATCGACCGTCCGGGAGTGAATCACGCCTTGTTCTCTGGCGCTGGCCGCGGTCGATATCTCTTGGAAAACAGGGAGCCGTCGTGATGACCAGCCTCGGCGCGACGCTAGCACCTTCCGTTTTCAAGTCAAGTCCATTGTTAGAACGGCTTGACGACGACGAGAACGACGATGGCGATGACGGCGAATGTCGGGATTTCGTTGACGAGACGGTAAAAGCGCGTCGAGTGGCGGTTGTCCCCGGCGGCGAACGCCTTGCGCCAGCGGGCATAGAAACCGTGCAGCACCGACAGCCCGATGACGATCGCCAGCTTTGCATGCAGCCAGGCGCCGTCAAAGCCGATGATGGCGATCAGCATCAGGCCGAAGAGCCAGGCGGCGATCATCGCGGGATTGACGATCAGGCGCAACAGGCGCCGCTCGCGCTCGACCCATCTGCGGTCTTCCTCCGATCCCGGCGCCGCTTCGGCATGATAGGCGAAATAGCGCGGCATCATGAACATGCCCGCCATCCAGAAGATCACCGAGATCACATGCGCCGCCCTGATCCATGCCAGATAGGGATGCAGCATCGCGCCCAATTCGCTCATTCCGATGTCCCGCCTTTCCCGCGCACGAAATCGATCAGCTCCTCGACGTGCCCGAGCGGCGTCGCGGGCACGAAGCCGTGACCGAGATTAAAGACATGCGGCCGTCGCCTCAATCCATCGAGAATCCGCCCCGCTTCCGCCTTCATCGTCGCCCCGCCGGCACAGACGAGCAGCGGGTCGAGATTGCCTTGGACGGCGAGACCCTGCGGCAGGGTCTCATCGGCGAAGGAGACCGGGATCGCGGTGTCAAGCGACACCGCGCCGACCCCGCTTGCGCGCGCATAGCGCGGCAGGAGCGCGCCGGCGCCCCGGGCGAAGCCGATGACCGGGACCCCGGGTGCGGCTTTCGCGAGCGCGTCGACGATGCGGCGCGTCGGTGCGATGACCAGGTCCTCGAACCAGGGCTCGGGAAGATTTGCCGCCCAGCTCTCGAAGATCTGGATCACCTGGGCGCCGGCGCGGATCTGCCCCAGAAGATAGTCGATGCTCGCCCTTTCGATAAGCCCGAGCAGGGCCCTGAACCCCTCCGGATCGCGATACGCCCACAGCTTCGCCGCGCACTGCTCGTCGCCGCCGCGCCCGGCCGCCATATAGGTCGCCACCGTCCAGGGCCCGCCGGCAAAGCCGATGAGAGCGACCCCGTCCGGCAGCGCCCGCCTTGCCAGGCGAACGGTCTCATAAATCGGCTGCAGGGCCTCTTCCGCCCGCGCCGGGACCAGTCGCGAGAGATCCCCGCGATCGCGAATCGGCTCGAGCCGCGGTCCCTCCCCTTCCGCAAACCGCACCTCCTGGCCCAGTGCATGCGGGACCACCAGAATATCGGAAAAGAGGATCGCCGCGTCGAGGGCGAAGCGCCGCACCGGCTGCAGAGTCGCCTCGGCGGCCGCTTCGGGCGTATAGACCAGGTCGAGAAAGCTGCCCAGGGATCGGCGCAATCTGCGATATTCCGGCAGATATCGACCGGCTTGGCGCATGAACCAGACCGGCACCGGATCGCATCGTCGGCCGCCAAGGACGTCGAGAAGGGGAATGCCTACGGGATCGGCCACGGGCGTCTCGTCCTCATCTCCATCTTCATCTGAAGAGAATTCAGAAGGGTTGAAGTGGTGGTGGATGCCTGTGAAGAGCGGGGATGAAATCTTGTCCACAGGACCATCAACATGCCTCTTGCGAAGCCTGACGCGCTGTGGACCATAGGCAAATCCGCCCTCGACTCAAGGGGAAATGCGCGTCTTCCATGACATCCCCTCTGTCCCGGTTTGAAACAGGGCAGGATATCACGCACATCGCGTCGATCCGTGCCCGTTTCTTCCGTCTCTGGAAAATGCTGGAGCAATCGGGCAAAAGGGTTTCCTGATGGAGCGGAACAGCGATCGGCGGCAGGGAAAGAGGCGGTTGTCATGAAACTGTCCACAGGGTGATGGTCGGCATGCTTGACGGCGAATCGCGGGTCTTCCATCTCCATCTGGTGTCCGATGCGACCGGCGAGACGCTGGAGGCGATGGCCAAGGCGGCGCTCGTCCAGTTCGAGGGAATCGAGGCCAGGAAGCATCTGTGGCCGATGATCCGGACGCCGACGCAGATGAAGCGGACGATGGAATTCATTGCCGAGAATCCGGGTCTTGTCTTCTATACGCTCGTCAACGACGACCTGCGCCGGATCCTGACGCGGCATTGCGCCATGCTGAACATACCGCATGTCTCGGTGCTCGATCCCGTGATCGAGGGACTGGCGCAGTTTCTCGGCGCCCGCGCCCGCGGGCTGCCCGGCCGTCAGCACGAGATGGACGCCGACTATTTCGAGCGCATCGACGCCCTGCATTTCACCATGGCGCATGACGACGGCCAATTGGTCCAGGATCTGAGAACCGCCGACATCATCCTCGTCGGGGTGTCGCGGACCTCGAAGACGCCGACCTCGATCTATCTGGCGAACAAGGGTTTCAAGACCGCCAATGTGCCTTTCGTTCCGGGCGTGCCGCTGCCGGCTGAACTCGGCGAACCGCTCAAGGCGCTGATCGTGGGTCTGACGGCGGCCCCCGAACGCCTGGTGGAAATCCGCACCAACCGGCTGCGGGCGATGCGCGAGAGTCCGTCCACCGCCTATGTCGACGAACGAACGGTGCGCGAGGAGGTTCTTGCCTGCCGGCGTTTCTGCGCCAGCCGCGGCTGGCCGGTGATCGACGTGACGCGACGCTCGATCGAGGAGACGGCGGCGGCGATCGTCAAGCTCCATAGCATGCGGGACGCGGAGAGGATGCATGACGGCGACTGAGACGGGGATTGCGCCCCACCGAAGTCCGGGCAATGGCGGGCGCGCATGACGGGTCCGGAGGGAGAACCGCTCGCCGGCGTCATGGGCTGGCCGATCGCGCATTCGCTGTCTCCGCGTCTGCACGGTTTCTGGCTCGCACGCGCCGGGCTCGCGGGCCGCTATGTTCCGCTGGCCGTGCGTCCCGAGGCATTTGCGCGCGCCCTGGGATCGCTCCCCGATCTCGGATTTCGCGGCGTCAACGTCACGGTGCCGCACAAGGAGGCTGCGGCCGGTCTCGTCGATCGACTCGACCCGCTCGCGGCACGGATCGGCGCCGTCAATACCGTGATCGTCGATCGTCGCGGGCGGCTCGAGGGACGGAATACCGATGCCGAGGGATTTCTTGCCAATCTGAAGGCGTCGGCGCCGGACTGGCGTGCGGTGGACATGACGGCGCTCGTTCTCGGGGCCGGCGGCGCCGCCCGTGCGGTGCTCGTGGCCCTGCTCGAAGCCGGGGTCGCGCGTCTCCATGTGGCGAACCGGACCCGGTCGCGGGCCGAGAGGCTGGCCGCGGATTTGCGCGACGGCCGGATCCGTGCGGCGGACTGGTCGGAACGCTCGTCGCTCCTCCAGGAGGTGGCGCTCGTCGTCAATACGACGACTTTGGGCATGGTCGGACATCCGCCGCTCGAGATCGAGCTCTCGCTTCTCGCACCCGGTGCGCTCGTCTGCGATCTCGTCTATCGTCCGCTGGAGACGGAGCTTCTGCGGCAGGCGCGCCGACGCGGGCATGTCGCGATCGACGGTCTCGGCATGCTCATCCATCAGGCGGTGCCCGCGTTCGAGGCCTTTTTCGGCCGTCCGCCGCCGCTCGACGACGCGACCCGGGCCCACCTTCTCGAAGCGCTGGAGGCGACATGATCGTGCTCGGCCTCACCGGCTCGATCGCCATGGGAAAGAGCGAGGCCGGCCGCATGCTCCGGCGCTTCGGCGTTCCGGTCTTCGATTCCGATGCCGTCGTGCACCGGCTTCTCGCATCCGGGGAAGAGACCGCGCAGAAGGTGGCGCAGGCATTTCCCGGAGCGGTTCGGGACGGCGTTCCCGACCGTGCGCGGCTGGGGGCCGTCGTCTTCGACGACACCGCCGCGCGCCGGCGTCTCGAAGCGATCCTCCATCCCGCGGTCCTTGCGGCGCAGCGCCGGTTTCTCGAAGAGGCGGAAAGACGCGGGGCGAGAATCGCGGCGCTCGATATCCCGCTGCTGTTCGAGACCGGGGGCGAGAAGAAGGTGGATTATGTGGCGGTGGTCTCGGCGCCCTACGACATCCAGCGCGCCCGGGCGCTGGCGCGTCCGGGGATGACGCCCGAGCGTTTCGCGGCGGTGCTCGCCGCTCAGATGCCCGACGCCGAAAAGCGCCGGCGCGCGGATTATGTTCTGCCCACCGGTGGCGACAAGCGCACCCTCCTGCGCGCCATCGCGCGGATGCTGCGCGATCTCTCGGAACGTCCGGGTCGGGTCTGGCCCTGGCCCGAGGACTGATCTACAAGGACGGCATGCGCGAGATCGTCTTCGACACCGAGACCACCGGCCTCGACCCCTCCCAGGGGCATCGGATCGTCCAGATCGGGGCGCTCGAAATCGTCAACATGATTCCCACCGGGCGCAGTTACGTGACGCTGCTCGACCCCGGACGCCCGGTCGACCCGGCGGCGGCCGCGGTTCACGGCCTCGATGACGACACCCTGCGCGGGCAGCCACGCTTTGCCGAGATCGTCGACGATTTTCTCGCCTTCGTCGGCGCGGATCCGCTGGTGGCGCACAATGCCGAGTTCGACCGCGGCTTTCTCAATGCCGAGCTCGAGGCCTGCGGGCGCCCGCCACTGCCGGCCGAGCGCTTCGTCGACACGCTGGCGATCGCCCGCCGCCGCTTTCCCGGTCAGCGGGCCTCGCTCGACGCGCTGTGCCGGATGTTCGGCATCGACAATTCGATGCGCGAGAAGCACGACGCCCTTCTCGACTGCGAGATCCTCGCCAAGGTCTATCTCGAGCTGCGCGGCGGGCGGCAGCACGGCCTCATGCTCGGACCGGCGGAAACGGCCGGCGCCGGGGGCCGACCGGCGAAGCGGACCCGCACCCCGCGACCGCCGCGTCCGCATGCGCCGAGCGCGGAAGAGCTCGACGCCCACCGCGCCTTTCTCGAGACCCTGACGGCGCCGCTGTGGCTGGCGGACGGCAAGGGGTGATATCGACGCGCAGGACGGCGAGCTCCTCGCATGCCGGGATCAGCTTGCCGGGGAAAACGCGATCGACCTGCGCTCGACTTCCTCGACCCGGCCGTTGCGCACCAGAAAGACCCGGTCGGCATGGGCCATCATGGTCTCGCGGTGGGCGACGGTGATGCGGGTGATGTCCATTGCCTGCAGACGTTCGAGGATCCGCGCCTCGGCGGCGGCGTCGAGATTGGCCGTGCCCTCGTCGAGAAACAGCATGCGCGGTTCGCGATAGAGCGCGCGGGCGAGAAGGACGCGCTGCTTCTGGCCGCCCGAGAGCACGGTGCCCATATCGCCGATGAGGCTGTCATAGCCCATCGGCATGGCCACGATCTCGGCATCGACTTCGGCGGCCCGGGCACAGGCCCGCACGCGCTCCATGTCGATCTCGGGATCGAAGAAGGCGATATTGTCGGCGATCGAGCCCGAGAGCAGTGCGTCCTCCTGCATCACCGCGCCGATCTGCGCGCGATAGGCGCGTCGACCGAACTGGTCGAGCGGTCGGCCGTCGATGAGGATCTGTCCCTCGACCGGCTCGAAAAGCCCGAGCATGAGCTTCATGAGCGTCGTCTTGCCGCCGCCCGAGGGCCCGACGAAGACCACGAATTCCCCGCGCCGCAGGTGCAGGGAGACATCCTTGAGCACCCAGGGCTCGCTTTCGGCGTAGCGGAAGCTCAGCCCCTCGAGTGCGAGAGCCCCCTCGAGCGGCCGCGAAGAGGCGCCGGCCGATGCGAAGGATGCCGCCGCGAGCCCGGGTTCGGGCTCGGCCAGACCGATATCGGCAAGGCGCTCGAGATGAAGGTCGAGCAGACGGAACTCGATCAGACGCTCGACGAGGCCCGACGCCTTGTCGACGAACTGCTGCTTGTAGGCCATGAAAGCAAACAGCATGCCGATCGAGAGGTCGCCGGCGAGCACGAGGCGTGCGCCGAGATAGATGACGAGGACGTTCTCGAGACCGAACAGGAGCGTGTTGGCGCCGTCGAAACCGATCTTCAGCCGGCCCAGACGCACGACGCTGTTGATGCTGTCGGCGAACCTGTTCTGCCACAGGGCGAGGCGCTCGGATTCGCGGCCGAAGAGCTTCACCGACTGGATGCCGCGCACGCTTTCCATGAATGTCGACTGTTCCTTCGCCATGGTGACGATCTGGTCCTCGTTGCGTACCCGGAACGCCCTGTAGAGCGCGAGGCGCAGCAGCAGATAGACGACAAGCGCGGCGATGACGACGGCGCCGAGGAGGGCGCTGTAGAGGAAGATCAGGACCAGCGTGCCGACCGCCATCGCGCCGTCGATCAGCGCCGCCACGAGCCCCTCGGTGAAAAGGTCGCGAATCGGCTTCGTCGAGGTGAAACGGGAGACGACGTCGCCGATATGGCGCTTCTCGAACCAGGGAAGGGGCAGGCTGAGAAGGTGACGGAAGAGATTGACCACCATCTGGAAGCCGAGCTGATTGCCGACATAGAGAATGACGTACTGACGCAGGGCCCCGGCGGCGGCGTTGAAAAGAACGAGCAACCCGAATCCCAGCGCGAGCACCGCAAGAAGGCTGGTGTCGAACTTGGTCAGCACCTCGTCGACGGTGAGCTGGATGTAGAACGGCGTGGCGAGCACGACGAGCTGCAGGAAGACCGAGAGGACGAGGGTCTGCGCGATCGCCCTGCCGAGCCCGCGCGACCGCGACCACAGGTCGCCGAGACGCATGCGCTCGCGCACATCGGCGCGTTCGAAGGCGGCGGTCGGGGTCAGCTCGAGAACGATCCCGGTGAAATGCGGCGAGACCTCCTCGAGCCGCAGACGACGCACGCCGCCGGCGGGGTCGTGAATCTCGACCCGGTCTCCGCGCACCGCCTTCAGAACCACGAAATGGTTCATGTCCCAGTGAAGCAGCGCAGGAAGCCGGATCCGGCCGAGCGCCGCGAGCTCGGCCCGCAAGGGCCGCGCGGCGAGGCCGAGATGATCCGCCGTGGTCATCAGCGAACGCAGGCTGGCGCCCTTGAGGGACACCGGGAAGCGCCGCCGGAGCGTGTTGAGATCGACCTCGAAGCCGTGATACCCGGCGATCATGGCGAGACAGGCGAGCCCGCATTCCGCGGCCTCGGTCTGGCGAATCACCGGCAGACGCCGACCGCCGGAGAAGTTGAGCCGCGCCACGCTCACCCGCGCCCCCCGAGACTGCGCAAGGGGTCGAGGAGCCAGGCCAGCAGCGAGCGCCGTTCGAGCACGATATCGGCCGAGAGCGTCATTCCCGCCTGCAGCGGCACGTCGGCGCCGTAGGCGCGGACGCTCTCACGCTCGAGCGCGACGGTGACGCGATAGACCGGCTCGGTCGGACGCAGCGGTCCGGGGACCTCGTCGGGAGACAGGATGGTCGCCGAGACCGCCTTGACGATCCCGCGCTGCAGGCCGAAGCGGCGATAATCGAACGCATCATAGGCGAGCAGCACGTCCTGACCCGGCACCACGAAGCCGATGGCGCGGGTGGGGACAAAGAGCTGCGCCTGCATCACCCCGCCCTCGGGCAGGAGGGCGAGCAGCATACGTCCGTCCGCCCGTCCGCCGACGACCGCCTGCAGCGCCGTCACGCGGCCGGAGACCGGAGCGGTGAGGGTCACCGCGTGCTCGCCCTCGAGCTCGGCCTTGCGCAGGAGAAGCGCCGCCCGCTGCGAGGCGAGTTGCGAGAGATGCTCCTCGGCCTCGATCGGCGATTGCGCGAGCGCCGCCGCGGCCTGCCGGCGCTCGGCGCGATTGGCGGCGAGACGCTGGTCGAGCGCGGCCACCTGCTGTTCATAGGCGAGCAGTTGCTCCTGTCGCGCCTTGTACTCGGTTTCCGCGACCAGACCGCGCCGGGCGAGGTCGGCGATGGCATCGAGATTCTCGCGTGCCACCGCGACCAGATTGCGCTGTACCCTGCGTTGCGCTTCGATCTCCCTGCGCTCGGCGTCGAGCCCCTCGAGGCGGGCCTCAAGCGCCGCCCGGGCCGCCGGGGCGCGTCGTTTCGCGAGTTCGATCTGGGTCGCGATCTCGTCGATCTGGGCCTCGATCTGCCGCAGCATCGCCGCCTCGAGGGCCTCGCCGCTCGTCGAAACCCGCTCGCTGCGCACGGTGATCAGCGGATCGCCGGCGGTGACCGTCTGCCCCTCGGACACGCGGATCGCCGAAACGATGCCCCCGCGCGGCGCGAAGATGCGCACGATGCCGGTGTCGGGAACGAGATAGCCCAGGGCCCGCTCCTTGCGCGCGAAGGAGCCGGTGGCGAGAAAGACCGCGGCGGCGAGCAGCAGAACGAGCAGGAAGCCGGTGAGCAGCAGGAAGCCGAGCGGCTGCACCAGCACCACCTCGCCATAGAGGCGTCGGCGCTGGGCCTCGGCGACTTCGCGACGGAAGAG
>CAZAEP010000095.1:0-9202 GCA_964484045.1 uncultured Sphingomonadales bacterium
CGTCGCGCTGCGGGATGTTGTTGGTGAAGCAGAGGCAGGTCTCGTGATAGCTGTCGTTCCATTGCAGGGCGAGTTCGACGGTGATGCCGTCCCGCTCGCCGAGGATGGTGACGGGTTCGCCGATCAGCGAGTTGCGGGTGCGGTCGATGTATTTCACATAGGCCGTGATGCCGCCCTCGTAATAGAGCTCGACCGTGCGCGGCTCGACATGGCGGCGATCCTCGAGCCGGATGCGGACCCCGGAATTGAGGAAGGCGAGCTCGCGGAAGCGATGCTCGAGGCGGTCGAAATCGAACTCGGTGAGCTTGAAGATCTCCGGCGAGGGCAGGAAGCGGACCCGGGTGCCGGTCCTGCCCGTCGCGTCTCCCACTACCGCGAGATCGGCCACCGGCTTGCCGCGCTCGAAGCGCATGAAGTGCTCCTTGTCGTCGCGCCAGATGGTGAGCTCGAGCCAGTCCGAGAGGGCGTTGACCACCGAGACGCCGACCCCGTGCAGCCCGCCCGAGACCTTGTAGGAGTTCTGGTCGAACTTCCCGCCGGCATGAAGGTGGGTCATGATGACCTGCGCCGCCGAGACCCCCTCGCCTTCGTGAATGTCGGTGGGAATGCCGCGGCCATTGTCGGTGACCGTGCAGGAGCCGTCGGGGTTGAGCGTCACCACGATCGCGTCGCAATAGCCCGCCAGGGCCTCGTCGATGGCGTTGTCGGTGACCTCGAACACCATGTGATGCAGGCCCGAGCCGTCCTCGGTGTCGCCGATGTACATGCCCGGCCGCTTGCGCACGGCATCGAGCCCCTTCAAGACCTTGATCGAGCCGGCGCCGTACGCCTCGGCGGCATCGCTCCGGCGGTCACTGTCCTTTTCGTTCATCATCCATCGTCCCTGTTGCAGGCGGAATCTTCAAGAACCGAGCGGCTCGACGCGACCGTCGGCGACGCCGAAGATGCGCACGGCCGCGCCCCGGCCGCGAAAGAGGTCGGCGTCGGTGCCGCTCATCCAGACCTGGCTTTCGAGCGCCGCCACATGCGCGAGCAGGGCGGCCAGCCGATCGCCATCGAGATGCGCCGCGACCTCGTCGAGAAGCAGCATCGGCGGACGCGACCCGAGGGTGCCGACGAGCGCCGCGTGGGCCAGCACGAGCCCGATGAGAAGAGCCTTCTGCTCGCCGCTCGAGCACAGCGCCGCGGGCATCTCCTTGTCGCGGTGGGAGACCACGAAATCGCTGCGATGCGGGCCGCTCCCGGTCCGCCCGCTCGCGGCGTCCCGGGGCCGCTCGGCGGCGAGGCGGGCGCAATAGGCCTCCTCCGTTTCGAGCGCGCTCGCCGCAGCGAGCATCTCCTCGAGCCAGCCCTTCACCGCCACCGTGGCGCGCGGAAAGGCCGGGTCCGCACCAGGGCCGCCGATCGCGGCATCGAGATGCGCGACGGTCTCGCGCCGGGCGGCGGCGATCGCCACCGCCTGCTCCGCCATCCGTCCCTCGAGCGCCCCGAGCCAGGCGGCGTCCGCGCCCGCGCCCCGCTCGGCGAGCAGGCGGTTGCGCTCGCGCATGGCGCTCTCGAAGGCGGCCAGGTGGCGCCCGTGATCGGGATGAAGCGTCGCCGCGATGCGATCGAAGAACCGGCGCCGCGCCCCGGCCCCGTCGCGAAACAGACCGTCCATCGCCGGGGTCAGCCACAAGAGCGAGAAATGGCGCGCCAGCGCCTGCGGCCCCGCCCCGGCGTCGCCGGCGATGCGCACCACGCGACGCGGTCCCCCGACCTCCTCGTCGCGCGCCGCCCGCGGCGGCGGAGCGGCGGCAAGACCGGTCCCGACCGCCAGCGGCAGACCGTCGACGATCGCCTCCGCGTGCACCGCCCACGGGGCCGGCGCGCCGATCCTCGTCACCTCCTCGAGACGTGCCCCCCGCAGGCCCCGTCCGGGAGCGAGGAAGGACAGCGCCTCGAGCAGATTCGTCTTTCCCGCACCGTTCGGCCCGACAAGCAGGATCGGCCGCAGCTCCCCGACCCCGATGTCGAGATCGAGCCGCGAATAGGAGCGGAAATGGGCCAGCTTCAGCCGCGCGATGCGCACCCCCGAGCGACCGGAGGCCATTGCGGTTGCTGCTTTCGTCGCCATCATCCTGCCACCCCGAGGGCGGGCTCGCGCGTCAGGCCGCGGTCACCGGGGCGGTGCGCCAGCAAAGCGGCCCGCCGCATCAGACCCGCATGGGCATGAGGACATAAAGGGCGGAGTCGTCTTCGCTGTCCTTCATCACCGTCGGCGAGGCGGCGTCGTTGAGCAGAAGCTCCACCTCCCCGCCTTCGATCTGATCGAGAATATCGAGCAGATAGCGGGCGTTGAAGCCGATCTCCATCGGTTCGCCCTCATAGGCCGCCGCCACCTCCTCGGTCGCCGTCCCGCTTTCGGGGCTGTTCACCGTGAGGACGATGCGCTCGGCCTCGAGAGCCAGCTTCACCGAACGCGATTTCTCCGAGGAAATCGTCGCCACGCGATCCACCGCCTCGGCGAAATCGGCGGCCGACACCACGAGGCGCCGATCGTTTCCGGTCGGAATCACACGCGTATAGTCGGGGAAGGTTCCGTCGATCAGTTTCGAGGTCACCACCGCGCTGTCGAAACCATATCTTATCTTGGTATCCGACAACGAGATTTCAACCTCGCCGTCGAACTCGTCGATCAGCTTGCGGATCTCGAGCACCGTCTTGCGCGGCACGATGACGCCGGCCATGCCGACGGCGCCTTCGGGCGCCGAACGCTCGACCCGCGCCAGACGATGTCCGTCGGTGGCGACCGCCCGCAGCATCTCGCCGCCGTCGCCTTCGGTGACGTGGAAATAGATGCCGTTGAGATAGTAGCGCGTCTCTTCCGTCGAGATCGCAAAGCGGGTCTTGTCGATGAGACGCTTGAGATCGGCGGCCGGGAACGTGAATCGGTGCGGCAGTTCGTCGACGCTCATCACCGGGAAATCCTCGCGCGGCAGACAGGCGAGGGTGAAGCGCGAGCGGCCGGCGCGAAGCCGCAGTCGCTGATCCTCGAGCGCCAGCTCGACATCGGCGCCTTCGGGCAGCTTGCGCACGATGTCGTGCAGCACATGCGCCGGCACGGTGGTCGCCCCCGCCTGCTCGATATCGGCCGGGGTCTCCTCGACGATCGCGAGATCGAGGTCGGTCGCCGTCAGGGCGAGCCGGCCGTCGGCGGCCTCGATCTGAACATTGGACAGGATGGGGATGGTGTTGCGCTTCTCCACCACGCTCTGAACGTGGCTCAAGGCCTTCAGGAGCGCGCTCCGTTCGATGCTAAGCTTCATGTGATCGACGCTGTTTTCTCTGGTTTTTTGGGTCTCAGCCGGCGGCCCCTGCCGCAGGACCCCAAACATAGCAGAAAACGCGCCGTGGGCAGCCTTTTTTTTGCTTCGCGGCAGGCGCGCCCGCACCCCTCATCGGCGACCGCGAAATCGGTCGCTCACCGGCCGCCGTCCGCCGGCGGGGAGGAGTCCTCGGCCGCCGCTTCCGCCGCCTTTGCCGCGGCGACCATGGCGCGCACGTCGGCGCGCAGGCGGCGGGCGTCATAGACGATGCCGTCCTTGATCACCATGTCGACGCCGCCGACGCGCGTCACCTTGCCGGTGGCATCGTCAAGACGCAGATGCCCGGTGCCGTAGAGCACCTTGAAATTGGCCAGTGGATTCTCGCCGACGAGAACGAGATCGGCGCGCTTGCCGGGCTCGACGCTGCCGAGGTCCTGCGCGCGTCCGAGCAGCTCGGCGCCCTTCAGCGTCGCCGCCATCACGACTTCGAGGGGGTGGAATCCGGCCTCCTGCAGGAGCTCGAGCTCGCGGATGTAGCCGAAGCCGAAGAGCTTGTAGATGAACCCGGAATCGCTGCCCACGGTGACCCGTCCGCCATGGTTCTTGTAGTCGTCGAGAAAGCGCATCCAGATGCGGTAATTGCGCTTCCAGGCGATCTCGTCGGCGGTCGTCCAGTCATAATGGAAGGATCCGTGCGCGGTGCGGTTGGGGGCAAAGAAGCGCATCAGGCTCGGCAATGTGTAGTCGCGGTGCCAGTCGGCGTTGCGGGCGCGCATGAGATCGCGGTTGGCTTCGTAGATGGTGAGTGTCGGGTCGATGGTGAAATCGCGCGCCACCAGTTCCTCGATCACCGCGTTCCAGCGCGCCGACCCCGGCGGCGCGGCCTGCGCCCACAGACGCCCCGCCTCGCCGAACCGATCCTGCTCGTTGTTGTAATTGTAGTCGGGCGGGTAGTTCTGGACCGTCCGGTCCACGAACAGCGCCTCGGGCAGCCCGTACCAGTGCTCCATCGAATCGAGGCCCATGCGCGCCGAATCGAGAACATTGATCCGGGTCACCGCCGTCTGTGCATGATGGAAGGCGGTCTTCATGCCGAGCTTTTTCGCCTGGTCGATGGCGGCGGCGATGATCGCCGGCGGAGCGCCGAAGAATTTGAGTCCGTCGGCGCCCTTGCGACGCACCGCGCGCACCCATTTGCGCGCCTCTTCGGGGTCGGTGAAGTGGTTCGGAAAGGCGACGTGAACGACGAGTCGTGGCGCCACGATGCGGTTCTCCGCGCTGCGCCGCTTGTGCGCGATCGTCCAGTCGAGTCCCATGCCGGCGCCGAGTTCGCGGACCGTCGTCACGCCGTGGCCGAGCCACAGCTTGAAGATGTACTCGGGCGGCGGGATGCGCCCGGCGAGCCCTTGGAGCATGTTGCCGATATGGGCGTGGGCGTCGATGAAGCCGGGCAGCGCATACATGCCGGCTGCATCGATCTCGCGATCCCCCGGCGCCGGCCGTCCTTGCGCACGGATCGGCACGCCGGGCGCCCCGACCGAACGGATCTCGGCGATACGATCGCCCTCGATGACGATGTCCACGGGGCCGATCGGCGGCGCCCCGGTGCCGTCGATGAGCGTCGCGCCGCGGATGACGAGGCGGGAGAAGGGCCCCGCGCCTTCGTCCGCCCGACGGTCGGGCGCCGGCGCCGGGCGCTCGACCCCGAGCACGGCCATGCGGGCCACCGCCTCCTCGCCGGGATCGACGTCCTGCGCATGAGGGCTCGCGCTCAGCAGCACGGCGCCCAGAAAGGCCACAAGCCACGCCCGCATGATTTCCCCCCTCCTGTCCGTCCTGTCCGTCCTTCCCCCCGCCGGCCCAAGCGCGCGCCGCGCACCGCCAAAAGCCGGTCAGCCCTGCAGCCGCCGCAGGAGGTGGTTGATGTCGTCGTCGAGCGCCGAATCCGAGCGTCTCAGGTCCTCGATCTTGCGCACCGCGTGGATCACGGTGGTGTGGTCGCGGCCGTTGAACTTGCGCCCGATCTCGGGCAGCGATCGCTGCGTGAGCTGCTTCGCCAGATACATCGCCACCTGTCGCGGGCGGGCGATATTGCGGGCGCGGCGCTCCGAGAGCATCTCGCTGAGCCGCAGATTGTAATGATCGGCGACCGCCTTCTGGATTTCGTCGATATTGATCTTGCGATCATTGGCGCGCAGGAGATCGGCCAGCACCTCGCGCACCACCTCGAGGGTGATCGCCCGCCCCACGAGCTGCCCGTAGGCGACCACGCGATTGAGCGCACCCTCGAGCTCGCGCACATTGGACGTGATCTTGCGGGCGAGAAAGTCGAGCACCTCATTGGGGATCTCGATGTCGCTCACCGCTTCCGCCTTGGACTGCAGGATGCCGAGCCGGAGTTCGTAATCGGTGGGGTGGATGTCGGCGACGAGCCCCCAGCCGAGGCGCGAGACGATACGCTCCTGGATGCCCTCGAGATCGGTCGGCGAACGGTCGGCGGAGATGACGAGCTGTTTCTGGCTCTCGATCAGGGCGTTGAAGGTGTGAAAGAACTCCTCCTGGGTCGACTCCTTGTTGGCGATGAACTGGAAGTCGTCGAGCATCAGCAGGTCGACCGAGCGGAACTGCTGCTTGAACGCCATGGTGTCGCGATAGCGGACCGCGGCGATGAACTGGTACATGAACTTTTCCGCCGAGATGTAGACCACCTTGCGCTCGGGGAAGTTCTTCATGAACTCCCAGGCGATGGCGTGCATGAGATGGGTCTTGCCGAGGCCCACCCCGCCATGCAGGAACAGGGGGTTGAAGGGTACGGTGCGCGACTCGGCGACGCGCCGCGCGGCGGCATGGGCGAAAGCGTTCGACTTGCCGACCACGAAGCGCTCGAAGCTGTAGCGCGGCTCGAGCCGTCCACCAAGGCTGTCGCCGGCATTGGCCGCGGTGGCGCGAACGGGCCGCGCCGCGGGCGGCGCGTCGGCGGATGCCGACGCCTGGCGCTCCGCCGCCTGCTGCGGCGTCGCGCCGACGACCACGCGAACATCCGACACCGGCTCGGGCCCGGCCGCGAAGAGAGTCCGGATGCGGCTCAGATAGTTGCGCTCCACCCAGTCGCGGATGAAATCCGTGGGAACGCTGATCTGCGCCACCCCGGCTTCCACGGCGGCAAGGCGCAGGGGCTTGAGCCAGCGCTCATATTGCGCCGGGCCGTATTCCCGCTTGAGTTGCGAACGAATCCAGCGCCAATGGTGATGCGATGAAGGCCCCTGGGCAGGCGCCGAGCGATCGACTGGCCTCGTCTTCAATGACACGTGCGTGATCCACTATCTCGGAATTGTCGTTCCCGGCTCGCCTCTCGAGGGCCCGTCTGCCGGCGCCCTCTCGACGACCGAATTCTGATATTTTCGAGACTTGTCACCCTCTCCAGGGTGGCGCCTGCGGTCTTTCCCTCCACTTTTCCACACATCCCCCCTCCGATTCTCGCCAGACCCTAGTATTCCGCCATCATTACCGCATTTCTTCCATGTCATAATTCAAATTTATACAACGCACGACAGATAGATACAGAACTATACCTGTCAGCACTCTCTGTTTAAAAGGATTCGACTTCGAACAAGTCCGTCGCGGATGACGGCGAGAGAAAAGGTACCGCCCGCTCCGGCGCTTCGCAACCGATTCGGCGACGCCGCTCCCGATTTTTTCGGGCCCCCTGTGGGCCACCGGCGCACGACCACTAAATCTTGATTTCCGGTCGGGCGGGACGGCGACGGCGTCTCCTTTTGTTCTCGGGGAACAGAAAAAGGACCACACGCCATGCGTGCAGCCCTTTCCTCATTGTCCTACCGGCAAGCGATTCGGTCCGGCGACTCCCGAGCGTCGCCGCCCGAGTCGGATCAGGCCTTGAGCAGGTTCAGCCTCCTCGCAAGCCGGGAGACCTTGCGCGAGGCCGTGTTCCTGTGCAGCACGCCCTTGCTGACGCCGCGCCGGATTTCCGGTTCGGCCGCCCTGAACGCGGCTTCGGCGGCCGCCCTGTCGCCGCTCTCGAGCGCCGCCTCGACCTTCTTGATGAAGGTCCGGATGCGGGACCGGCGGGCCTTGTTGATGGCCTCACGGCGTCGATTGCGCCGGATGCGCTTCTTTGCTTGCGGTGTATGCGCCATCGCTTCAACTCCGAGAGCAAGCGGCGCCGCACGACGGCGGCGCCCCTCGAAAACTGCTGCGCTCTATATCCCCGGCGGAGCGCGAGGTCAACCGCCGTTCTCGACCGCGCTCCTCAGCGATTGTGAAACTGCGGCCGCCGCTTCTCGATGAAGGCGTGCATGCCCTCCTTCTGGTCCTCGAAGGCGAACAGCGAATGGAAGACCCGGCGCTCGAAGCGAACGCCTTCGGCGAGCGTGGTCTCGAAGGCGCGATTGACCGCCTCCTTGGCGATCATCACCGCCGGCCGCGAGAAGGCGGCGATGCGTTCGGCGATCTTGATCGCCTCGTCCATGAGGTCCTCGGTGGGCACGACGCGGCTCACCAGCCCCGCCGCCAGAGCCTCCCGGGCATCCATCTGGCGCCCGGTGAGAATCATGTCCATGGCCACGGCCTTGCCCACGGCGCGGGTCAGGCGCTGCGTGCCGCCGGCGCCGGGAATGACCCCGATGGTGATCTCGGGCTGGCCGAAGCGCGCGTTTTCCGCGGCGATCACGATGTCGCACATCATCGCCAGCTCGCAGCCGCCGCCGAGCGCATAGCCGGCGACCGCCGCGATCACCGGCTTGCGGGCACGCGTGACCTCTTCCCAGTTGGCGGTGATCAGATCCTCGAAGAAGACGTCGGCATAGTTCTTGTCGGCGATTTCCTTGATGTCGGCGCCGGCGGCGAAGGCCTTCTCGCTGCCGGTGATGATCATGCAGCCGATCTCCTCGTCGGCCTCGAGCTCGCGCACCGCCGCGGTGAGCTCGTCCATGAGCTGGCCGTTGAAGGCGTTCAAGGCCTGCGGCCGGTTCAAGGTGATGATCCCGATCGCCTCACGCTTGTCGAGGAGAATGGTCTCATAAGACATGGCATGCCCCCGTGGGTCCCTGTGGTTCGTCGCCGTCGGCAAACTAGCGGTCTGCATCCGGCAATGCAAAACAGAACTTGTCAGCGCTGGCAGACGGGGCAGTAGAAGCTCGACCGGCCGGCCTGCGCAATGCGCCGGATGGTGCCGCCGCAGCCCGGGCGCAGGCAGCGGGCGCCGGCCCGGTCGTAGACCTGGAAGCGGTGCTGGAAATAGCCCAGTTCGCCATCGACGCGGGCATGGTCCCGCAAACTCGAGCCGCCCGCGGCGATGGCCTCTTCGAGCACTGCACGGATCGCCGCAACGAGCCGCCGGGCGCGCAGCGGACCGATCGATGCCGTGCCGCGGCGCGGCGAGAGATGCGCCCGATGAAGCGCTTCCGAGACATAGATATTGCCGAGCCCGGCGACGAGTCGCTGATCCATCAGCGCCGCCTTCACCGTCGTTCGCCGCCGCGCAAGCGCGGTGCGGAGGTGATCGGCCGTAAAGTCCCCGCCCAGAGGCTCGGGACCGAGATCCCGGAGCAGCGGATGCGACTCGAGCCCGTCCGGCTCGGCGAGCGCGAGAAGTCCGAAGCGGCGTGCGTCGTTGAACACCAGCCGCTCGCCGGCGTCGGTGGCGAACATGACATGGTCATGCGGGGCGGGGGCATCGTCATTGGCGCCCGCGCGCACCAGCCGGATGCGCCCGGACATGCCGAGATGCAGGATCAGCACCGGCCCGCCCGCCGTCCCGATGAGCGCGTATTTGCCGCGGCGGGAGACCGTGGCGACGCGCCGCCCTTCGAGGCGGGGCGCGAGGTCGGCCGGAACCGGACGCCTGAGGTCGCGCCGGCGGACGGTGATTCGGG
>CAZAEP010000096.1:0-9138 GCA_964484045.1 uncultured Sphingomonadales bacterium
TGACCCCACGGTCCGGCAACGGCTCCTGACCGGGGCCCGGGATCAGGTTCCGGGAAAGGGCTCGAGGCGCTCCGGCAGAAGCCCCTTTCCGACCACCTCTTCGAACTCCTCCGCCAAGCGGGCGCACTCGGCATGCGCGCGGCGCCAGTAGGCGGCGCGGTCGTCCTCGGAGAAACGCTGAAAATCCTTGCGGTCCGGAATCTTGCCGTGCGGCAGGCCGGCAACGAATTCGGCGCTCGGCGCGATCAGCAACAGACGGTCGGGATCGCGCGCCCCGTGCCGCCACCGCAGCGGCTTGTCGAACCAGCCGGGCACGATGCGATCGACGAAATGCGGATAGAGCACGATGCCCTCGGCATCGCCTTCGAGGAACGGCACGTCGAAATGATAGTCGGTGATGCCGCCGTCCCAGTAGCGCCCGCGCGGCGCCTGCGGCGGGTCGGCGATGCCGGTGAGCAGCAGCGGGATCGACGACGAAGCCATGATCGCGTCGCGCAGATTGTCGACCGAGAGCGGCAGGCGGCGACAGGGAATGCCGTCCCAGTGCGCGAAATCCACCGCCGAGCGCGGATCGGCGAAGAGCGCCCGCTCGACGAAGAAGCGCAAGCCCCGGCGATCGACGAGATTGGCGAGCGCCGCGCCGGTGAGCCCGAGCGCGAGCGCGAGGCGGCTCTCGCGTGCGAGAAGGTGGCGCCCGCGGGCGGTCATCACATGCAGACGCATCGGGCCGCTCAGAATCTCCGCCGCCCCGTTCTCGCCGAGAAGCGCATCGAGCATGGCGACGCTGTCCTGCATGATCTCCGCCGGTCCTTGGCCGGGATAATAGCGATAGGCGAGATAGGTCTCCTCGAAGCGGTCGAAGGCGGCACAGGGATCGGCCTGCGCATAACAGGCAAAGCGCCAGCAGCCGATCGACGAGGCGAGAAGGTCGAGCGCCGCCGTCCGCCCGGCGAGCCAGCATCCGAGGATGGCGCGATCAAGGTGCGCGAGCGCAAGCCATTTGGGCCCGCCCGAGGCGCCGACCATGAGCCTGATGCGGGCGGGATCGAGCCCGCCCTCGCGGCGAATGATCGCGGCCGCCCGGGCGCCGGCGCGAAAAACGAGACTTGCGCTCATCTCTTCATCCCATCCTTCGGCACCGCGCGATGCACCCGCCGCGGTCTTCGGCTCACACCTTGTTGCCGCCCGCCGATCCATAGCGGAAGGGGCGCCGCGGGGCACCCTTGGATTCGCTGCCCGGCTTTCCTACCTCCCCATTTGGGGTAGTCTTCCGGACGGCTCGCCAACGGGGGAGGTTCGATGAGCACAGACGACCCTTTTGCATCTGCCCGCGAGGCCATGGTCGCCGAGCAGATCGCCGCCCGGGGCATCCGCGACCCGCTCGTGCTCGCCGCCATGCGCAAGGTGCCGCGCGAGGACTTCGTGCCCGAGCCCTATCGCGCCAACGCCTATGACGATTCGGCGCTGCCCATCGGCAGCGGCCAGACCATATCGCAGCCCTATATCGTGGCCCTGATGATCGAGGCGATGGGGCTCGGCGGCGGCGAGCGCGTGCTCGAGGTCGGCAGCGGCTCGGGCTATGCCGCGGCGGTCCTTGCCGAGATCGCATCCGAGGTGATCGGCATCGAACGCCAGCCCGCGCTTGCGAAGCGGGCGAAGGAGACGCTCGCACGCCTCGGTTACGACACGGTCACCGTCATCGAGGGCGACGGCTCGCTCGGCTATGCGCCGGGCGCACCCTATGACGCGATTCTCGTCTCGGCGGCGGCTCCCGGGGTGCCGCCGGCGCTGATCGAGCAATTGCGCCCCGGCGGACGGCTCGTGGTGCCGGTGGGACGCGTCCGCGCGCACCAGACGGTGCGACGCATCGAGAAGGCGGCGGACGGCGGCCTCGTCGAGGAAGAGATCACCGGCGTCCGCTTCGTGCCGCTCGTCGGCGAGCAGGGATGGAAGGCATAGACAGAGCGGGAACGGGCAAGAAAGGGGAGCCGGGGATCAGGCCTTGGCCATCGCCGCGCTGTCCGAGGGTTTCGCGGTCGGCGCGCGCTCGACGATGAGATGGAAGCGGTAGGGCGATTCCTTGGTCCCGGCGATCACCACATTGACGCCATAGACGAGCGGCGCCGTCGGTTCGAAGCTGTAGCGGGAGAGATAGCGGTCATTGACGATGGTGCCGAATTGGCTCTCGCAATCGCGGATCTGCAGCAAGCCCTCGTCGGATTCCTCGATACGGAAATGCCCCTCCGCGAGCGATTGGTCGCGGCCGCCGTAGATCGCGAGGCCGTCATCGGTGATCGCCTGCCTGTGTTCGCTCGGATCGCGGCGGCCGATGGTGAACGGCAGACGCCGGATCTTCAGTCCGTCTTCGCCGATCTGGTTTTCGGTGAGATCGGAGGCCGGATGGAGCCGCAGCACCGCGGTCTCGCTCCAGCGTGCGGGTTCGCGATGATCCGTCCGACTTTCGATCAGCCGCTCGTCGGCGGCGGCAAGCCGGGCGCAGAGCATGCGGAACAGGGGCAGGAGAAAGGGATTGTCCGAGCCGAAGCTCTTGAGGAAGGTCTCGCGGTCGACCTTGATGATGGTGGTGTCGCGCAGTGCCTTCATCGTCGTCGAGCGCGGCTTGTCCTGAATGATGCCGCTCTCGCCGAAAATCTCACCCGGCCCGAGCACGGCGAGGCGCACCCGCTCGCCGCCGGTCGTGCGCGAGACCTCGACCTCCCCGTCCTTGACGATGAAGACCTTTTCGGGACGGTCGCCTTCGCGATAGATGACGTCTCCGGCGGAATAATAAAAGAGCTTCATGGCCCGATCCTGCCCGCAGCGCATGGTGCACCGGAGCCGGATTCTAGGTGGCGCCTCTTAAGAATTGCTTAGCCATCGCCGTCGTCGAGAAAGACATCCGCGACAGGGTCTTCCCCCCAACCGAATGTGGTCCAGGTCTCGGCCATATGGGGCGGCAGGGGCGCACGCACGTCGAGAACCCCGCCCGCGGGGTGCGGCACGCGAATGCGCCGGGCATGTAGATGCAGCTTGCGTGAGACCACGCCGGTGAGGTGTGCCGCCGCGCCGCCATATTTGCCATCGCCGACGATCGGATGCCCGATATGGGCGCAATGAACGCGCAGTTGATGGGTGCGGCCGCTGAGCGGCTGCAGCGCCAGCCAGGCCGCCTTTCGCCCCGCATGGTCGATGCTGCGGTAGAGCGTCCGTGCCGGCTTGCCGCCTTCGCTCACGCCCATGCGCTCCCCCGCCCGACCCGGCGTCTTCTCCACCGCCGCAACGATCTTGCCGCGCGGCGGCCGCGGCGTGCCGACGACAAGCGCCCAGTAGAGCTTCTCTGCCGCGCGGCTGCGGAAGCTTTTCGCCAGCGCCGCCGCGGCGGAGGCGGTGCGAGCGAGCAGCAGGACACCGGACGTGTCGCGATCGAGACGGTGCACGAGGCGGGGGCGCTCGTCCGCGCCGCCGGAGCGGAGCGCATCGAGAAGGCCGTCCACATGACGAGTGATGCCCGGCCCGCCCTGGGTGGCGAGACCCGGCGGCTTGTTGAGCACGATCACCGCGTCGTCCTCGTGGAGCACCCAGCTCCTGACGAGCCGGATGTCGGCCTTGCCGGGAACCGGGCGCGCGGCCGTCGTCTGCCGCGGGGTGGTGGCGCCGGCAGCGAGCGGCGGAATACGGATCGTCTGGCCCGCGGCAATCCGCGTGCCGGGACCGACGCGGGCGCCATCGAGACGGATCTGCCCGGTGCGCATCAGCTTCACGAGCGCCCCATGGCGCAATCCGGGGAAATGGCGCCGGAACCAGCGATCGAGGCGAATCCCGGCATCGGCCGCGGTCACCACATGATGCTCGACGCCGCTTTTCTTCTCCGCCACCATGCGCGTGTCGTCCTCATCGCCGTCGCGCGGCCACGGATTGCAGCCGCCGCGCCCTCATGCCATGCTGCCTCTCATGAGCGCAAGCACGCCCTTTCACCTCGCCTTTCCGGTCGACGATCTCGCCGCGGCCGAGACCTTCTATGCCGGGCTCCTGGGCTGCGCGATCGGCCGCCGCACCGCGCGCTGGATCGATTTCGACTTTTTCGGCCACCAGATCACCGCCCATCTGAGCCCTGCCGAATGCCGTGCCGCGGCGACCGGCCCGGTCGACGGCGAGGCCGTGCCGGTACGCCATTTCGGAGCGGTCCTCGAATGGGCGGCCTGGAAGGCCCTCGCCGCGCGTCTCGAGGCGGACGGAATCCCCTTCCTCATCCGCCCGCACGTCCGCTTTCGCGGCAGACCGGGCGAACAGGGCACCTTCTTCATCTGCGACCCCGCGGGCAATGCCCTCGAATTCAAGAGCTTCCGCGACGGCACCATGCTGTTCGCTCCCGGAGACCCCGATGATCACGCTTGAGGGACGAACCATCCTCGTCACCGGCGCCTCGAAGGGAATCGGTGCCGCCACCGCACGCGTTCTCCTCGAGGCCGGAGCCGATGTCGTGCTCCACTGGCATTCGGACGCGGCCGAAGCCGGCCGCCTAGCCGCCGAATACGGACCCGCGCGCACGCATCTGTGCCGCGCCGATCTCGCCGAGCGGGCGGCCGTGCGTCGGCTGTGGCAGGCGGCGCTGGCCTGGAAGGGCGACCTCGACGGCCTCGTCAACAACGCCGCCGTCATGCCCTACAGCGCGCCCGAGGACCCGGTCGCGGACTGGGACCGCGACTGGGATCAGTGCTGGGCGGTGAACGTCCGCGCCGTCGCCGACCTTTCGCGGGAGGCGATCCACCATATGAGCGCGCGCGGCGGCGGCATGATCGTGACGGTGACAAGCCGCGCCGCCTTCCGCGGCGACCTCCCCGACGCCATGCACTATGCGGCGTCGAAAGGCGCGCTCGTGGCGCTTACGCGCTCGATCGCGAAGAACTATGCCAAGGCCGGCATCCGCGCCTATCTGGTGGCGCCGGGCTGGGTGCGCACCGAGCGCGTGGCCCCGCGCATCGATGCGCCGGAAAATGCGCATATGCTGGAAGAAACCCCGATGGGCGACGCCGCCCCGCCGCGCGAGGTCGGCAATCTCATCGCCTTCCTGCTCTCGGGGCTCGTGCACCATGCCACCGGCACCACCGTCGACATCAACGGCGCCAGCTATTTTCACTGATCGGGCGCATCCTCGAGAACGAATTCGACCTCGATCCGGATCGCCACCTTCCTGGCCACCGCAGGATACCATCTGGCAAGACCCCAGCGCCCGCGGTCGAGCGTGCCGGTGGCGGAAAAGCCGAGCGTCGGCGCCCCGGTGAGCGGATTCTTCGCGGCGCCGTTGAAGACCACATCGAGCGTCACCTCATGCGTCCGACCACCCATCGTCAGCGCTCCGGTAAGCGTGCCCGTCCGCTCGCCGGTACGCTCGGCGCGCACGCCGCGAAAGACAATCTCGGGATAGTGCGCGACCCGGAACAGCTCCTCGCGCAGCGCCTCGTCGACGGCCGGATTGTTGCTGTCGACGCTGGCCGTGGAAATGCGCACCACAAGCGTGCTCGCGGTCGGGTCGTCGGGCAGGAAATCAAGCTCGGCGTCGACATGGTCGAAACGCCCGAGATAGGTGGAGTAGCCGAGATGGACGACTCCGAACGCGACCGTCGTGTGACCGGGATCGGCATGATAGACACCGGCCGGCGCCCGTCCGGGATCCGTGCTCGGCGAATGCGTGAGGACCGCGATTCCGCGTTCGATCCCGGCACAGCCGGCGAGCAGGAGGCAGACCAGCACGAGGGGGCGGAAACGCATTGCCGGAGGCTCCGTCGTCACATCAGGACACCATGCCACGCGATGAAACCACAGGCCGCGCGACCTCGGCCGCAGGTTTGCCCGTTCTTGTTCAGCGGTGGTTCAGTTATCATGCCATATGCATATCACAGGATGAAATCATTGGAGAGGGAGGCTGCCATGAACCGCCTGTTTTCACTTGCTGTCGGCGTCGCGGCGGCCGTCGCACTCGTATCGCCGGCGAGCGCGGCCATCGCGCCGAAAATGGAGGGATACCGGGTCGAGGTCGAATTCTCCCCGGCCGTGGCCAGAAAGCTGGACCAGATCAATCGCGTGGAGCGGACGCTCGAAGAGCGCTTCCGCAAGAACAGAACCGACCGCGTCGTTCCGCGCAGCGCCGGCGTCCTGCGCTTTGCCAGAGGCCAGACCGAGGGAACCGTCTGGGCCACGGAGCGCCTCATCCCCGACCTCGAGGACTTTACCGTCTCCAATCTCGTCAAGGCGTTGGCGGCGGACAATATCAACCGGGCGAACCCCGGTTTCCAGGGCACCGTCCGCCTTCGTATCGACCATATGAAGATCGCCAACCACAATGTGGCGTTTCTCAGCGGACCGAGCTCCTATGTGATCGGAACGGTCAGCCTCGTCGCACCCGACGGCAAGGTGCTCAGGACGGAAAAGGTTTCGGCCAATCTGGTCGTCGATCATACTGTCGACACCTCCTATAAGGGTCCGAAATACGCGTTCATGGAAACCCAGGACACGAATCGTGTCGGACCGGCGCTCGCCTATTTCGTGGAAAAGGCGCTCGAGCGCCTGTGGCCCGATCGCAAGGACCGGATCCACGGGCCGGTCATCGTGCGCGTCAGCGGACCCAATGAGCAGATCATCCAGGGAAACCGGATCAGGCAATGACCTTGTCCTTGCAGACCTCGGCCGCGCGTCTGTGGAAGAGGATGCAGATGTGTTCCTGCATCCTCGCCGGCCTGTTGGGCGGGCTGCAGTTCACGGCGACCGAGGCCCGTGCAGAGGCCCTGTCCCGCGATGGGGTGACGATCGAGGTTCATTTCTCCAAGCGACTCAACCGGGTGATGGGCGCGATCAACCGGGTCGAGCGCATCCGCGAGGAACGCTTCCGCATGAATCGCATGGATGACGCGCGCGCCTCGCGCAGCATTCAGCGCTTCGCGAAGAGCGAGACTGCGGGCACCCGCTGGGCCGGCGAGACCCTGATTCCGGACCTTGCCGACTATACGGTGGCGAATCTCGTCCGCGCCTTCACGATCGCGAATCTGCAACATGCGGTGCCGGATTTCCGCGGCCGCATCCGCTACAAGATCGAGCGCATCAAGATCGACGACCATTCGGTGGCCGCCATCGTCGGCGCCACCACCTTCGTCAAGGGGAAGATCGTCGTGCGCGACGCCGACGGCAGGAAGCTCGTCGAGAAGAAGATCGTGGCCAATTTCGTTCTCCGCGAGACGGTCAATCGCAGGTATCAGGGGCCCAAATTCGCCTTTGCGGAAAGTGACGCGAGCGATCGCGTCGGCCCGGCACTCGCCGCTTTCGTCGAACGCGCCCTCGAAGCGGCATGGCCGGAGAAGGCGGATCTCATCGAAGGGCCGATCATCATTCGCCTGAGTGGTCCGAACGAGATTTCGATCGAAGGCGGGCGCATTCTTCAGCCCGTCGTGTCGGGATCATCGGTGCGTTTCCGGCCAAACAACTGAGGTCGTCCCGGAACTCCGTGGCCCGTTCAGTCGAGCTGCCGCTTGATCGCGGCGAAGGTCAGGGCGAAGGCATCGCAGCCCTCGTCCGGCCCGCTGGCGCGGCCGTGCGCGGCATGATTGTTGAACTCGATGCGACTGCCTGCGAGCAGGGCCTGATCCTGCGTCTCCTTGGCCAGACGTGCCATCGACCGGGCGATGAAGGCTTCCACCACCTCCTCGTCGTAACCGCAATATTCGGCGTCTCCCGCCGCCCGGCCCAATTGCTGCGCCAGGTGCAGCAGCGGATTCCTGTTGTGGGCCAGCGTCTCGGCCGCGGGTTGGGCCGACGCGGATGTGCCGCCGAGAAGAAAACCGATGGCGATGACGAGGAGCGCGTGGCGTCGCATGCTGTGATCCTGATCGCTGTACAGGCCCGTTCTATGGCCCCTTTTCCCGTGCGGCAAGCCCCCTTAGGTGCCGAGGTCGAGAGTCTGTTCCACGGCGCCGCGGCGGAAGTGCGCCGAGGCGGTGGCTTCTCCCACCGTAGCGACGACCAGATTTCGCTGCTCGGGGAGCGCGTCGATGAAAATCCGGTCGCGCACCGCGAGCCGTCGCGGCGGCGCCCCGAGCGGCGCCTCGAAATAGGCATAGAGATCGTCGCCCCTGGCCTCGACACCGATGAAACGAAGCGGTACCGCCGCGCCGTCCGCAGCGAGCGCGAAATGGCTCGCGAGATAGGCGCCGGCCTCGTGCTCGGTGCGTTCGAATGTCGCGTCGTCAAACGTCAGGCGTTCGCCCGCAGCGGCCGAGAGCACGGCCTCCATGTCGTGGGTGACGAGGCGGTGGATGACCTCGATGGTGCCGGCATGGGCATTGTAGTTGATGCGCGTGAGCGCGGCATAGAAGCTGTGCCCGAACGCCGGCGCGGCGCCGGCGATGAGGAGCAGTGCGAGGGCCGCCGGGGCACGCCGTCTCATTGCGCCCCCTCTCCGGAATCCCCGAGCTCCTGCATCAGGTTCTTCTTCTTTTTCTGCTTGAAGAGCTCAAGTCGCGTCCTGACCGGCTTGCGCGGCCAGTTGTTGTCGCTCAGGTCCGCATCCGCCGTCTCCAGATGCGGGTCCAGCGTGATCGAGGATATCGCCTTGTCGCGAACCAGAAGCTTCGTCACCCGATGCGCGTCGCGACGCCAGATCTCCGCCGGTATGCGCAGCTCCTCATGCGTCCCGTCCGCATAGTCGATGCCGACTATGAGCGGCATCACCAGTCCGCCCTCGTTCACGAAGTCGATGAAATAAAGCTTCGAGCCCAGCGACAGAAGCTCCTTCTCCCAGGGCGCAAGTCCCTCGAGAAGCTTCGCGTATTCTTCGCGGGCCGACGGCGTCACCGTGAATGCGTCATGTTCGTTGTAGAAATCGAGCAGACCCGGGTTCCGCTCCACCCGCCGCACCACCTCCGCATTGCGGATGTCGGTGAGCGAGCGCGGCGCCGCCGCCTTCTCGGCCCGCTTGTAGGCCGCCTCGGTGTCCGGATCCTCGGTGTCGATGGTCGCCAGCGTCACCTTGTCAATGGCGATGTCCACATGATCCGTGCCGTAGAACCAGCCGCGCCAGAACCAGTCCAGATCAACCCCGCTCGCATCCTCCATGGTGCGAAAAAAATCCGCCGGCATGGGACGCTTGAA
>CAZAEP010000097.1:0-9125 GCA_964484045.1 uncultured Sphingomonadales bacterium
CGCCCTTCCAGCCCCAGTAGGTCCAGGTCCCGGCGAGACGGTCGAAGACCTGGCGGGCACTCGTCTCGCTCGTATAACGCTCGTTCTTCTTCAGCTTCGCAAGCGCCGCCTCGTCGGCGACCCGACGCCACAGCCAGGAGGGGACGGTCTCTTCCTCGACCGGTTTCAGCTTCGCCGGCACGCCCGCCTTGCGGAAATACTTCTGCGCCAGGATGTCGGTCGCCACCTGGGAGAAGGACTCCGGCACCTCGACATCGTCCATGCGAAAGACCGCGCTGCCGTCGGGATTGCGGATCTCGCTCGTCGCCATGCGAAAGGCGATGCCCGAATAGGGTGATTCACCCGCCCTCGTGAATCGACGTGCGAACTTCATGATCCTCCCCCTCGTCTCTCTCGGAATTCAACTGCCTGATGCCTCTGCGCGTTGCGGTCCTGGAGCACCAACATGTGGTCCGGGCAGCGGCGCCGACCACAAAGTCTAGCCCAATGGGGGGTGCCCGCAAGCCCCTTTCGGTAAAAAAATGTGGTTGACAAAAGGGCGATACAAGGCTCCCGTCGACATCACCCCTTGCACTGCCGAGGGGGAGCGGAATGCCTCGACAAAACGCCTGAGGCGCCGCTTCCGAGTCGTCTTGCCTCATCCGCCGCGCCGCTGCTCGCAGGGGCGTGACGCGGCGTGAGCCGAATTCCCGCTGCGGCGTGCAAAGGCGGCTGGACGCCGGGCGTCGATATTGCCATAGTCCCGGCGTTTTGCGGCCGTAGACCGGCATCGAGAAATCGGAGGACCCGGAGAGCCATGGGCCTGCTCAAGACGATGTTTCTCAAGATCTTCACCTGGTGGCACGGCGCCACCATCGGCACCGCGCTTTTCACCTGGCGGAAAGGCGTGCGTGTCGGCGAGGACGCGGACGGCAATGTCTATTACCGCTCGAAAGACGGGCGCCGGCGCTGGGTGATCTATCATGGCGAGGCCGAAGCGTCGCGCGTGCCCCCCGAATGGCACCGCTGGCTGCACAGGACCGCCGATCTGCCGCCGAGCGAGGCGCCGCTGCCGGTCAAGCCATGGGAAAAGGAGCACAGGCCCAATATGACGGGCACGCCGGCGGCCTATTTCCCGCCCGGGAGCCTGGTGCGGGGCGGCAGGCGCAGTGCGGCGAGCGCCGATTATGAAGCATGGCGGCCCTAAGACCGCCGGGGGACAGGGCGCGAGGAGAGATCGCATGAACAGCAGGCTTGTGGAATCCCTGATCGGGGCCGTGGTTCTCGTGGTGGCGGGCGGCTTTCTCTATGTCGCCTATACGACCACGGATGTGGCGGGGCGCGAAGGCTATCCCCTGCTGGCCCGATTCGAGCGCGTCGGCGGGCTCAATCTGGGCGCCGATGTCCGCCTGTCCGGCATCAAGGTCGGCACGGTGACCCGCGAAGAGCTCGATCCGGATACCTATCAGGCGGTCGTTCATTTCGTCATCGATCGCACCATCAGGCTGCCCGACGACTCGGCGGCCTCGATCACGTCGGACGGCCTCCTGGGCGATACCTATCTCGAGCTGCAGCCGGGCGGCTCGCCGGATTATCTCGCGCCGGGCGATCAGATCGAGTTCACCGAGGAGCCGATCGATATCTGGTCGCTGGTGTCGAAAGCCGTGTTCAGCGGTGATTC
This sequence comes from uncultured Sphingomonadales bacterium, assembly GCA_964484045.1. Classification (GTDB taxonomy): domain Bacteria; phylum Pseudomonadota; class Alphaproteobacteria; order Sphingomonadales; family Rhodothalassiaceae; genus J134. Next base: position 1,661 of record CAZAEP010000097.1, read on the forward strand.
CTCGAGCGGCGACGGCAGCGGCAAGTGATCGCACGTGGTTCCGGCGCTCGCTTCCCTCCTTTTCGCCGGCGCTCTGGCCACCGCGCAGGATGCGGTCCCGCCCGACGTGCAGCGCATCGGGCGTCCCGATATCGAAGCGCCGCCGGCGGCGGAGCGCGGGCGCACCGTGACCATTGTGCGGGCGCTCGACAAGATCACGGCCCGGATCACCGAGCTCGAGCTGCCGGCCGACGAGGAGGTATCGTTCGGCAGCCTCGTCATCACCGCCCGCTACTGCTATTCGCGGCCGCCCGAAGAGCCGCCGGAAACCTTCGCCTTCCTGCAGATCGACGAGGTCCGCGACGGCGAGCGGAAGCGGGTGTTCAGCGGCTGGATGCTGGCTTCCTCGCCGGCCCTGCACGGCCTCGAGCACCCGGTCTATGACGTCTGGGTGATCGGCTGCAAGGCTGCACCTCCCGGCAGCGAGCGGGGCAGGCAATAGAAGTCCGCCCGGACGCGCAGGGCCTCGGCAAGCAGAGACTGATAGACCGTCCGCGACACCTCGCAGGCGCCGAACTGTTTCAGATGCGCGCTCATGAACTGGGCATCGAGCAGACGGTAACCGCCAGCGATGAGGCGCGCAACGAGGTGCACGAGCGCCACCTTGCTGGCGTCGCGGGCGCGGTGGAACATGCTCTCGCCGAAAAACGCGCCCCCGAGATCGACGCCATAAAGCCCGCCGACGAGTGCGGGCCCCTGCCAGCATTCCACCGAGTGCGCGGCGCCGAGATCGTGGAGCTGCTCATAGAGCGTGACGATCTCGGCGTTGATCCAGGTATCGGGGCGCCCGGGGGCGGGTTCGGCGCAGCCCTCGATGACGGCGCGGAACGCCGCGTCGACGGTGACACGGAAGCGATCCTGGAGAACGGTGCGGCGCAGGCGGCGCGGAACGTGGAAGCGGTCGAGCGGCAGGATGCCGCGACGGTCGGGGTCGACCCAGAAGAGGTCCGGGCTGTCGCGACTCTCGGCCATGGGAAAGAGTCCGCTGGCGTAGGCGCGCAACAGCAGGTCCGGTGTCAGCTTGGTCATCGTCGGGCGACCGAGGCCCGCCGATCAGGCCGAATGCTCGGCAAGGAATTGTTCGAGCCAGTGGATATGGTAGTCGGCGGCGGCAAAGGCGGGCTCCTCGACGAGCATCTGATGCAGGGGAATCGTCGTCTTGATCCCACCGATGACATATTCCTCCAAGGCGCGCCGCAGGCGCAGCCGCGCATCCTCGCGTGTCGCCCCGCGGACGATCAGCTTGGCGATCAGGCTGTCATAATAGGGCGGGATGCGATAGCCGCAAAAGAGCGCCGAGTCGACCCGCACATCAAGCCCGCCGGGCGGGTGATAGTCGGTGATCACCCCGGGAGAAGGGGCGAAGCTGAGCGGATCCTCGGCATTGATCCGGCACTCGATGGCATGACCGGAGAGCTGGATATCCTCCTGTGCGAAGGGGAGTGGCTCGCCGGCCGCGATGCGGATCTGCTCGCGCACGATATCGATGCCGGTGATCATCTCGGTCACCGGATGCTCGACCTGCAGCCGCGTGTTCATCTCGATGAAGTAGAAGGCGCCGTCTTCGTAGAGAAACTCGATCGTGCCCGCGCCGCGATAGCCGATCTCCCGCACCGCCTTTACCACGCGCGCGCCGATATCGGCGCGCTCGGCCTCGCCGATGACCGGAGAGGGGGCCTCTTCGAGAATCTTCTGATGGCGGCGCTGCAGCGAGCAATCGCGCTCGAAAAGATGCACCGCGTGGCCATGCGTGTCGCCGAGCACCTGCACCTCGATATGGCGCGGGCGTTCGAGATATTTCTCGAGATAGACGGCGTCGTCGCCGAACGCCGCCTTGGCCTCGCTGCGCGCGGCGCTCAGGGCGTGCGAGAGTTCGGCCTCGCTGCGCGCGAGCTTCATGCCGCGGCCGCCGCCGCCGGCGGAGGCCTTGACGATTACCGGATAGCCGATCTCGGCGGCGATCCGTCCGGCTTCGTCATCGCCGCCCACCGCTCCCTCGGAGCCGGGGACGACGGGCACGCCATGCGCCTTCATCGCCTCCTTGGCGGCGATCTTGTCGCCCATGGTGCGGATATGCTCCGGGGTGGGGCCGATGAAGACGATGCCGTGCTCCTCGACGATGTCGGCAAAGCGCGCATTCTCGGCGAGAAAGCCGTAGCCGGGATGGATGGCGTCTGCGCCCGTGACCTCCGCGGCGGCGATGATCGCCGGGATGTTGAGATAGCTCTCGCTCGCCGCCGGCGGGCCGATGCACACCGACTCGTCGGCAAGGCGCACATGCATGGCCTGTGCGTCGGCGGTCGAATGCACGGCGACGGTGGCGATCCCCATCTCGTGGCAGGCGCGATGAATACGAAGCGCGATCTCGCCGCGATTGGCGATCAGAACCTTTTCGAACATCTGCCGGCGACCCTTATTCGATGACCATCAGCGGTTCGCCATATTCCACCGGCTGCGCGTCGCTGACGAGAATGCGCGTCACCGTTCCCGACCGCGGGGCGGGGATGGGGTTCATCACCTTCATCGCCTCCACGATGAGCAGCGTATCGCCCTCCTCGACGCTGTCGCCGACCTTGACGAAGGGCGGGGCTCCGGGCTCCGGCGCCACATAGGCGGTGCCCACCATCGGCGAGAGAACGGCCCCTTCCGGATGTGCCGTCTCTCCGGCTGCGGCGTCGGCGTCGGCGGCGGGCGGGACCGCCTGTGGCGCCGGGGCGGCGGGATGCGTCGGGATCGGGGGCGGCGCCGGGGCGGCGGCGGCGACGGTGACCTGACGCGCCACCCGGACGCGGATCTCCTCGCCCTCCACCTCGATCTCGCTCAGGCTCGATTCCTCGAGCAATACGGTGAGCTCGCGGATGAGATCCACCGCATCGGTCAGTTTGGACATGACGCGCCTTATCCTTCCTGGTGTTCGCCAAGCCGCGCAAGAAGCGCCTGCGCGGCGAGAAGATAGCCCTCTATTCCCAGGCCGCTGATCACGCCGGCGGCGGCGCGACTGACATAGGAATGCGAGCGAAAGGGCTCGCGGGAGAAGACGTTGGAGATGTGTACCTCGATCACCGGCGTGGCGATCCCGGCGACGGCATCGGCGAGCGCGATCGAGCTGTGGGTCAGCCCGCCCGGATTGAGGATCACACCGTCCATCGTCTCACCCGCCTCGTGCAGCCAGTCGATGAGGTCGCCCTCGTGATTGCTCTGCCGCATATCGATCGCGACGCCGGCGGTCTCGCCCCATGTGCGCAGGCGGTCCTCGACGTCGGCCAGCGTCGCCGTGCCGTAGATCGCCGGCTCGCGACTGCCGAGGAGATTGAGATTGGGGCCGTTCAGAACCAGAAAGTGCGGCATGATGCGGGGCGTCTCGTTCGCCTTGCTGTTGTCGTCGGCCCCTGTATAGAGGCAAGAGCCGAGCGAGAAAAGCGCGGGATGGAGAGGGCGGTGCCGGCTCGTCTCCGCGCGCCGGGGCACTTCAGCTTGTCGTGGCCGGAGAAGCCCGGTATCACAGGCCGTGAGCAGGAACTTCCATGGCAGAGTGGAAACGGTGATCAGCGTTATCATCAATGGTGAAGAGCGCGATTTCGAGGCGCCGTTGACGGCCGAGGCGCTGCTCGCGTGCCTTGGCCTCGATCCGCGCAAGGTGGCGCTCGAGCGCAATCGCGAGATCGTGCCGAAGTCGGCGTTCGCAACGACGCGGATCGAGTCCGGCGACCGGCTCGAGATCGTGCATTTCATCGGCGGTGGCGAGGTGACGCCCAAGGCCGAGGACGACCCGCTTGTGCTCGCCGGTCGGAGCTATCGCTCGCGCCTCATCGTCGGCACCGGCAAATACCGGGATTTCGCCGAGACCGCGGCGGCGATCGAGGCGGCGGGTGCGGAGATCGTCACCGTTGCCGTCAGGCGGGTCAATATCTCCGATCCCGGGCAGCCGATGCTGATGGATTTCGTCGATCCGGAAAAGGTCACCTATCTGCCCAACACGGCCGGCTGCTATACCGCCGACGAGGCCGTGCGGACGCTCCGGCTCGCGCGCGAGGCCGGTGGATGGGAGCTTGTCAAGCTCGAGGTGCTCGGCGACAGGAAGACGCTCTATCCCGATATGCGCGAGACCCTGAAAGCGGCCGATACCCTGATCGCCGAGGGGTTCAAGGTGATGGCCTATACCAATGACGATCCGCTGTTCGCGCGCGATCTCGAGGCCATGGGCTGTGTCGCGATCATGCCGCTCGGGGCGCCGATCGGGTCCGGGCTCGGGATTCAGAATGCGGTCAATATCCGCCTCATCGTCGAGCAGGCGCAGGTGCCGGTGCTCGTCGACGCCGGTGTCGGCACGGCTTCGGACGCGGCCATCGCGATGGAGCTCGGCTGTGACGGCGTGCTCATGAACACCGCCATCGCCGAGGCCCGGGACCCGATCCGCATGGCCCGCGCCATGCGTCATGCGGTGATCGCGGGGCGCGACGCCTATCGCGCCGGACGCATGCCGAAAAAGCGCTATGCCGATCCCTCGAGCCCGCTTGCCGGTCTGATCTGAGGCCCTATCGTGCCGAAGCCGTGGCGCTCTTGCCGGCCCTGATCATGGCGAGCAGTGCGTCGTACCCGCGGGCGCCGACGAGAACGCGGCCATTGACGACATAGGTCGGCGTGGCGCCGATGCCGACGGCATCGGCGAGAAGCAGCGTGTCGCTGATATAGCGACCGATGCCCGGGTCGCTCATGTCGCGCTTGAGGCGGTCGATGTCGAGCCCCACCTCCTCGGCTATCCTGAAGATCCGCTCCGGCGTGAGTCGCCCCGGCGCGGTCATCACGGCATCGTGAAAGGCCCGGAAGCGGCCTTGCCGGTCGGCCGCGATCGCCGCTCGCGCCGCCATGTGCGAGGGGCCGTCCGTATCGCCGACATCGTCGATCACCGGAAACTGTCGGAACACGAAACGGACTTCGTCACCCTGTTCGGCGACGAGGCGCGCCACGTCGGGATGAGAGCGGCGGCAATAGGCGCAGCGATAGTCGTAGAACTCGACGAAGGTGACGGCGGCTTCGGGATTGCCGAGGACCGGGGAGTAGTCGTCGTGGGCGATCTTGTCCCAGTATGTCGCGACAGCCTCCGACCGGCGTGCCGTGGCGGCCGCCTCTTCGCGCCGCTGCAGGACACCGATGGCGCGCGGGATGATCTCCGGGTGTTCGAGCATGTAGGCCTCGACGCGGGCCGCAAAGGCATCGCCATCGGTATCGAGGACCTGGCCCTGCGGTCGCAGAAGCGCGACAACGAGCGCCGTGCCGGCGAGACCAAGGGCGATGACGGCGAGGAGAATGGCGAGCCTGTGCGGGGGCAGGGAGGATTTCAGGTCCGGCATGACGCGGCATGTCCCTTCATTGTGGATCGAGGGACTCATCGCCGCCGGCGCTTGTCGCCGTCAAGCAGCATTGCGCCGGCGACCTGACGAATATCCTGGGCGCGGTACCATTTTGGGGTTCCGCGCGGGAGCTTGTCGGCGGCCCGGCTGGCGAAGCGTGCCGCCTGCTGCACATTGCGCATCAGAAGGAAGCGTTCGGCCGCCGCGAGGTCGGCAAGCGGTTGCTGGCCGCGCCGCGTATAGATCGTCGCCAGAAGATACCAGGCAAAGCCGTTGTGAGGATCGAGCGCGGCCGCCCGTTCGAGGATCCCGGTCGCTGTGGCATCGCTCTCGGGATCTTCCCTGGCTGCGAGCGCCTGACCGTAAAGCGTGAGAATGAGCGGCTGATGGGGAGCGTATTGCGCGGCCTTGGCAAGCTCGGGGATCGCCTGTTCGACATGCCCGTTCTCGAGCAGGATCTGGCCCTTGATCTCGCGATAATAGGGGTCGGTCGGATCCTCGGCTATGAGCGAGTCGGCTTCCGCCATCGCCCGATCCCACTCCCGCATCTTGTTGTAGGCATAAATCCGGGCATAGCGCGCCGGTACGCTGTGATCGGACGACGGGTACCGGCCGAGCGTGGAGGCGGGCGGGTAGATGAAACCGACAAGCTTCGCCTTGATCCGCTCGTAGCGCGCTTCGGTCGCGGGGTCGATCGGCTTGTCCCAATAGGGCGAGGCCTTGAGCTTGGCTTCGAGATGCGCAATGCGGTCGCTCGAGAGCGGATGCGAGACGATATAGGGGTCGAGATTGGGCGCGACCATCATCTGTTCGAAGCGGAACTTCTCGAACACCTCGATCAGGCCCTTGCCCGAGAGCTTGGCGTCGTAGAGAAACTGCGCCGCAGCCTGATCGGCGGACGCCTCCTGCACGCGGCGGAACTTGAGAACCGTCCGCTGAGCCGCGGTCTGGCCTCCGGTGATGAGCCCGACACCGGCGCCGGCGGGCGCGCCGGCGGCGATCGCCGCGGCACCGAGCAGAACACCGAGGATCGACATCGCGGTGGCGGGCCGTGCGATCTCGTCGAAGCGCTGCACGTGGCCGGCGGTCATATGCCCCGTCTCGTGGGCGAGAACGCCGATCACCTGATTGACATTGTCGGTTTCCAGAAACACGCCGGTATGGAGAAAGATTGCGGTGCCGCCGGCATAGAAGGCGTTGAGCGTCGGGTCGTCGACGATCACGAAAACCACCGATTCCGGGGCTACGCCGGCGGCGACGAAGACCGGGCGCATGATCTCGTGGAGGAAATCCTCCATCTCCGCATCGCGCAGGGTGCGGATATTTTGCGCCAGGGTCGGCCGCACGCTGAGCACAAGCACGAGAAGGGCGACCAGCAAGTGCCGTCCCACAAGTGCCATTCGTTTGCCAGCGCGCGTTGTCATCATCCCTTGCCCGGAGCCTCGGGAGGCGGGTCCACCCGCGGCGGCATCCCACCCCTTTGCTTAAGATAGCATTCCGGCGAAAGGATGACAGGTCGCGGACGGTCTCCGGTCATTTTCCGATCGCGCGCTGCCACCATCCCCGTTTCGGCGGAGATTTCGCTGTCGACGCGGCTTCGCTGTCGGCGGCTTGTCCCGAGGCGGGCGCCGGAGCAGGGGATGATTTGACCTCCCTTTCCGCCGCGGCCACGTCGTTCACGGTTTCGGGCGCCGCCGCTGCGGGCTTCGATGCCTGTGCCCTGTCGGGCGTCTCGTCGGAAGGGGTCGCACTTTTTTCCGTATCGGCAGGCGACGCCTTTCCGGCCGCCGTCCGCCGTCGCCGTCGCGGTTTCGCCGGCGCCGCGGCATCGGCCTCCTGCGCCGGAGATGGCGCTGTCGGCGAGAGATCCGTCGCCGCGGCATCGGCCTCCTGCGCCGGCACGGCCTCCGGCATTTCCGCCCTCGTCCCGGGGGCTGCCGCCGCCGGCTTCTTGCGACGGACGCGGCGCCGTTTCGGTTTCTCGCCGTCCGCGTGCGCCGTCTCCGCCGCCGCGGTCGTATCCGCCTCCGCACCGTGCTCCGCCTCGGCGGGCGCGGCGGCTGTATCGTGGCGCG
>CAZAEP010000098.1:0-9074 GCA_964484045.1 uncultured Sphingomonadales bacterium
CCCATGAGATGCGGCCGGCTTGTCGGCAGCAGCCGCGCCGACCCGAGAAGCCGGTGGGCCGCGGCATCCTTGATCAACAGGTACCGGGCCGCATCGGTATCGTACCGGTCATATTCCCCGCCGTCCTCGGCAACCGGCAGGTCCCAGCCGAAGCGGTCGATAAAGACCTTCCGCCGATGCAGATGCATCAGGCGCAGGTCGTCTTCGAACAAATGCCGGTTTTCCTCGTCAACCAGAAAGATCATCACCACGACTCCCCGAAGCGGATCGTGGCAATGCTGCACGCTCTTGTCAGAGCATCACACTCGACTGATTAGTCAGGTTGCTTCGCGGAACGGGAGAATCCGCGATCGGCGCCGGATCGCTCCGGCTGTGCCTCCCCCGGTTCGACGATGATGTCGAGGAAGCGGATATCGCCCTGGAACAGGGCCTTGACGATCGCCTGCGCCCGCGTCGCCACGCCCATCTTGCGAAGCGTCATGATCATGTGATGATGCACTGTGCTCTCGCTTACGCCCAGGATCCGGCTGATCGCCCAGTCGCTCTTTCCTTGCGCGGCGAGCTCGAGGCACTGTTTCTGCCGCGGTGACAGGGTCCGGCGATCGGACTTGATGAAGCGCACTGCCGACCGGCGCGCGGCTTCGTGGAGATAGACCGCGATCAGGTGCACGGCATTGACGGCGGCGGGATCGACATCCCGGCCGTCGAGCGACATCGAGCAGGAGGCGGGGAGCGCGGTGGCGGAATGAATGGGAACGCTGATTCCGTCCCTCAACCCGGCGTCGCTCGCTTCTTCCAGAATCTCGATCTGTTTCGGCGTCAGGTGCGCTCGCCAAGACGGGTCGGACCAGCGGAAAGGGAGGCTGCGCGACTGGCAGGACTCGAAAACGGGATCGAGGCGGTCATAACCGCGCTCGCTGAAATAGGTGACCCAGTCCTCGGGGTAATCGGCAATCATCACCGCCTGTTCAGGCGGACGCAGGGGATCGACATGCGAACAACAGGCAAACCGGTCAAAGCCGAGCCGGCGGATCGTGGCGCCGAACAGTGTCGCCAATTCCTCGATATTCGTCGAGCGCTGGGACAGTTCAATGAACTCTTGAATGTCCTCGAAATAGCTCATCACTCAACACCGACACGGCATGTACGGCCTGCTCGGACTGCCCGCTGCGCGTTCCCTTCGATAACGAAGACTAACATGCGGCATCTCGGGGGTCTTTCCAAAATTTCGACAGAAAGGAGCGCATTGCGTGTAGAGACGCCGTCGGTTCACGTCATTGCGACTTGTGAATGCAGTCTGGATTATGATTTATTTCCTTTAATCATTCGGTCTTTGGAAATTCATCCTCAGGAAAACGGAAAGGGTCGGATCGATGACCAAGGTCGTTCTGCAAATCCTTTTGCTGTCGGTCCTCCTGCATGGTCCGGCCGCGGTCGCTCGGGTGGCCGGCGACGAAGAGGGGCCCGGAGCGCGGCTCGCCGCCGTCATCGCCGGTGAAGATCGGCCGGCGGCGCAACGGGCCCGCGACCGGTATCGCCATCCGCTCGAGACGCTCTCCTTTTTCGATGTGGCTCCGACGATGACGGTGGTGGAGATCTGGCCGGGTGGGCAGGGCGGCTATTACCGGCGTATTCTGGAGCCCTATCTCGCTCCGGGGGGACGCTACATTCCGGTCCCGCAATCGAGTCCCTTTCCCGATCCCGTGCCCACCGTCCCCTATGGCGAGGTCGACATGGTGCTGGTATTCCGCGCCCATGGCTTCATGATCTACGATCGCCCGGCGCAAGCCTATTTCGACGCCATTCATGCCATGCTCCGGCCCGGCGGCGTGTTCGGCATCGTCGATCACAAGGGCGACGAGGCAGGGCCGCAGGATCCGCGGGCCCGCAACGGCTATGTCAATGAGAGCCATGTTCTCGAGATGGCTCGGAAGGCCGGATTCCGCCTCGAGGCGCGCAGCGATGTCAATCGCAATCCGAAGGATACGAAAGACCATCCCCGCGGTGTCTACTCCCTGCCGCCGACACTCTCCGGCACGCTCCCCTTCACCGCTGCACGCGCGCGTTTTCTCGCCATCGGGGAATCCGACCGCTTCACGCTCCGTTTCCGCAAGCCGGCGGAATAGGCGGAGGAAAGGCGGGCCTTCGAGAAGAGGGTTGCGGCCCGATATATTTCTTTTGTATATATATACGAACGGAATATGCGAAAGATAACGAAGGTCGAAAGGCCGTGATGGCGAGGGAGAATGCAATGCTGTCGATCGAGGGCATTTCGAAGACCTATTCCGGAGGTGTGCGAGCGCTCGATGATGTGAGCCTTGAGATTCCCGCCGGCATGTTCGGGCTGCTGGGCCCCAATGGGGCGGGCAAATCGACGCTCATGCGCACGATTGCGACGCTGCAGCAGCCCGATTCGGGGGCGATCCGCTTCGACGGCATCGACGCGCTTCACGAACCTGATCGCATCCGCCGGATTCTCGGCTATCTGCCGCAGGATTTCGGGGTCTACCCGCGGGTCTCGGCGCAGGAGATGCTCGATCATCTGGCAATCCTGAAGGGTATTACCGACCGTCGCGAACGCCGGGCGCGCGTAGCGGCGCTTCTCGAGCAGACCAATCTTCATGCGGTGCGCAAGAAGCCGCTCGGCAGCTTCTCGGGCGGCATGCGGCAGCGTTTCGGGATCGCGCAGGCGCTCCTTGGGGATCCGAAACTGATCATCGTCGACGAGCCGACCGCCGGGCTCGACCCCGAGGAGCGCATCCGCTTTCATAATCTCCTGTCCGAGATCGGCGAGGACCGGGTGGTCATTCTCTCCACCCACATCGTCGACGACGTGACCGACCTCTGCCCGCGAATGGCGATCCTCAGTGCCGGGCGAATCGTGCTCGCCGGCGCGCCGGCGGATCTCATCGCCGCGCTCGACGGGCGGGTGTGGCGCAAGAGCGTGGATAAGACCGAGGTGGCTCGGTACCGGCAATCCTTCGATGTCATTTCGACCCGTCTCTTCGCCGGCAGGACCGTGCTCCATGTGTTGAGCGAAACGCCGCCCGGCGAGGGATTCGAACCGCAACCGCCCGACCTCGAGGACGTCTATTTCGCGACGCTGCGCGTGCCCGAGAGGCTGGCAGCCTGACCTTTTTTCGCGGGAAATCGCTGCAGGGAGCGGTCCATGTTTCGTGCCATCGCCGGCTTCGAGTTTCGCTATCAGCTCAAAAGCCCGGTCTTTTTCGTCACCTTCGTCTTCTTCTTTCTTCTCGCCTTCGGCGCCGCGACCTCGGACAACATCCAGATCGGCGGCATCGGCAATGTGCACATCAACTCGCCCGACGCGCTGGCGCAGACGCATCTCGTCTTCAGCCTCATCGCGATGTTCATCGTGACCGCATTTCTCGCCAATATCGTGCTGCGCGATCTCGAACTCCGAACGGCAGAGACGTTCTTCACCACGCCGATCCGCAAGCGCGACTACCTCTTCGGCCGCTTTCTGGGGGCCTATGGGGTGGCGCTTCTGCTGCTCGCCGCGGTGCCGCTCGGAACGTTCCTCGGCACGCTGATGCCGTGGCTCGATCCCGAGCGCCTGGGGCCGTTCGTTCCCGCTTACTATCTCTATCCCTTCGTGGTGATCGGGGCGCTCAACCTCCTCTTTGCCGGCGCGCTCGCCTTCGCATTGGCGACGCTCACCCGCAGCATGGGCATGACCTATGTCGGCATTGTCGCCTTCTTCCTGCTCTATGGCGTGACGCAGAACTTTCTCGGCGAGCCCGCCTATCGCGCCGTCGTTGCGCTGTTCGACCCCTTCGGAGGCACTGCCTATCAGGAGGTGACGCGCTACTGGACCGCCTATGAGCGCAATCGGCAATTGGTGCCGCTCGGCGGCGCCTTTCTTCTCAATCGCGCCATCTGGTTCGGGATCTCGCTCGTCATCGTCGCGCTTACCGCCTGGCGCTTTCGCTTCGAGACCGTCGCTCGCAAGCGCCTGCGGCGCGGCAAGACCGCACCCGAAGACCTGACGAAGACGCCCGCGATCACGGTGGCTACCCTCTCGCCGGTGCACCTCGCCCACGGCTTTGCCGCCGACTGGCGTCGCTTGTTCGCCCGCTGTCGTCTAGAGATCGGCCATGTCGTGAAAAGCGTGCCGTTTCTCGTTCTCGTCGCCCTCGCGCTGATCTCGACGGGCTTCAGCTTCTACGGCGCCGGTCAGTTTCTGGGAACCGATATCTACCCGGTGACGCGGGAGCTCACCGATGTCATGCAGGGCACGTTTTCGCTCTCGCTGCTGATCGTCGTCGTCTATGTGAGCGCCGAACTCGTCTGGCGCGAGCGCGAGGTCCGTCTGCACGAGGTGATCGATGCCACTCCGGTTCCGGGCTGGGTGTTCGCGGGCTCGAAGATGCTGGCCGTTCTCGGCGTGGTCGCGGTGCTGCTGGCGAGCGGGGTCGTATTCTCGGCCCTCTATCAGCTCAGCCAAGGCTATACGAATTTCGAATGGGGGGTCTATCTCACCCGCCACATGCTCGACTATGGCCGGCTTTTCTATGTCTTCGCCGTCTTCGCGGTGCTGGTGCAGTGTCTGGTCCCCAACAAGTTCGTCGGCATGGGCATCATGGTCGCCTGCATCATCTCGCTTTTCGCGCTCGAACCCCTGGGCTTCGAGGACCCGCTCTATCGTCTCGGCGATCGTGCCGACGTCGCCTATTCCGACATGAACGGCTGGGGTCATTTTTCCCGGATCGCGCTCTGGTACGGCGCCTACTGGGCGGCGTTCTCCCTGCTCTTTTACGTGCTCGCGCATCTCTTCTGGCCACGCGGGGCGGCCGAGCCCCTGCGCCTGCGGCTCAGGACCGTGCCGCAACGTCCGAGCCCCGCGATCGCCGGTCTCGGCGCGCTCGCGCTCGCCGGAATTCTGGGAACCGGCGGCGTCATCTACCACAACACGCACATCCTCAATCCCTATGTCACCGCCAAGGACATCGAGCGGCGGCAGGTCGCCTATGAAAAGCGCTATCGTCCGCTCGAGACCGTGCCGCAGCCGCGCATCACGGCGATCGAGCTCGCGCTCGACCTCTATCCCGGGGCGCGGCGATATGAGGCCCGTGGCAGTTACACGCTCGAAAACCGCGGCGATCAACCGGTCACCGTCGTCCATGTCGGCTTCAATCCCGGGACCGAGGTCCATGCGCTCAGCCTCGACGGCGAGAAGCCGACGAGCACCGATGCCGAATTCAACGTCCATCACATCCGGCTTGCCAGGCCCATGGCACCGGGCGAGGTGCGCACGCTTCACTTCGAGACCGGGCGGACGGCGCGCGGTTTCCGCCATGCTCGAAATGCCGCCGGCCCCTTCGCCGGTGGCGATCTGGCGGTGGTCGCGAACGGCACGCTGCTCTACGGTGGCGACGCCATGCCCTATATCGGCTTTTCGCGTAACTTCATCCTCGCCGATCCCAACAAGCGGCGCAAATACGGTCTGCCGGACATCGAGCGTTTCCCCGATCTCGACGACATGGCGGCCGCACGCAACAGCTATCTGAGCCATGATTCCGACTGGGTGCGCTTCCGCACGACAGTCTCGACGAGCAGCGATCAGATCGCCGTCGCGCCCGGCTACCCGGTACGCGACTGGACCGAGGGCGATCGTCATTACACCACCTATGAAATGGACGCGCCGATACAGAATCTCGTCGCCTGGCTCTCCGCGCGCTATGCCAGACGTCATGCGGAATGGAACGGGGTCTCGCTCGACGTCTATTACCACCCGGGGCACGCCTACAATGTCGAGAAAATGCTCGACACCATGAAGAAGGCGCTCGCCTATTACGGGGCCAATTTCGCCCCCTATCAGTATCGCCAGATGCGGATCCTCGAATTTCCGGCCTTTTTCGGGCGTTTCGCGCAGTCCTTCCCCAACACCATCCAATGGTCCGAAGGGCTCGGCTTCATCGCCCGCGTCGACGAGCCCACCGATATCGACTATGTCTTTTATGTCGGAGCGCACGAAATGGCGCATCAATGGTGGGGACACCAGCTCTCGAGCGCGAACGTCCAGGGGCAGACGGTGCTGGTCGAGACCTTGGCGCAGTATTCGGCTCTGATGGTGATGGAGCACGAATACGGCCCCGATCTCATGCGCCGTTTTCTCAAATACGAGCTCGACAACTATCTTTCGTCCCGCGGCCGGGAATCGCGCGAGGAGATGCCGCTCGTTCGGGTCGAGGACCAGCCCTATGTGCATTATCGCAAGGGCTCGCTTGTGATGTATGCGCTCAAGGACTATCTCGGCGAGGAGCGGGTCAACCGCGCGCTTGCCGCGCTTCTCGCCGAGAAGGCCTATGCCTTCGACCCCTATCCGCGCAGCGTCGATCTGCTGCGGCATCTCAAGGCGGTGGCGGAGACGCCCGCGGAACGCGCGCTGATCTCGGATCTCTTCGAGCGGATCACGCTCTTCGACCTCAAGGTGACGGATGCGGTGGTAGAGCCGCGAAATGACGGACGCTTCGATGTCACGATCACGGTGCGTGCGAAGAAGCTCGAGGCGGACGGCAAGGGCCGCGAGAGCGAGCGACCGCTCGACATGCCGATCGACATCGGGGTTTTCACCGCACGGCCCGACGACAGGGATTTCGGCCCCGATGCGGTGCTGCACCTTGCCAAGCACCGGATCACGAGCGGGGAAAACACGGTGCGGCTCGTCGTCGACCAACGCCCCGCCTTCGTCGGCGTCGATCCCTATGTCAAGCTCATCGATCGCAATTCGGACGACAATGTCAGGGCGGTCGGGTCTTAGAGCCCGCAGCGATCCATCATTCACGCTTCGAGGCATTCCTTGCGGGGTGAACCGGTCTCCCTTTCGACCAGCGAGTCGAACATCGCGAGGGAGGGGCCTGAGGATGGGCCGGGACTGTCAAATATCTTTCGCACGTCTGGTTGCGCAATGACGGGTTCTCTGCTTCTCTCCGCGAGAAGCGGGGTCATGGTCGTGCTCTTTCCGGTTGTCCAGCGGGGTTCCGTCACCTCTGTTGGCCATCAAGGAATCGGCAATGTCTTCATGCGGGATCCCGGCGCGATGTCGCGAGCCGAATGGCGTTTCTCCCGTTGCGGGGATGCGCCGCGGCAGGACGCCGGCAACGGCGTGGCCCGGGCCGGCGCCCCATCCCCGCAGGCGAGGATCGCCGGCGCACCGTGCGGAGTCTCGAGGCGGGGGCGAATTCGGGCGCAAGAATTGCGTGGCCCGGCATGCGGTCGGCCCCTATCTTCGCGGCCGTCGAGGACCGCGTGAACGGCAAAGGGTGCCCGAATGGATGACAATGCGCGCTGGCAGGCGATATGCGCCCGCGATGCGTCGGCCGATGGCGCCTTCGTCTTCGCGGTCACCACCACCGGCATCTATTGTCGTCCGAGCTGTCCGGCGCGACGTCCGAAGCGCGAGAATGTTCGCTTCTTCGCGCTGCCGCGCGAGGCCGAAGCGGCGGGGTTCCGGCCCTGCAGGCGCTGTCGGCCGCGGGACCTTTCGACCGCACAGCGTCATGCGCTTCTGATCGAAGCCGCCTGCCGGCAAATCGAGACGTCCGCGCGTGAGCCGACCCTTGCGGAGCTGGCGAATGCCGCGGGCCTCAGCCCGTCATATTTTCACCGCCTTTTTCGCGCCGTCGTCGGGGTGACGCCGAAGCATTACGCGCGCACGGCGCGGGCCGGCGCCCTGAGGCAGACGGTGCGAAAGGCGCCGAGCGTTACCGCGGCCGCTTTCGAGAGCGGGCATGAGAGCCTGCGCCGCTTCTACGACCGGGCGCTCGCGGCGCTCGGCATGACACCGCGCGCATTCCGTGCCGGAGCCGAAGGCGAAGTCATTCTGTTTGCCGCCGCGCCCTCGACCCTCGGCGTGGTCACTGCGGCCTTTACCCGTCGCGGCGTCTGTGCCGTCCGCCTCAACGACCGTGCCGCAGACGGCGAGGCGGAACTCCGTGCGCTCTTCCCGAAGGCGTGCCTTGTGGCTGCGGGCAACCGGCTGACGTCCCTGATCGCGCAGGTCGTGGCCGCCATCGAGGAGCCCGCACGCGCGGCCGAATTGCCGCTCGATATCCGCGGCACCGCCTTCGAGCAACGGGTGTGGCGCGCCCTCAGGGACATTCCGGTCGGCACGACCGCCAGCTATTCCGCGATCGCCGCCGGGATCGGCGCGCCCATGGCGCAGCGGGCGGTGGCCCGCGCCTGCGGTGCCAACCCCGCCGCCGTTCTGGTGCCCTGCCACCGCGTGGTGCGCGCCGACGGCGGTCTCGGCGGCTATCGTTGGGGGATCGCACGCAAGGAGCGCCTGCTCGCGCGCGAAGGGGCCGGGCGCTCTTCCGGGAAGAAGATGTCTTCCGGGAAAAGATGAGGCGCATGCGCCTCATCTTTTCCCGCGTCGCTTCCTTCCTGCCCGTGTCAGAGCGCGTCGATCACCGCTGCGAGCTTGTCGCGCACGGTCTCGGCGAGCGGCTTGAGCGCGGGGTTGTCGACCGCCATCATCGAGGCCACGGGATCGATCGCCGCCACCTCGATGCTGCCCGCTGCGGGTTCCTGGACGATGACATTGCACGGCAGCATGGTGCCGATCTTGTCCTCGGCGCTGAGCGCCCGGTGCGCGAGCGGCGGGTTGCAGGCTCCGAGGATCAGATAGGGGCGGAAATCGATATCGAGCTTCTTCTTGAGCGTGGCCTTCACGTCGATCTCGGTGAGCACGCCGAAACCTTCGGTCTTCAGCGCGTTTCTGACGCGTTCGACGACCTCGTCGAAGGAAGTGTCCTCGAGGGTCCTGGAAATATAATAGGTCATGGTGATCTCCTTCATCCTCTCTGCACGAGTCACGTTATGGCCGACTCGCGTGAGACGCGGTGTCCGCGAGGAACAGGGACGGCGCATGTGTCATGGCGTTTCCGGGCACAAGTGGGAGAGCGGACCCAAGGATTCAATACGGCCACGGCGGAATGGGAGCTGAAATATAGAGAAGGCCTCGATCATCTGCTGACCGAGGCCTTCGCGCTTCTGGCTCCCCGGGCCGGACTCGAACCAGCGACCCAGCGGTTAACAGCCGCTTGCTC
>CAZAEP010000099.1:0-9073 GCA_964484045.1 uncultured Sphingomonadales bacterium
GCCCTGGCGCCAGGGCGCCTATCTCTATCAGTGGCGGTTCGCCGCCGGCGACGAATACCGCCGCTGGTACCGGCGCCCGGTGGCGGGCGGCGACTGGCAGTGCTTCCTCGACGAGCCGGCGCTGGCCGCGGGGAGCGACTATTTCCGTCTCGGCGGCTTCGCCCTGAGTCGCGACGGCCGCTTCTGCGCCTACAGCGTCGACCGCGACGGTTCCGAGCGCTTCACCCTCGAGATCCGCGACCTCGCGCGCGGCACATTGCTCGACACGGCGATTGCGAACACCATCGGCGCCCCGGTCTGGGCAGCGGACGGGCGCACGCTTCTGTACCGACTGGTAAACGAGCAGTGGCGACCGCATGCGGTGCGCGCGCACCGGCTCGGCACGTCGCCGGACAGGGACGTGACGCTTTATCAGGAAGCCGACGACGGCTTCTTCGTCCATCTCGGCGAGACCCGGTCGCGGGATTTTCTGGTCATCGCCAGCGCCGATCACGAGACCAGCGAGGTGCGCCTCCTACCGGCGCGCGACCCCTTCGCCCCCCTCCGCCTGGTCGCGCCGCGCCGGCGCGGACACGAATACGACGTCGACCATGCGGCGGGGCGCTTCTTCATCCGCAGCAACCGCGACGACCCGGATTTCGCCGTCTTCACCGCGCCGGAGGACGACCCCGCGCCCGGGCGCTGGACGCCCTGGATCGCCGGCGCGTCCGATCTCTATGTCCGGGAGATCATCGCCTTCCGCCACTTCCTCGCCGTCGCCGAACGCGCCGGCGGTCTCGACCGCGTGCGCATCAAGCACCATGAGGGGGCGGAGCATATGATCGATTTTCCCGAACAGCTCTGTTCTGTACATTTCGGTACAAATGCCGAGTACGAGACCGACACGGTGCGTCTCGCCTATGAATCGATGGTCACCCCGCCGACGGTCTACGACTATGAGGTCGCGTCCCGCCGACTGCGCCGGCGCAAGGTGCAGAGCATCCCGAGCGGCTACGACCCCGACCTCTATGCCAGCGAACGCATCGAGGCGCCGGCGCGGGACGGCACGCGCATCCCCGTCTCTCTCGTCCGTCGGCGCGACCGCCGCGCCGCGAAGCGCCCGGGACCGCTCTATCTCTATGGCTACGGCGCCTATGGTCACGGCATCCCGCCCGGCTTCTCCACCCACCGTCTGTCGCTTCTCGACCGCGGCATCGCCTTTGCCGTGGCCCATGTGCGCGGCGGCGACGAGCGTGGCCGCACCTGGTACGAGGCCGGCAAGGGCGCCCGACGCTGGAACAGCTTCCACGACTTCATCGACGCCGCCGGGCACCTCGTCGCCGCAGGCCGCGCCCGGGCCGGTGCGATCGCCATCGCCGGCGGTTCCGCGGGCGGCACGCTGATGGGGGTGGCGGCCAATGAGCGCCCCGATCTGTGGCGCGCCGTGGTCGCGCATGTGCCCTTCGTCGACGTGCTGAACACCATGCTCGATGCGAGCCTGCCGCTGACCCCGATCGAGTGGCCCGAATGGGGCAATCCGATCACCGATGCCGAGGCCTTCCGCCTCATCCTCAGCTACAGCCCCTATGAGAATGTGCGCGCGCAGGCCTATCCGCCGATGTTCGTCACCGCCGGGCTCAACGACCCGCGGGTCACCTACTGGGAGCCGGCGAAATGGGTGGCGCGGCTGCGCGCGCTCAAGACGGACGCGAACCCGATCCTCCTCCGGATCCACATGGGGGCCGGCCACGGCGGCAAATCGGGACGCTTCCGGGCGCTCGAGGAGGTGGCCGAGGAATACGCCTTCCTGCTCTCGCTCTTCGCCGACAGCGCGACCGACTGAGCCGCCGGCGACGCCTCCCGCCGGCGGAGCGGTTGCCTCGCGGCCGGCGACATGGTTATGTGGCGCCCGCATGCCCTCGCGCATCGACATCAAGGACGGTGGATCCCATGAAGATGCTTCATTCCTTCTTTCTGGTCCTCGCCATCGGCGCGACGCTGTTCGCCGCTTCCGCGGCCGACGCGCAGTATTCGACGCCTTACGAGCTCATCAAGGCGGTCAAGGAGGGCGATTACACGAAGATCCGGACGCTGATGATGAAATGCCGCTGCCCCAATGCGCGCACCGCGGAAAACGTGCCGCTCCTGGTCATCGCCGCGCGCAATGGCGACGTGCGCGCCGCCCGGTTTCTCCTCGAGTCGGGCGCCAATGCGAAGGCCGTCGCGCGCGACACCGGCAGCACCGCGCTGATGGAGTTCGCCAAGCGCGGCGATCTCGACGGCGTCCGCCTGCTCATCGAGAGCGGCGCCGACCTCGACGCCGGCGATGCCACCGGCGAGACGGCGCTCATCCACGCCGTGCGATCCCGCAGGGTGCGCGTGATCCGCGCTCTTCTCGACGCCGGCGCCGATGCCGACATGGCCGATTATCAGGGCCGCACCGCGCTCGACGTCGCCCGCGACATGCGCTATCGCGATCTCGAGAAGCTGCTGAGCAAGGCCCGCTAGGAGACCGGACGCGGCGCAAGGGGACACCGGCATGGGCGCAGGGGCAGTCGAGCAGGGCCCGAACGGCGGCACGGATCCCGCCGATCCCGGGGCCACCGCCGAGCCGCTCGACACGCTTCGCGAAGACCCCGCACGCGTGCGTCTGGAGACGCTTCTGACCCTGCGCTGGATCGCCATCGCCGGACAGCTCGCGACGGTCCTCGTCGTCCATTTCGGCCTCGGCTTCTCCTTTCCCCTGTGGGGGGCGCTGACGGCGATCGCGATCTCGGCCGCGGTCAATCTCTATCTCATGCGGCGTCACCCGCCGGGGCGACAATTGTCCGATCGCGACGTGGCGACCGAGCTCGCCTTCGATCTCGTGCAGCTCTCCTTTCTCCTCTATCTCACCGGCGGACTCGCCAACCCGTTCGCGCTTCTCATCCTCGCGCCGGTCACCATTTCGGCGACGGTGCTCTCGCGCCGCAGCACCCTTCTCCTGCTGTTGATGGGACTGCTGCTGATCTCGGCGCTGGCGCTCTGGCACCGGCCGCTGCCCTGGACCGGCACGCCGCTGGTGATTCCGCGGCTCTATCTCTTCGGCGTCTGGGCGGGCCTTGCTCTGGCGATGACCTTTCTCGCCCTCTATGTCGCCCGCGTCTCGGCCGAGGCGCGCCAGCGCGCGCGGGCCCTCGCCGCCACCCAGGCGGCACTCGCGCGGGCGCAGAAGCTGTCCGACCTCGGAACCCTGGCCGCCGCCGCGGCGCACGAGCTGGGGACGCCGCTCGGCACCATCACGCTTGTCGCACGGGAGCTTCTGTGCGACCTCGCCCCGTCCGACCCGCATCACGAGGACGTCGAGTTGATCGCCGCGCAGGCGGCCCGTTGCCGCGAGATTCTGCAACAGCTCTCGGCAACCCCGGCGGACGCCGCCGACCACCCCTTCAACCGGCAGCCGCTCGCCGCGCTGGCCCGCGAAGCGGCGCGGCCCTTCGAACGCCTGACCGATGTCGTCATCGAGATTCGCGACCAGCCGACGGACTCCGCGGCAGGGACGCAGCCGGTGGTGCGCCGGCGGCCGGAGATCCTTCACGCCCTGACCAGCTTCATCGAGAATGCGGTCGGCTTCGCGCGGTCGCGGGTGGTCGTCGAGATCGTCTGGAACAGCGACGCCGTGTCCATGCGCATCGTCGACGACGGCCCCGGATTCGATGCCGCGATCCTCAGGAGCCTCGGCGACCCCTATCTCCGCCGCGGCGGGCGCGCCTTCGCCGCCCCCGGGCGGGACGGCGCGGCCGGCCTGGGCCTCGGCGTCTTCATCGCCAAGACCCTGCTCGAGCGCACCGGAGCCCGCGTCGGATTCGCCAACCGCAGCAGCGGCGGGGCCGTGGTCGACATCCACTGGCCGCGACGGGCTCTTGAGGAAGAGGACGAAAACCGTGATGATGAGGGCTGAGAAGGAGTCCATGAGCGATCGCAGCGAAAAATCCCCCGCCCCGGCGAGAGAGAAGACCCTGCTCGTCGTCGATGACGATCCCCCTTTCCGGAATCGTCTCGGACGCGCCATGGAGCGGCGCGGCTTCACGGTAAGCCTGGCCGCCGGAGGCGACGAGGCGCTGGCGCTGGCGCGCGAAACGCGGCCCGCCTATGCCGTCGTCGACATGCGCCTCGAGGACGCCAACGGCCTCGACCTGGTGCCGCAATTGCGTCGCATCCGTGCCGACATGCGCATCGTCATCCTCACCGGCTACGGCAATATCGCGAGCGCGGTGGCGGCGGTGAAGACCGGCGCCGTCGACTATCTCGCCAAGCCCGCCGACGCCGACATGATCGCCAAGGCCCTGCTCGCCGAGGCGGGCGACCGCCCGGCGCCGCCGGAAAACCCGATGTCCGCGGACCGGGTGCGCTGGGAGCATATCCAGCGCGTCTACGAGCTTTGTGACCGCAATGTCTCGGAGACCGCGCGGCGGCTCAACATGCACCGCCGCACGCTGCAGCGGATTCTCGCCAAGCGCGCGCCGCGCTGAGGCCCGCTCAGCGCTCGAGCCAGGGCCCGGAAAAGAGGCGGATCCCGAGGCGCTGCCCCCGCGCCACGGCATCCGCATCGGCACAATGCTCGAGGATCAGCCGCGCCGGATCCATCGACCGGATGCGCCCGCACAGAACCGGGTGGCAGTCCTCTTCACTCGCGTCCCATGCCAGGAGCCGCCGCGCGTCGAGGGCCATGAAGTCGGCGGGCAGGAACGCGCGATCGGCGAGCACGAGCGACAGCGGATCGAAGCCCATGAGCGCGCAGCGCAGCCCCTGGGAGGCCAGGCGATGGTGCGCCCGCCGGTATGCCAGGGGGTTGGCGAAGGCCTCGATGGCCGGCAGGGCGATCACCAGCGACCGGCGGCGGTGCCGGTCGAGGCCCGCGAGGAAGCGCGCAAATCCGTCCGAAGCGACGCTTCTGAGGCTCGAGCGAAAGAGGACGGCCAGCAGATCGCTGGCCTCGAGCGAGGGAGCGAGCGCGATCAGATGATCGGCGAAGCGCTCCCGCAAGCGGGCCGCGAACCAGGGCTCGGCACCGAGATCATATTCGGGCATCACCGCCGTGGCGAAGGCCTCGCGGTCGATGCCGCAGTCGCGCATCACCGCCCGCGGTTCCTCGCCGCCGGTGACGAGATAGATCGAGCGCCGATAGAGGAAGCGGCCGAGATCGGCGCCGACAAGCGATCGCTCGAGGCGCGCCATCGCATCTGCATCGAGCGCGCTGCGCGCCTTTTCCGGCTTCGGCTCCCGGACCAGCGTGACATAGCCCCTGGGCGGACCGCGCCGGGAAGGCGCCGGGGCCGGTTCGGGGCTCGCGGCGGGCCCATGGCCGGTTGCCGCGGGGGACAGCGTGCCGTCGACGGCGTCGCGCGCCAGATCGCACAAGGCGTCATAGTCGCGCTCCAGCTCGTACCAGCCGCACAGAAACGCGTCTTCCTCGCCGGCGTCGATGGCGCTCCTGAGGCGCGGATCGTCCCGCATCATGTAGATGATCTTCAGCACGGCGGCATCGAAGGCGGCGCGCGGTGCCTTTGCGATGCAGACGAAATCGCCGTTGCTGAGGCGGAAGAACTGCCCCTGATGCTGCTCGAGCAGGGTCCGCAGCGGCCCCTCCGCGGTGCGCAGATGATGGTCGTGGCGGTAGGCGCGACTCAGGGCCGAGAGCTTCACATGCACCGCGATGCGGCCGCTGCGGTGCCGTTTGAGTCGCCCGACATAGTCGGCAAGCTGTTCTTCCGGCGGCAAGGCCGAGGTGGTTTTCCGGGCCCGTGACATCGCACCTCGCGAGACGAAACATGCGCAACGCCCCTGCTTGGCATGATCGGCCTTGCCAATCGGTAAATTTGATTCGAATTGCGACCGCGCCCGGCGCCGCCTCAGGAATACGGATCGGCGCGAAGATTGAGCCGCGCCGCCGCCGTGCGGGCAAAGCGGATCAGCTCCGCCCGCCGTCTCGCCGGCGCCAGCGTCCGCTCGGCGGCGGCGCGCAGGACCGCCCCGCCGAAGCCGTCGGCGACGATCAGCCCGGTGAGGTCGGGTAGCGCCCCGCTCTCGGCCAGCACGCCGCACGGAAAGCCGCCGCCCACGGCGAAATAAAAGAGGTCGCAATAGCCCAGATATTCGGGCCATTTGCTGTCGGCGCGATAGTCGGCGAGCGAGCTCTTGATTTCGACCATCATGATGCGCCCGCGTGCGTCCACCCCGGCGAGATCGATGCGCCGCCCGTTGCCGAGACGGAACTCGGGGATCGCGCTGAATCCGAGATCGTCCATCAGGCGGGCGACACCCCGCGCCAGAGCGCGGGCACTCGGCACCGTCCGTTCACCTTGCACCGCGATCACGTCCTCCTCCCTCTCCTCTCGACGCGGATCGACGCCGTCAGGCGGACGACCAGAACTAAAGGAGAACGAAGGGAGACGTCAAGCGGCGCAGCAGGGGACGCGGCTCAGCTCCCGCCGACGCCCAGCGATGCGCCGTCGGACCGCGCGTCGGCGAAGGCCGCCACCCGGCGGTCGCGGTAGAAGACGTGATGGCCGTAGCGCACGGTCGGCGCCATCGCCGTCCGCCAGGCGGGCGTGACATAGGTCGCATGATAGTGGGTCGCGTGCCCGCTGACGTCGCGCCACAGACCGTCCAGCGCCACCAGCGCCACCATTTTCGCGCGCCGCCAGGCGCGCCGGTTCTTCGGATTGTCCGACCGCCCGTCGCAGGCGAAGGAGAACTGGCAGTGATGCCGCCGCTGTTCGCCCTCGAAGACCACCGCGCACACGCGGTCGGGCCAGTAGGGGCTGCGCACCCGGTTGAGCACCACCTGGGCGACGGCGAGCTGGCCTTCGAGCGGTTCCGACCGGGCCTCGAAATAGACCGCCTGGGCGAGGCAGCGCGCCTCGTCCGAAAGGCCGCCGGCGGCCATGTCGGACACCCGCCACAGGGCCTCCTCGAGGCTTTGCGGCGGCTTGACCGCGCGCGGCGCGGGAGTCGGGGGCGGGGGGGCGGCCGTGACCGCACGGGCATCGGCGGTCGTCCGCGGCGGCACCGCATGATGTGGCAGAAGCACGGGAATCAGCATCGCTGCAAGGGCGGCGAGCAGGTAGATGCGACTCATGGTTCCGCTCCCTCGACCGGCCGGATCGGCCTTCGGCCTTCCGTTCTCTTGCTGCGAAGTTTGTGCGGGGGCGGCGCCGACGGCGGCCTCGCTCTCCGGACCGCGCGTTCCCCGGCCGGCCCTGTGTCCGCGGCATCGACCCCCTCGGCCATCATACCCGCAGGCGATGACCGCCATGCCCACTTACGGGAGCGGCTTTTGATATGTTTTTACGGCAAAACTAAGGCAAGAACCCGGCCAGCAATCGCTTGCCGCACGGTGGGCTGATGCTTTAGACGGAAGCTTGCCGCGATCGGAAAAGGAGCGAATCGCCGTGAGTCCGCAAGAGATTGCCCGTATTCAGCGTTATCTGCGCCGCATCTTCGACAACAACAGGATTTCCCTCAGGCGGCGCGACAGGATGGAGGACTCCGTCGAGGTCTTCATCAATGACGAATTCATCGGGGTCATCTACAGGGACGACGAGGAGGGCGAGGTCTCCTACGCCTTCAACATGGCGATCCTGGAAATGGACCTGCCCGAGCTCGACTGAGGGCGCACCGCCATGGACACCGGTGCCATCGACCTGCGCCGCAGCCCGCGCGCCCGGCGTCTTTCGCTGCGGCTCGACATGGCCGCACGGCGCATCGTGCTGACCGCGCCGGATCACGCGTCGACGGCGGAGATCGGTGCCTTCCTCGCGCGGCACCGGCGCTGGGTGGAGAGGACCCGCGCCGCCCTGCCGCCGTCCGTCCCGCTCGCAGCGGGGTGCGTCATTCCCTTCCGCGGACGCGGCCATCTCATCCGCCATGATCCCTCCTGGCCCCGGCAACCGGAGGCCACGTCCGACGTCATCCGGGTCGGCGGGCCGCGCCATCATGTCGGCCCGCGGCTTCATCGCTGGCTCAGGGAGACGGCGCGGACCGCGCTGCTCGCAGCGGTCCACGACTGCGCCGCGCGGCTGTCGGTCGACATCGGCGCGGTCCGCCTGCGCGACACGAAGAGCCGCTGGGGCAGTTGCACGGCGCAGGGAAATCTGAACTTCTCATGGCGTCTTGTCCTCGCCCCGCCCGAGGTGCTGCGCTATGTCGCCGCACATGAGGTGGCGCATCGCCGCGAGATGAACCATTCGCCGCGCTTCTGGCGGCTGGTCGCGGAACTCGTCGGCGATTACCGGACGCCGCGCGCCTGGCTGCGCCGCAACGGCCCCGGCCTTCATGCGGTCCTCGTGCCGACTCAGGACGGAGGCTGAGGGACGACGAGCAGCGGCCGCGGCGGGCGGCCGATATGCGCGTCGATCATGAAATCGGCCCAGATCCGGGCCGGCAGGCCGCCGCCGGTGACATGCCGCGTGGGGCGATTGTCGTCATTGCCGACCCAGACGCCGGCGACGATGTCGCTGGTGAAACCGACGAAGACGGCGTCGCGGAAATCCTGGCTGGTGCCCGTCTTTCCCGCCGCCGGCCGATCGATCGCGGCCGCCCGCCCGGTGCCCGAGCGGATCACTTCGGTCATCATCGACACGAGCGCGCTCACCGCCGCCTCGTCGGCGATGCGCGGACCCGTCCGGGGGCGGTAGCGGTAGAGAACCTCGCCGTCGGGCGCGTCGATCTCGACGATCGCATAGGGCGTCACCCGCCGGCCGCCATTGGCGAAGCCTGCATAGGCGCCGGTGAGCTCGAGCAGGGTCAGTTCGGCACTGCCCAACGCGATGCTCGGCACCGCCGGCAGCGGGCTCTCGATCCCGGCGCGTTTCGCCATGGCCGCCACCGCGGAAAAGCCGGCATGTTGCGCCACCCGCACGGCGACGGTGTTGATCGAGCGGGCGAAGGCCTCGTGCAGCGGCACCGGACCGCGATAGCGATCGCTGAAGTTCCGCGGCGACCAGCCGTCGATGGTGATCGGGGCATCCTCGAACACCGTATCGGGCGCGAGCCCGGCTTCGAATCCGGCGAGATAGACGAAGGGCTTGAAGGCGGAGCCCGGCTGCCGACG
>CAZAEP010000100.1:0-9046 GCA_964484045.1 uncultured Sphingomonadales bacterium
ACCGCCCCGCGGCAGACGACCCCGCCCTCTTCAATCGCATGACCAAGGGCGTCTACGAACTGGGCTCGGTGTTCAAGACCTTCACCATCGCGATGGCGCTGGAGAGCGGCACCGTCACCCTCGCCGACGGCTATGATGCCAGCGAACCCATTCGCGTGGGACGCTTTCTCATTCGCGACGACCACCCGCAGAACCGCTTTCTCACCATCCCCGAAATCTTCGTGCATTCCTCGAATATCGGCGCCGCCAGGCTGGCGCTCGACCTCGGCGCCGACACCGAGCGCCGCTTCCTCGGTCGTCTCGGACTGCTGCGCCCGGCCAGCATCGAACTGCCCGAGGTGGGCCGGCCGCTCCTGCCCCGACACTGGCGTGACCTGGCGACGATGACGGTGGCCTACGGCCACGGCCTGGCGGTCTCGCCGCTGCAGGTGGCCACCGCGGTTGCCGCAATCGTGAACAACGGCGACCTCACTCCCGCCACCTTGATTGCCAAGGATCCGGGCGAGGAGGTGAGCCATATGCCCGTGCTGTCCCCGGCGACGAGCGCCAGGATGCGGCAGTTGCTGCGGCTCGCGGTGACCCGCGGCACCGGCCGGCAGGCCGACGTCCCCGGCTATCGGGTCGGCGGCAAGACCGGGACTGCGGAAAAGCCGCGCAATGGCGGCTATGCCCGATCGGCGCTCCTGTCGTCCTTCGTCGGCGTCTTTCCCATCGACGACCCGCAATATCTCGTCTTCGTCATGCTCGACGAGCCCCACGGCACGGACGAGACCTTCCACTATGCGAGCGCGGGATGGACCGCGGCCCCGACCACGGCCAACATCATTCTGCGCATCGCGCCGCTGCTCGATGTCGCGCCGGCCCGGGAGAACCGCGCGCTCTATCGCCAGGCGGCCCTTCTGATCCGGGATTCCCGGAGGCGGCCATGAGCACCGCACGGACACATGCGAAGGTCGTCCGCCTCGATGCACTGCTCGGCGCCGCGGGTGCCGGCGCGACCGAGATCGCCGGGCTGACGGCGGACAGCCGGAGCGCCGCCCCCGGTTATCTGTTCGCCGCCCTGCCGGGAAGTCGCGACGACGGAACCGCCTATATCCCCGACGCGGTGGAGCGCGGGGCGGTCGCGGTGCTGGTGCGCAAGGGCACGCGGGTCGCCGAAGAGCGGGTCGCAGTGGTCGAGGACCTCTGCCCGCGGCGGCGCTTCGCCGAGATGGTCGCCCGCTTCTACGGCCGCCGGCCGGACGTGATGGCCGCGGTCACCGGCACCAACGGCAAGACCTCGGTGGCGAGCTTCGCACGCCAGCTCTGGCACGCTCTGGGGATCGAGGGCGCCAGCATCGGCACGCTCGGTGTAAAAAGCCGGTCTTTCACCCGACCGGGAAAACTGACCAGCCCCGATCCGGTGACTCTTCATGCCGCACTGGCGCGCCTCGCCGCCAAGGGTGTCAGCCACGCCGTCTGCGAGGCCTCGAGCCACGGTCTCGCGCAGCACCGCCTCGACGGTGTGCGCTTCCACGCCGCCGCCTTCAGCAATCTCACCCGCGATCATCTCGATTATCACGGCACCTTCGAGGCCTATTTCCACGCCAAGGCGCGTCTCTTCGCGGACCTGCTCGACGAGAACGCCACCGCCGTGATCCATCTCGACAGCGAGCACGGGCGTCGCATGGCGGCGCTCGCGATTGGTTGCGGGCGGCAACTTCTCGGCGTTGGTCGCAGCCGGGAAGCGGCACTGCAACTTCGCTCCTGCACGGTGTCCGGCGAGGGACAGCGGCTCGAGATCGCCTTCGAAGGCAGAAGCCACGTCGTCGACTTCCCGCTGGCGGGCGCCTTTCAGGCGGAGAACGCCCTGCTCGCGGCCGGCCTCGTGATCGCCTGCGGCGCAGGGGCGGCGGAGGTCCTGCCTCTCCTCGCCGGTCTCGCCCCGGTTCCGGGACGACTGGAAAAAGTGGCGGTGAGCAAGGGCGGCGGCGCCATCTATATCGACTATGCGCACACCCCCGACGGCCTTGGAAAGGCGCTCGAGGCGCTGCGACCGCACACGCAAGGCAAATTGGTGCTCGTCTTCGGTTGCGGCGGCGACCGCGACCGCGGCAAGCGTCCGCAGATGGGGGCGATCGCGACGGCATGCGCCGACCGCGTCATCGTCACCGACGACAATCCGCGCGGCGAGGACCCGGTCGCCATCCGGCGCGAAATCCTCGCCGCCGCGCCACAGGCCAGCGAAATCGGCGATCGCCGGGCCGCCATCGTCGCCGCGATCGAAACGCTGGCGCCAGGGGATACGTTGCTGATCGCCGGCAAGGGGCACGAGGAGGGTCAGATCATCGGCGACCGCGTGTTCCCCTTCTCCGATATCGCGGTGGTGCGGGCGGCCATCGAAGGGAGGGAGACATGAGGTTCACGGAACCGCTCTGGACCGCGCGGGAGATCGCCCGCGTCGTCGCGGGGCGTACGGACGGACGCTGGTTCGCCGACGGCATCGCCATCGACAGCCGCGAAGTGATCCCCGGCGATCTATTCGTAGCACTTGCCGGAGCGCATGCCGATGGTCACGACTTCGTCGCCGAGGCGCTCGCCGCGGGTGCCGCCGGCGCACTCGTGAGCGCCCCGGCGCCCGATGTCGACGGGGCCGACCCGCGGCTCATCCATGTCGCGGATACGGCGATCGCTCTCCGGGCGCTCGGAGAGGCCGCGCGGCGGCGGATTGCGGGCCGTGTCGCGGCGGTCACGGGAAGCGCCGGCAAGACGAGCGTCAAGGAGGCGCTGCGGCGGGCGCTCGGCCGCGACGCGCTCGCGCACGCCAATATCCGCAGCTTCAACAATCATGTCGGCGTGCCCCTGTCGCTCGCCCGCATGCCGCGGGCCGCCCGCTATGCGGTGTTCGAGCTCGGCACGAGCGCCCCGGGCGAGATCGCGCCGCTCAGCCGCCTTGTCGCACCCGATGTCGCGATCGTGACCGCCGTCGGCAGCGCCCACGCCGGCGCCTTCACCGACGAGCGGGCGATCGCCGACGAAAAGGCGGGGATCTTCGAGGGCGTCGCGAAAGGCGGAACCGCGGTTCTCGATATCGACCACGCCCATGGATCGTATCTTCTCGAACAGGCGACGGCGCGCGGGCTCGAGGTTCTCAGCGTCTCGCTCGAGGACGCGGGCGCGGATATCCGGCCCCTCAGACTCAAGCGTTGCGCCGATGTGAGCTGCATGACCGCCGACATCGCCGGTGTGCTGGCGACCGTCAAGGTCGGCGTGCCGGGACGGCACTGGGTGCGCAATGCATTGTTGGTCCTCGGCGCGGTGAAGGCGCTCGGCGGCGACATCGGGCTCGCCGGCCTGTCGCTCGCCGAGCTGCGCGCACCGGCGGGCCGCGGCCGTCGCTGGCGGGTGCCCTTGCGCGATGGCGACCTCTTCCTCATCGACGACGCCTACAATGCCAATCCGCTCTCGCTTGCGGCCGCCTTCGAAGCCGTCGCCGACATCGCCCCGACGCAGAGCGGGCGGCGCATCGCCGTGCTCGCGGACATGGCGGAACTCGGCGACGAGGCCGCAGCGCTGCATCGTTCGCTGGCGCCGCAACTCGCGCGCGCCGGGTTCACCGAGGTTGTCGCCATCGGACCGCTGATGGCGATGCTGGCCGAGGAAGCGGGAGTCGCGGCGACCTCATGCGCGGATGCGGCGGCGGCGCTCGACCATCTCGCGCGTCGGCTGCGGGCGGGCGATCTGGTGCTCGTCAAGGGAGCGAACGCCGCCGGCCTGTCGCGCGTCGTCGATGGCATCCGCGCGCTCGGCGGGCGCCACATGACGACGTCGCGCCATGCCACGCTGGCGGCGGAATAGGGGGAGCGATGCTTTACAATCTCTTCGCCCCGCACGCCGAGGACTTCATCCTCTTCAATCTCGTGCGCTATCTCACCTTCCGCACCGGCGCCGCGATCCTGACCGCGCTCGTCATCTGCTTCGTCATCGGTCCGCCGCTCATTCGCTGGCTCAAGCGCAGGCAGAAGAACGGGCAGCCGATCCGCGACGACGGTCCCGAGCACCATATCGTGAGCAAGGCCGGCACCCCGACAATGGGCGGGCTGATGATTCTGATCGGCCTCATGGTCTCGACGCTGCTCTGGGCCGATCTTTCCAATCCCTATGTCTGGGTCGCGCTTCTCGTCACCGCCGGCTTCGGCGCCATCGGCGCGCTCGACGACTATCTCAAGGTCACGAAGGCCAATCCCAAGGGCGTGCCCGGACGCCTCAAATTCGTCGCTGAAGCCGCCATCGCCGCCGCCGCCGCGGCCTGGATCGCCAAGCTCGGCACGCCGACGCTCGCCATCCCCTTTACCAAGGACCTGCTCGTCGATCTCGGCTGGTTCTATGTCGTTTTCGCCGTCGTCGTCATCGCCGGGGCGGGCAATGCCGTCAATCTCACCGACGGGCTCGACGGGCTCGCCACCGTACCGGTGATCATCGCCGCCGCCGCCTTCGGTCTCATCGCCTATGTCGTCGGCAACGCCATCTACGCCGGCTATCTGCAGATCCCCTTCGTCCGCGGCGCCGGCGAACTCGCCGTCTTCTGCGGCGCGATCATCGGCGCCGGTCTCGGCTTCCTGTGGTTCAATGCGCCACCGGCGATGGTCTTCATGGGCGATACCGGCAGCCTCTCGCTCGGCGGCGCGCTCGGCACCGTCGCGGTGGTGACCAAGCACGAACTCGTGCTCGTCATCATCGGCGGGCTCTTCGTGCTCGAGACGGTCTCGGTGATCGTGCAGGTGGTGTCCTACAGGCTCACCGGACGCCGCGTCTTCCGCATGGCGCCCCTGCACCATCATTTCGAGCATCTCGGCTGGTCGGAGCCGACGATCGTGATCCGCTTCTGGATCATCGCCGTCATCCTCGCCCTCGTCGGGCTCGCCACCCTGAAGCTGCGCTGAGGTACCGGATGATCGTTCCCCACACATATCGCGGACGGCGGATCGGGGTGTTCGGCCTCGCCCGCAGCGGACGGGCCACCGTCGCCGCGCTCGCCGCCGCGGGGGCCGCGATCCGTGCCTGGGACGACGACGCCGGGCGCCGCCGCGATCTTCCGGCACATCTCTGCGACCTCCATGCGCTCGATTTCGCCACGCTCGACGCCCTCGTCCTCTCCCCCGGCGTGCCGCTGACGCATCCGGCACCGCATCCGCTGGCGCAAAAGGCACGGGCGGCAGGCACTCCGATCATCGGCGACATCGAGCTTTTCGCCGCCGCCCGGCCCGATCTCCCGACCCATCATGTGGTCGCGGTCACCGGCACCAACGGCAAGTCGACGACCACCGCCCTGATCGCCCATGTGATCCGAAGCGCCGGCCGGCCGGCGGCGGT
This sequence comes from uncultured Sphingomonadales bacterium, assembly GCA_964484045.1. Classification (GTDB taxonomy): domain Bacteria; phylum Pseudomonadota; class Alphaproteobacteria; order Sphingomonadales; family Rhodothalassiaceae; genus J134. The sequence goes on from CAZAEP010000100.1 coordinate 5,353, forward strand.
GGCGGGCAATATCGGTGTCCCCGTGCTCGCGCTCGACCCGCTGCCCGAGGGCGGCGTCTATGTGCTCGAACTGTCCTCTTTCCAGATCGACCTCACCCATTCGCTCGACCCGGACGTTGCGATCCTGCTCAACATCACCCCCGATCACCTCGACCGCCATGGCGATTTCGCCGGCTATGTCGCCGCAAAGCGGCGTCTGTTTGAACTGCAACGACCGCCGCATGTGGCGGTGGTCGGCGTCGACGATGCGCCGGGGCGCGAGATCGCGGCCGCCCTGGCGCAAGCGGTGGTGCCCATTTCCGTCAAGGAGCGCGTGGAAGACGGGGTCTTCGTCGATGAGACGGGCACGCTTTACGAGGTCCGGGACGGAACGGCGACGCGCCACGGACCCCTTGCCGGGTCGCCGGCTCTCATCGGCCGTCACAACTGGCAGAACGCCGCCGCCGCCTTCGCCGCCGCGCGAGCGCTCGGCATCGACACGGAGGCCATTCTCACCGCTTTTTCCACCTTCCCCGGCCTCGCCCACCGCACCGAGCCGATCGCCACGCGCGGCGGCGTTCTTTTCGTCAATGACTCCAAGGCGACCAATATCGCGGCCGCGGCCACCGCTCTCGCCGCCTTCGACCGCATCCGCTGGATCGCCGGAGGACGGGCGAAATCGACCGACCTCACCCCGCTCGCCCCTTGGCTTCCACGCGTCCGCGGCGCCTATCTCATCGGCGAGGCAGCCGAGGATTTCGCTCAAGCGCTCGCAGGCCGCGTCCCCTGTCGCCGTTGCGGCACCGTCGCGCGTGCGGTCACATGCGCCGCCGCCGACGCCGAGCCGGGCGAGGTCGTCCTCTTCTCGCCGGCCTCGGCGAGCTTCGATCAGTTCACCGATTTCGAAGCCCGCGGCGAGGCCTTCCGCAAGGCGGTAACGGCGCTCGACACGGGAGATGCGGCATGATGATCTTCTCCCGCGCCGACGACAGTGTGCTTTCGCGCTGGTGGTGGACCGTCGACCGCTGGCTTCTGCTCGCCCTTCTCATGCTGCTCGCGGCAGGCGTCATTCTCGGCTTCGCAGCGGGAACGAGCGCCGCCACGCGGCTCGGTCTGCCGGCCTTCTATTTTGCCGAACGTCAGGTGATCTACGCTCTTCTGGCGCTCGTCGCGATGGTCGGGCTGTCGCTCCTGCCGGCGCGCACGGTGCGCCGTTTCGCCCTGATTCTCCTCGGCATGAGTCTCTTGGCGACGGCGGCAACCCTGTTCGCCGACGAAGACTACAACGGCGCCACGCGCTGGCTCGATCTCGGCGGTCTCTCGATACAGCCTTCGGAGTTTCTCAAACCCGCACTGGCGGTCACCTGCGCCTGGCTGCTCGCCGCCGGAATGGAGGAATCCGGCATCGCGGGACGCGGCATCGCGGCGGGTCTCGTCGCCGTCGCCGCCGTTCTTCTCCTGCTGCAGCCGGACTTCGGGCAGACCGTGCTCATCGGCGCCACCTTCGCGCTGCAGCTCGTTCTCGCCGGTCTGCCGGGCCTGTGGATCGCGGCCCTCGGCGCCGCGTCCGTCCTCGGCGTCGGTGCCGCCTATGTCCTTCTGCCCCATGTCGCGGAACGGATCACGCGCTTCCTCGATCCGGCGAGCGGCGACACCTGGCAGGTCGATCGTGCGCTCACCGCCTTCCGCGCCGGCGGACTCTTCGGCCGCGGCCCCGGCGAAGGGGCGATCAAGAAGCATCTGCCCGAGGCCCATACCGACTATATCTTCGCCGTCGCCGGGGAGGAATTCGGCGCCCTCGCCTGTCTCGCCATCATCGCCCTGTTCGCCGTCATCGTGGTGCGCGGCCTGATGCGCCTCGGCACGGACGACGATCCTTTCCGCGTGCTGGCGACAAGCGGCCTGCTCGCCGTCTTCGGCTTTCAGGCGCTGATCAATATCGGGGTCAATCTGGCGCTCCTGCCGTCGAAGGGCATGACGCTGCCCTTCATCTCCTATGGCGGCTCGTCGATGCTGGCGCTCGGAATCACCATGGGGATGGTGCTGGCCCTGACCCGGCGCAACCGCTTCGAGGGGCGCTCACGCTTCACGATAAGGAGGTGGGCATGAGCGGCGGCACGGCTCTGCGCATCGCGCTCGCCGCCGGCGGCACGGGCGGTCACATGGTGCCGGCGCACGCACTCGACCGCGAACTCCGCCGTCGCGGTCACGCGACGCTGCTCGTCACCGACCCGCGCGGTACCGCCCTGCCCGGTCTCTTCGAGGATGTCGAGACGCACCTTCTCGACAGCGGCCGCATGAGCGGCAACGCGATGCAGAAGCTCGGCGCGAGCGTGCGCATTCTCCTGAACACGCGGCGGGCGCGCGGTCTCCTGAAGCAGACCGCGCCGGATGCGCTCGTCGGTTTCGGCGGCTATCCGAGCCTCGCCGCCGGACTCGCCGCCGCGAGTCTCGGCATCCCCATCTGTCTGCACGAGCAGAATGCGGTGCTCGGCCGCGCCAACCGACTGCTCGTTCGCGCCTGCAGGGCGCTCGCGCTCTCCTTCCCCGATACCGCACAGGTGCCGGCCGATGCGAGGCGCAAGGCGGTCCTCACCGGCAATCCGGTGCGTGCGGTGGTGGCGGCGATCGCGCAAGAGCCCTGTCCGACGCTCGATGAAGACTGTGCCATTCGCCTTCTCGTCGTCGGCGGCAGCCTCGGCGCCCGCATCCTCGCGGACGTCGTGCCCGACGCCCTCGCGCTGCTGCCGCCGGCCCTGACATCGCGCCTTGCCGTGACGCAGCAATGCCGCAATGCGGACCTCGAGCGGGTTCTCGCACGCTATCGCGCGGCCGGCATCACGGCCGAGCTTGCGCCCTATTTCGCCGATCTGCCCGACCGTCTGGCGCTGAGCCATCTCGTCATCGCCCGCGCCGGCGCGTCCACCATTGCCGAGCTCACGGCTGCGGGTCGACCGGCGATCCTCGTCCCGCTCGCCATCGCCACCGACGATCATCAGACGGTCAATGCACGGGCACTGGCCGACGCCGGCGGCGCCTGGGTGATCGCGGAGGCCGACTTCACGCCGCGCGAGCTCGCAAAACGCCTGCATGCGCTTCTGCTCGCCCCCGCGCGCCTGGCCGAAGCCGCCACCGCCGCGCGCCGGCTCGGGCGTCCGGACGCCGCCGCGGCGCTTGCCGATCTGGTGGAACGCGTGGCGCAGGCCCGTGCCTCGTCCGTCCCGGGCGGGTCGCAGGATGCGCGGCGGGCGCGCCCTTCGAGACGGTCCTCCGAGCCCCCCCAAGGCGAACGGACGGAAGTCCTGCAAGAAAATCCATTCGTCCTGAGCCCGTCGAAGGATGAACGGAAGGGCGTCACAGCCTTGTTCGGTGTCGGATGCGAGGTGGTCCGATGAGCGCGCTGCCTTTCGATATCGGGGTCATCCACTTCGTCGGCATCGGCGGCATCGGCATGTCGGGGATCGCCGAGGTGATGCACAATCTTGGCTACAAGGTGCAGGGCTCCGACCTTGCCCAATCGCCCAATATCGAGCGCCTGCGCAGGCTCGGCATTCCCGTCGCCATCGGTCACGCGGCAGAGAACGTCCGCGGTGCCGGCGTGATCGTCGTCTCCTCGGCGATCGGGGCCGACAATCCCGAAGTGGCCGCCGCCCGCGAGATCCCGATCCCGGTCGTGCGCCGGGCCGAGATGCTGGCCGAGCTGAGGCGCCTCAAA